>NZ_JAQZAB010000111.1:66495-108323 GCF_028640915.1 Pseudomonas sp. B3G-3 | reverse complement strand
CACGACTCTTCTGTAGGAGCGAGGCTTGCCCGCGATAGGGCCCCCAAGGCCTAGCTGCGCAATTCCACCCGATCGCGAAACTGCTCCAGCGCCTCGGGGTTGGCCAGGGCGTCGGTGTTTTTTACCGGCAGGCCGTGCACCACGTTGCGCACCGCCAGTTCGACGATCTTGCCGCTGATGGTCCGGGGAATGTCGCTGACCGCGAGGATCTTCGCCGGCACATGGCGGGGCGTGGTGTTGGCGCGGATCACCTGGCGGATCTGCTCCTGCAGGGCATCGTCCAGTTGCACGCCGTCCTGCAGGCGGACGAACAGCACCACCCGCACGTCGTTGTCCCATTGCTGACCGATGGCCAGGCTTTCCAGGACCTGTTCGAGTTTCTCCACCTGGCGGTAGATTTCCGCGGTGCCGATGCGCACGCCGCCGGGGTTGAGCACGGCATCGGAGCGGCCGTGAATCAGCCAGCTGCCATGGGCCAGTTGCTCGGCGTAGTCGCCCTGGGCCCAGACCCCGGGGAACTGGCTGAAGTAGGAGGCGCGCAGCTTCTCGTGCCGCGGGTCATGCCACAGGCCGATGGGCATGGCCGGGAAATGCCGGGTGCAGACCAGTTCGCCCTTTTCGCCGATCACCGCCTGGCCCTGGTCGTTCCACACCTCCACCGCCATGCCCAGGCCCTTGCCCTGCATTTCGCCACGGTGCACCGGCAACAGCGGGTTGCCGATGATGAAGCAGGAAATGATATCGGTGCCGCCGGACATCGAGGCCAGGCACAGGTCCTGTTTGAACGCCCGGTACACGTAGTCGAAGCTCTGCGGCGACAGCGGCGAGCCGGTGCTGAGCAGGGTCTTGAGGCTGGCCAGGGAATGGCTTTGGCGTGGCTCGATGCCGGCCTTTTCCAGGGCCACCAGGTACTTGGGGCTGGTGCCGAAAACACTGATGCCTTCCTGGTCGATCAGGTCGATCAAGTGTTCGGGCGCCGGGTGGAACGGCGAGCCGTCGTACAGTAGCACCGTGGCGCCCACCGCCAGGGCGGAGACCAGCCAGTTCCACATCATCCAGCCGCAGGTGGTGTAGTAGAACAGCACTTCGCCGGCGTGCAGGTCGGTGTGCAGGCCGTGCTCCTTGAGGTGCTGCAACAGCACGCCGCCGGTACTGTGGATGATGCACTTGGGCACGCCGGTGGTGCCGCTGGAATAGAGGATGTACAGCGGGTGGGCGAAGGGCACGGCGACGAACTGCGGCTCGCCGCCGGGGCGGTAGAAGTCGTCCCACAGCGCGACCCTGGCCGAGGTGCGGAAGTCTTCGGCGCGGGCTTCGGGCCGCGCGTACGGCACGATGATCAGCTGTTGCAGGGACGGCAGGCGTTCGAGGATTTCGTTGACCTTGGCCGTCTGGTCGATCTGTTTGCCGGCGTAGCGGTAGCCGGCGCAGGTGATCAGCACCTTGGGTTCGATCTGGCCGAACCTGTCGATCACCCCCTGGGTGCCGAAGTCCGGCGAGGAGCTGGACCAGACGGCGCCGAGGCTGGTGGTGGCGAGCATGGCCACCAGGGCCTGCCAGGTGTTGGGCATGCAGGCGGCGACCCGGTCGCCGAGGCCGACACCGGCGGCCCGCAGGCTGTGTTGCAGGCCGGCGACATGGGCCGCCAGCTGATTGTAGGTCAGCTGTTCGCGCTGGCCGTCCTCGTTGATCGCCACCACCGCGACGCCGTCGTCACGGCGCTTGAGCAGGTGTTCGGCGAAGTTCAGGGTGGCGTCGGGGAACCACTGGGCGGCGGGCATATTGCTGCCTTCGATCAGCACCGCGCTGGGGGGCGCATGGAACTCGACATCGAAGAAATCGACTATGGCCTGCCAGAAGGCTTCGCGCTGCTCGATACTCCATTGGTGCAGGGCGGGGTAGTCATCGATGTCCAGGTCGTAACGGTGATTGATCAAGCGCCGGAAGGCTTCCATGCGGGTCTTGCTGATGCGCTCGGCACTGGGTTGCCAGAGTAATTCGGACATGGGTGGCCTCTTGTTTTTCTGCTGCACACACAAAGCTGTTCCAACTCTGTAGCCGCTGCCGCAGGCTGCGATCGACCGGAACGGTCGTGGCGGTCTCAAGGTCGCGGAGGTCCTTCGGACCTATCGCAGCCTTCGGCAGCGGCTACAGGGGTCGCGTTTATTGCGCCAGCCAGCCGCCGTCGATATTCCACGCCGCGCCACGCACCTGGCTGCCGGCCTCACTGCACAAGAATAGGACCAACTCGCCCAGCTGCGAAGGCGTGACGAACTCCAGGGACGGCTGTTTTTCCGCCAGCAGGTCGTGCTGCGCCTGTTGCGGGTCGACACCGGCCGCAGCGCGGTCGTCGATCTGTTTCTGCACCAGCGGGGTCAGGACCCAGCCCGGGCAGATGGCGTTGCAGGTGACGTTGCTGGTGGCGGTCTCCAGGCCGACCACCTTGGTCAGGCCGATCACCCCGTGCTTGGCCGCCACATAGGCGGCCTTGCCCACCGAGCCGACCTGGCCATGCACCGAGGCGATATTGACGATCCGCCCCCAGCCCTTGGCGCGCATGCCCGGCAGGCTCAGGCGGGTGCTGTGGAACACCGACGACAGGTTGATGGCGATGATCGAGTCCCAGCGCTCCACCGGGAATTCCTCCACCGCCGCCACATGCTGGATGCCGGCGTTGTTGACCAGGATGTCGACGCCACCGAACTCGCGCTCGGCGTAGGCGAGCATGTCGGCGATCTGCGCCGGGTCGCTGACGTCGGCCGGGTGATGGCCGACCTTGCCGCCGCTGTCCTTATTGAGGCGCGCGACCTCGGCGATCACCGTCGAGGCATCGCCGAAGCCGTTGAGGATCAGGTTGGCGCCGGCCTTGGCCAGGCTCAGGGCTATCCCCAGGCCAATGCCGCTGGTGGAGCCGGTGACGAGGGCGGTCTTGCCCGCAAGATTGCTCATGAATACCTCACACAATGCCGGTGGCGTAGAAAGTGGCGATCACGACGAAGACGGCCAGGGTCTTGATCAGCGTAATGCAGAAAATGTCCTTGTAGGCTTGGCGGTGGGTCAGCCCGGTGACCGCCAGCAGGGTGATCACCGCGCCGTTGTGCGGCAGGGTGTCCATGCCGCCGCTGGCCATGGCGGCCACGCGGTGCAGCACTTCCAGGGGGATGTTGGCGGCATGGGCGGCGCTGATGAAAGTCTCCGACATGGCCGCCAGGGCGATGCTCATGCCGCCCGAGGCGGAGCCGGTGATGCCGGCCAGCAGGGTCACGGTGATAGCTTCGTTGACCAGCGGGTTGGGGATGCTTTTCAGCCAGTCCGACAGCACCAGGAAGCCCGGCAGGGAAGCGATCACCGCGCCGAAGCCGTATTCCGAAGCGGTGTTCATCGCCGCCAGCAAGGCGCCGCTGACCGCGCTCTTGCTGCCCTCGGCCAGCTTGCCGCGAATGGCCGAGAAGCCGAACACCAGGACCATGATGATGCCCACCAGCAAGGCGGCCTGGACCGCCCAGATGGCGGTGAGCTTGGCGACGTCGGTCTGCACCGGGGCGGCCATGCCGGCCAGGGCCAGGCTGTGGGTCTTGCCGTACCACAGGGGAATCCAGTGGGTGAACAGCAGGTTCATCAGGCCCACCAGCAACAGCGGCGACAGGGCGATCCAGGGGTTGGGCAGCTGGATGTCGGCGGCGGTTTCCGGCTCGTTGCGCAGGTCGCTGCCGTAGCCTTCACCGGCGTTGTGCGCCTTGTTGCGCTGGCGCTGCAGGAACAGCATGCCGGCGCAGAACACGAAAATGGTGCCGATCACTCCCAGCCAGGGCGCGGCCCAGGCGGTGGTGTTGAAGAAGGTGCTGGGGATGATGTTCTGGATCTGCGGGGTGCCGGGCAGGGCATCCATGGTGAAGGAGAACGCGCCGAGGGCGATGGTTGCCGGGATCAGGCGCTTGGGGATATTGCTCTGGCGGAACATCTCCGCGGCGAACGGATAGACCGCGAACACCACCACGAACAGCGAGACGCCGCCGTAGGTCAGCAGGGCGCAGACCAGCACGATCACCAGCATCGCCTGGCGGGTGCCGAGCAGGCGGATGGCCGCCGCGACGATGGAACGGGAGAAGCCCGACAGCTCGATCAGCTTGCCGAACACCGCGCCGAGCAGGAACACCGGGAAGTAGAGTTTGATGAAGCCGACCATCTTCTCCATGAACACGCCGGTGAAGGCCGGTGCCACGGCGGACGGGTCGGTGAGCAGGACGGCGCCGAGGGCGGCGATGGGGGCAAAGAGGATAACGCTGTAGCCACGGTAAGCAGCCAACATCAGCAGCGCGAGGGCTGCTAGGGCAATGATCACACTCATGGTGTGTCTCTCCAGGATTGTTATTTTTGTAGGGTGTTGCGGGTGTGGGCGGGGCTATAGCGAGTTTTGTGCCAGATGGTTAAGTATTTGATAAATAAGGATATTTGTATGATTTTTGAGAGGATGAGTGATGTTGTGTCTCTGTTTTGAGACTTTTGGTGGCTGAAAGGGCGTCATCGCGGGCAAGCCTCGCTCCTACAGACGCACTTATATGCTTCTGTAGGAGCGAGGCTTGCCCGCGATCAGCGCGTAGCGCTGGCTCTTTCTCTGTATGGAGATGCATGTCTCTTTATTGAGACTCTTCAATCCCCAGCGCCGCCATCTTCTTGTACAAAGTCGAGCGCCCCAGCCCCAGGCGCGCCGCGGCTTCCACCACCTTGCCGCCACAGTGCGCCAGGGCCGTCTCGATCACCTGGCGGTCGAAGCGCTCCCGCGCCGCGGCGAAGGTTTCGTTGGGCTGCACCTCGGCGGCCTGGGCGCTGGCCGCGCGCGGCACCGGGCTGAAGGTGCCGATGGCCGCGCGCAGGTCGCCGGCATTGAGCATCAGGTCGTCGCTGAGCAGGGCGGCGCGTTCCAGGACGTTGCGCAGTTCGCGGATATTGCCGGGCCAGGCGTGCTGGCCGAGCAGGGCCAGGGCATCGGGGGTCAGTTCGTGCTGGCTGCGCAGTTCTTCGAGGATGGCTTCGCTGAGCGCCGGCAGGTCGTCCAGGCGTTCGCGCAGCGGCGGCACCTGGATCGGCAGCACATTGAGGCGGTAGTACAGGTCGGCGCGGAATTCGCCGCGCTTGATCGCCGCTTCGAGGTCGGTGGAGGTGGCGGCGATCACCCGCACGTCGCTCTGGATCACCTCGTTGGAGCCCACCGGCTCGAACTCTTTCTCTTGCAGCACCCGCAGCAGCTTGCTTTGCAGGGGCAGGGGCATGTCGCCGATCTCGTCGAGAAACAGCGTGCCGCCCTGGGCGATCTGCAGCTTGCCGGCGCGGCCCTTGCGGTCGGCGCCGGTGAAGGCGCCGGGGGCGGTGCCGAAGAACTCGGCTTCCAGCAGGGTTTCCGGAATCGCCGCGCTGTTGATGCTGACAAAGGCCTTGTGCGCCCGTGGCGAAGCGGCGTGGATGGCCTGGGCCAGCAGCTCCTTGCCGGTGCCGGTCTCGCCTTGCAGCAGCACCGGCGAGTCGGCGCTGGCGCTGCGCCGGGCGCGGCGTTTGACTTCCAGACTGGCGGCGCTGGTGCCGATGAAGTGGGCGAAGTTGTATTTGGTCTGCCGCGCCCGCAGCAGCGAGCGGGTCGAGGCCAGTTCTTCCTGCATGCTCAGGTAGCGCTTGAGCATCGGCGACAGGCTGCGCAACTCGTCGAACAGGGCAAAGCCGATGGCGCCGATCACCGCCCCGGCATCGTCGTGGATCGGCAGGCGCATCACCACCAGCGGGTCCTTGGGGGTGTCCTGCATGTCCAGCAGGATCGGCCGCCCGGTGCGCACCACTTCGCGCAGCAGGCTGCCGGGGATCACGCTTTCGCAGGCCTTGCCGATGGCGAACGCCGCCGACTCCAGGCCGAAGCGCCGGGCGTAGCGCTCGTTCATCCAGACGATATTGGCGTCGCGGTCGACGATCACCGTGCCCTCGCTGGATTGCTCGATGATCTCGAACAGCGAACGGATCGCCAGTTGGCGAACCCGCTGGTAATCCTTGAGGCTTTCGGTGTCGTTCATGGGGAAGGTCCTGAAGGGAGCGCGGCGCCGATTATGCCGGGAATCTTCACGGCGACGCGACCATCAGGGTTGACGCTATCCCTGTAGCCGCTGCCGCAGGCTGCGATAAGGGCCGGAGGACCTTCAGCGATCTTGAGTACGTCGCGACCGTTCCGGTCGATCGCAGCCTGCGGCAGCGGCTACAGGGTTGTGCTTCTGTAGGAGCGAGGCTTGCCCGCGATGTAGGCGCTGCGGTATTGCAGGCACACCGCGTAGAGCCTATCGCGGGCAAGCCTCGCTCCTGCAGGAGAATGCAGGGTCAGGCCGGGTGGGCGGCGGCCAGCAGTTCCTGGGTGTAGGGATGCTGCGGCGCTTCGAACACTTCGTGGCTGGGGCCGCGTTCGACCACCTTGCCGTCCTTGATCACGATCATGTCGTGGGCCAGGGCGCGGACCACGGCCAGGTCGTGGCTGATGAACAGGTAGGTCAGGCCATGCCGCTCCTGGAGCTGGCGCAGCAGAGCCACCACCTGCTTCTGCACCGTGCGGTCGAGGGCCGAGGTGGGTTCGTCCAGCAGGATCAGCGCCGGCTTGAGCACCAGGGCGCGGGCGATGGCGATGCGCTGGCGCTGACCGCCGGAGAACTCGTGGGGGTAGCGATGGCGACTGGCCGGGTCCAGGCCGACTTCTTCCAGTGCCTGGATCACCTGCTGCTCGCATTGCTGGGCCGTGGAGTGGCTGTGCACTTCCAGGCCTTCGCTGATGATCTGTTGCACCGACATCCGTGGGCTGAGGCTGCCGAACGGGTCCTGGAACACCACCTGCATCTGCTTGCGCCACGGCCGCAGCTGCTTCTGGTTGAGACCGTCGAGGGCCTCGCCCTGGAAGCGGATGCTGCCTTCGGAATCCAGCAGACGCAGGATCGCCTGGCCCAGGGTCGACTTGCCCGATCCAGACTCACCGACGATGCCCAGGGTCTTGCCCCGTTGCAGGCTCAGGCTGATGCCGTCCACCGCCCGCAGGTATTGCTTGCGCCGGAACAGACCGCCGCCGATCTGGAACTGCACATTGAGGTCGTCCACCTGCAGCACCACTTCGCGCTCGTCCCGGGGCAGGGCTTCGCCTTCCGGCTCGGCGTTGAGCAGCACGCAGCTGTAAGGGTGCTTGGGCGCGGTGAACAGGGTTTCGCACGGCGCCTGTTCGACGATTTGCCCGGCCTTCATCACACAGACGCGCTGGGCGATGCTGCGCACCAGGTTGAGGTCGTGGCTGATCAGCAGTAGGGACATGCCCAGGCGCTGTTGCAGGGACTTGAGCAGCAGCAGGATCTTGCGCTGCACCGTCACGTCGAGGGCGGTGGTCGGTTCGTCGGCGATCAGCAGCTCCGGTTCGCAGGCCAGGGCCATGGCGATCATCACCCGCTGCCGTTGGCCGCCGGAGAGCTGGTGCGGATAGGCCTTGAGCCGTTCCTCGGGTTTCTGGATGCCCACCAGGTGTAGCAACTCGAGGATCCGCGCCTGGGCCGCCTTGCCGCCCAGGCCCTTGTGCAGCAGCAGGGTTTCGCCGATCTGCTTTTCGATGCTGTGCAGCGGGTTCAGCGAGGTCATCGGCTCCTGGAAAATCATGGCGATGCGGTCGCCGCGCAGCTTCTGCAAGGTCTGTGTATCGGCGCCGAGCAACTCCTGGCCGCGGTAGCGGATGCTGCCGCTGCTCAGGGTGTCGCAGTCGGGCAGCAATTGCAGGATCGAATGGGCGGTCACCGACTTGCCCGACCCCGACTCGCCGACCAGGGCCAGGCACTCGCCGGGGCGAATGTCCAGGCACAGGTCGCGCACCACCTTCTGGTCGCCGAAGGCGACGTTGAGGTTGCGGATTTCAATCAGGTTGTCAGTCATTTCAGTATCCGCCTGGTTCAATAACGTGGCTCAGGAACATGGCTCAAGAACGTGGATCGAAGGCATCGCGCAACGCCTCGCCGATAAACACCAGCAGCGAGAGGATCAGCGCCAGGGTGAAAAACGCCGTCAGGCCCAGCCAGGGCGCCTGCAGGTTCTGCTTGCCCTGGCCGATCAACTCGCCCAGGGACGCGCTGCCAGCCGGCATGCCGAAGCCGAGGAAATCCAGGGCGGTGAGGGTGGAAATCGCTCCGGTGAGAATGAACGGCAGGTAGCTCAGGGTGGCGTTCATCGCATTGGGCAGGATGTGCCGCACGATCACCTTGCGGTCGTTGAGGCCCAGGGCGCGGGCGGCCTTGACGTATTCCAGGTTGCGCCCGCGCAGGAATTCGGCGCGCACCACGTCCACCAGGGCCAGCCAGGAGAACAGCGCCATGATCCCCAGCAGCCACCAGAAATTCGGCTCGACGAAACCGGACAGGATAATCAGCAGGTACAGCACCGGCAGCCCCGACCAGACCTCCAGCAGGCGCTGGCCCAGCAGGTCGACCCAGCCGCCGTAATAGCCTTGCAGGGCGCCGGCGGCGATGCCGATCAGGGCGCTGATAAAGGTCAGGGCCAGGGCGAACAGGATCGACACCCGGGCGCCGTAGATCACCCGGGCCAGCACGTCCCGCGCCTGGTCGTCGGTGCCCAGCCAGTTGACCGCGGTCGGCGGGCTCGGTGCCGGGCGGCTGAGCTCGTAGTTGGGCGTGTCTTCGCTGAACGGGATCGGCGGGAACAGCAGCCAGCCGCCGTCCTGGCGGATCAGCTTTTGCACGTAGTCGCTGCGGTAGTCGGCCTGGAACGGCAGCTGGCCGCCGAACTCCTGCTCGGTGTAGCGCTTGAACACCGGGAAATACAGCGAGCCCTGGTAGCTGACCACCAAGGGTTTGTCGTTGGCGATCAGCTCGCCGCCGAGGGTGAGGAGGAACAGGCCGACAAACAGCCACAGCGACCACCAGCCACGGCGGTTTTTCTTGAAACGGTCCAAGCGCCGGCGCGCCAGCGGGGAGAGCTTGAGCATCAGGCGTTCCTCGCGGCGAAGTCGATACGCGGGTCGACCAGGGTGTAGCACAGGTCGCCGATGAGTTTTATCAGCAGGCCGAACAGGGTGAAGATGAACAGCGAGCCGAACACCACCGGATAGTCCCGCGACACCGCGGCCTCGTAGCTCATGCGCCCGAGGCCGTCGAGGGAGAAGATCACCTCGATCAGCAGGGAGCCGGCGAAGAACACGCTGATAAACGCCTGGGGAATGCCCGAGACCACCAGCAGCATGGCGTTGCGAAACACATGGCCGTAGAGCACCCGGCGTTCGCTCAGGCCCTTGGCCCGGGCGGTGACCACGTACTGGCGGGTGATTTCGTTGAGGAACGAGTTCTTGGTGAGGATGGTCAGGGTGGCGAAGCCGCCGATCACCAGGGAGGTCACCGGCAACACCAGGTGCCAGAAGTAGTCGACGACCTTGCCCAGGGTGCTCAGTTGCTCGAAGTTCTCCGAGACCAGCCCGCGCACCGGGAACCAGTTCAGCGAAGTGCCGCCGGCGAACATCACGATCAGGAACATGGCGAACAGGAAGGCCGGCATGGCGTAGCCGATGATGATCGCGGTGCTGCTCCAGATATCGAAATGGCTGCCGTGGTGCACCGCCTTGCGGATCCCCAGGGGGATCGACACCAGGTAGGTGATCAGCGTCGCCCAGAGCCCGAGGGAGATGGTCACCGGCATTTTCTGCAGGATCAGCTCGGTGACCGTGGCACCGCGGAAGAAGCTCTTGCCGAAGTCCAGCTGCGCGTAGCTCTTGAGCATCAGCCACAGGCGCTCGTGGGCCGGCTTGTCGAAGCCGTACTGTTTCTCGATGTCCTTGATCAGCTGCGGGTCGAGGCCACGGCTGGCCCGCGAGTTGCCGCTGACGCCGTCGCTCGAACCGCCGAGGTTGCCGCCACCGCCTATGCCTTGCAGGCGGGCGATGGCCTGTTCCACCGGGCCGCCGGGGGCGGCCTGGACGATGGCGAAGTTGACCAGCAGGATGATCAGCAGGGTCGGGATGATCAGCAGCAGGCGCCGCAGGATATACGCCAGCATCAGTGCGGCCCTCCAGGCTTGCCGCGCTGGACGCGCTCGGCCGCCATTTGCTCGTTGGTCAGGGGCGTGCGGCTCATTTCCCACCAGCTTTCGATGGCTTCGTCATTGCTGGCGGGAATGGCCGGCATGCCGAAGCGGTTCCACCACACGGTTGAGGTGCCCGGCGGGTAGTAGTTGGGGATCCAGTAGTAGTTCCATTGCAGCACCCGGTCCAGGGCGTGGGCGTAGCTCAGCATCTGCGGCTGGCTGGTGGCCTTGACCAGGCCGCTGATCAGGCTGTCCACCGCCGGGTTCTTCAGCACCATCAGGTTGCTCGAGCCGGGATCGTTGGCCGCCGCCGAACCGAAGTAGTTATACAGCTCCAGCCCCGGCGAGGTGGTCACCGGGTAGCCGGTGACGATCATGTCGTAGTCGCGGGCCATCAGCCGGTTGACGTACTGCGAGGCGTCGATGCGGCGGATTTCCAGGGTGATGCCGATCTGCGCCAGGTTGCGCTTGTACGGCAGCAGCAGGCGCTCGATGCCGTTCTGGCTGTTGAGGAAAGTGAAGCGCAGCGGTTCGCCGTCGGCGTTGACCAGCGTGTCGCCGTCGGGTTTCCAGCCGGCCGCTTCGAGCAGGGCCAGGGCTTGCAGTTGCTTGTCGCGGATCAGGCCGCTGCCATCGGTTTTTGGTGCCTCGAAGACCTGGGTGAAGACTTCGTCGGGGACCTGCCCGCGCAGCGGTTCGAGGATTTTCAGTTCCTCGGCATCCGGTAGCGCCCGCGCGGCCAGGGCGCTGTTGGAAAAGAAGCTCTGCTGGCGGATATACAGGTCGCGCATCATCTGCCGGTTGCTCCACTCGAAGTCCCAGAGCATGGCCAGGGCCTGGCGCACCCGGCGGTCCTGGAACATCGGTTTTTGCAGGTTGAACACGAAGCCCTGGGCCGGTTGCGGCGCCTGCTTGGCCAGGTGGGCCTTTTGCAGGCGGCCGTCGTCCAGGGCCGGGCTGTCGTAGCCGATGGAGAAGCCGGTGGCGGAGAACTCACGGTTGTAGTCGTAGGCGCCGCCGCGCAACACTTGGCGGGCGACGTCGGTGTCGCCGAAGTACTCGATGCTGAAGCGGTCGAAGTTGTACAGGCCGCGGCTGACCGGCAGGTCCTTGCCCCACCAGTCGGCATCGCGGGTGAAGGTGATGCTGTTGCCGTTGTCGACCTTGCTCACCTTGTACGGGCCGCTGCCCAGGGGCGCTTCGTAACCCCCGCCGCCGGCGAAGTCGCGGCTCTTCCACCAATGCTCGGGGAGCACCGGCAGGGTCGCGATATCCAGGGGCAGGGTGCGGTTTTCATTGCTCTTGAAGTCGAAGCGGATCACCCGCGGCGACTCGATCTCGACGTCCTTGACGTCGGCGAACTGGGTGCGGTAACGCAGGCTGCCCTGGGTCATCAGCAGGTTGTAGGTGTAGCGCACGTCTGCGGCGGTGATCGGCTTGCCGTCGGCGAAGCGCGCCTTGGGGTTGAGGTAGAAGCGCAGCCACAGGCCGTCGTCGGCGCGCTCCATCTTTTCTGCCACCAGGCCATAGACGGTGTAGGGCTCGTCCAGCGAGCGCTGGGCCAGGGGCGAGTAGATGTAGCCGTCGAGTTGCGAGACGCCGATGCCTTTGTCGATGTAGGGCAACACATGGTCGAAACGGCCGATCTCGATGGCCGAGCGGCGCATGCTCCCGCCCTTGGGCGCCCGTGGGTTGGTGTAGGCGAAGTGACTGAAGCCAGCGGGATATTTGGCCGGTTCGCCATAGACGGTCAGGGCGTGTTGCGGCGCGGCGTCGGCACTCGCGGTCCCCAGCAGCAGGGCCAGGGCGGTGAAGATCATGGAGGGGAAAAGCAGGCGCATTGTCAGCCTTAAGAGCCGGGTGATCGATGACCACGATTTGTACGCTACCGGCGCGCTGCTGACCAGCGCGGGCCGTAGCCCAAACACAACGGCCCACCAAGGGGCGGGCCGTCGTTCACGCAAATCGCGACAGGATCAGTCCTGGCGGCTGGTCACTTCCAGCAGGTGATAACCGAACTGGGTCTTCACCGGGCCTTGCACGACGTTGACCGGGGCGCTGAACACCACGGTGTCGAATTCCTTGACCATCTGGCCTGGGCCGAACGAGCCGAGGTTGCCGCCGTCACGGCTGGATGGGCAGGTGGAGTTCTTCTTGGCGACTTCGGCGAAGTCGGCGCCGGCTTCGATCTCGGCTTTCAGTTCGTTGCACTTGGCTTCGCTGGCAACGAGGATATGACGGGCGGTGGCTTTGGCCATGGGAGTTGCTCCTTTCAAGAAAGTGGTGAGCCTACCGGATTGTGTGGCCTATTTCTCGTCAAAGTTCCGTCAAGGCATTGCAGCAAAGGATGGCCGGTCGAGGTGCTTAATCTGTAGGAGCGAGGCTTGCCCGCGATGCAGGCGACGCGGTGGGTCAGTTACACCGCGTTATCGTTCATCGCGGGCAAGCCTCGCTCCTACCGGGGCGGGATCAGGCGGAAGCGGGAATGTCTTGCCGGGCGTTGCGCAACTGCCGGGCAGCACTACGCAGCAGCTGCTCGGTGGCGTCCCAGCCCAGGCAACCGTCCGTCACCGAAACCCCGTAGCGCAGCGTCGGGCTCAGGGGCTGGCAACCCTCGAACAGATGGCTTTCCAGCATCACCCCGACCAGGGACGAATCGCCCTGCAGGCGCTGCTCCAATACCTCGTCGAACACCGCCGGTTGGCGCAACGGATCCTTGCCGCTGTTGGCATGGCTGCAATCGACCATGATCCGCGCCGGGATCTTCAGCTTCTGCAGGTCGTGCTGGATCTGGGCCACGCTCTGGCGATCGTAGTTCGGGCCGCGATGGCCGCCGCGCAGCACCAGATGGGTGTCCGGGTTGCCCGGGGTCTGGATCACCGCCGGATGGCCCTGGTTGTCGACGCCGAAGTGGCGGTGCGGGTGCGCCGCCGAGCGCATGGCGTCGCAGGCGATACCGACGCCGCCGTCGGTGCCGTTCTTGAAGCCTACGGGCATGCTCAGGCCGCTGGCCATTTCCCGGTGGATCTGCGATTCGGTGGTGCGCGCGCCGATGGCGACCCAGCTCAGCAGGTCGTCGAAGTAGCCGGCGGCCATGGGTTGCAGCAATTCGGTGGCGATCGGCAGGCCCAGGCGGAGCATTTCACGCATCAGTTCACGGGACAGGGTCAGGCCGCCGGCCATGTCGTCGCTGCCGTCCAGGCGCGGGTCGTAGGCCAGGCCCTTCCAGCCGACGGTGGTGCGGGGTTTTTCGACGTAGGCGCGCATCACCAGCAGCAGTTCGTCGTTGACCTCGGCGGCCACGCTGGCGAGGTTGCTGGCGTATTCCAGGGCGGACTGGGGATCGTGGATCGAGCAGGGGCCGACGACCACCAGCAAACGGGAGTCTTCACCGTTGAGGATGGCGCGCACCGCCTGGCGATGGGCGGCGACTTGCTGGCTGAGGGCCGGGCTGAGCGGCAGTTGCTGCTTGAGCTCCAGCGAGCTGGGCAGGCGCTGGGTCAGGGTTTCGTTGGCGCAGTTGCGGGTGGACAGCGGCAGAGCGGAGACGGACGAGTTCATATTCAAGGCTTCCTGGGCAGGCGGCGGGTGGTGTCCCGCGCGCGGCCCTACTGGGGTGTTCGACAATTGGCCGGATTGGCTGTGCAGGTGTGTTTGCCACCAGTAGGTGACCGATCGGAGGCGGCAGGCTGTCCCGAACGGAGGCTGCTAAATCGCCAGGCGCAGCAGGTGTCGTAACGGTAATAAGTGGCGTAGTTCATGGTTTGAATCCTCGGTAAGTTCGGTGTGTTGCTGAAAGTCGCGGTTAAAAATCGTTGGCCCAGAAAAACAAAACCCCCGGTCGGGAGGCCGACCGGGGGTGAGATTTTCTCTGGTAGGCGACCCGTTCAAGTGGGCGCCGTTTGGGTATCAGGCGCGCCAGTGGCTAAACCAATACCCAAAATAAAAGCTCGCTGGAGCGCAGGCGTTTTTCACCCAGGCAGCCGCACCGACGCGCGAGGCGCTGGCAGTGTGACGATGCATGGAAAGGGTGAGGGACGACATGCTGTTTCTCCGTGAAGTGGGCCGAGCTTACTAGAGGCCGGGGGCGCGGTTCAATCAGAAATTCCTATTAGCTTGCCTGTCAGTGCCTATGAGTTAAGCGCTTTGAGGTTTTATGACACACTCGCCACGCCCTTATTTGTGCTTGTTCAGGACCCATCATGACCCCGCTGACCCTTGCCGCCGCCCAATCGATTTCCATCGCCGGCGACCTGCCGGGCAATATCGCCCGGCACCAGGCCTTTATTCGCGTCGCGGCGGAGCAGGGCGTGCAATTGCTGGTGTTTCCCGAGCTGTCCCTGACCGGTTACGAACCGGCGCTGGCGGCCGAGCTGGCGCTATTGCCGCAGAGCCCGCTGTTGCAGCCGTTGCGCGACCTGGCCCGGGAGCTGGGGGTGACGGCGGTGGTGGGCATGCCCATCCGCCTGTCGGCCGAGGGCCCGCTGTTGATCGGCGCCCTGCTACTGGCCGCCGACGGTTCGCTGGCGGTGTACAGCAAGCAGCATCTGCATGCTGGCGAGGAGCAGGTATTTAGCCCCGGCACGGGGGGCGCGAACCTCACATTCGCCGAGGACCAAGTCGCCCTGGCGGTGTGCGCCGATTTCTCCCAGGCCAGCCACGCACGTGCGGCGGCGCAGTCCGGTGCGGGAATCTATGCCGCCGGCGTGCTGATCAGCGAAAAAGGCTACGCCGCGGACACTGCCTTGTTGCAGGGCTATGCCGTGGAACACGCGATGCTGGTGCTGATGGCCAACCACGGCGGGCCGACCGGAGGCTGGGTGTCGGCCGGGCGTAGCGCGATCTGGGGCCCGGATGGCGGGCTGATCGTGACCGCGGCGGGCACTGGAGATGAGTTGCTGATCGCCCGGCGCACCGCCGGGCGCTGGAGTGGCCAGCAACTGAGGGTCGAAGCGCCTTGAACGGTTTCCAACTGCGTCCGGCCAGCACCCTGGAGGATCTGGTTTTTGCCCGCGACCTGACCCGCAGCTGCATGCTGGGGTATTACATCCGTCACGATCTGTTGTGGCTGGACGAAGCTTTCGATGTGGCCTGGGCCGGTCGGGAGAACCTGCTGATCTGCCAGGGCGCCAGGGTGCTGGGGTTCGTCAGCCTGAGTCGCGATTCCAGGGCTTTGTATATTCGCGAGTTGCATGTGCTCGAAGCGTTTCGCGGGCAAGGTGCCGGGGCCAGGGTCATCGAACAGGTACTGGCGATGGCGCGCGGCGAACGGCGTGGGCTGCTACGGTTGACGGTGTTCAAGGACAACCCGGCGCAGGCGCTTTATGGGCGCATGGGGCTGAAGGTGGTCGGGGAAGATGAGTGTTTTCTGCGGATGGAGCGAAGCAGCGCCGCGGATGCGTAGCCGCTGGTTGCTGTGCGCGGCGCGGTCGTTCCGAGCGGTGTGGCGACAGGCGAGGCTCAGGCGGGTTCCTGGTCGGGTCCCTCGGACTCGGCGAGGATGATGCCGTCTTTCATACCCAGCAATACCGCCACTTTGTGCGCCTCACCGCGTCGTCCTTTCTTGCGTCCGGCCAATACCTGGTAGGTGGTGGCTGGGTCGACCCCGTGTTCACGGGCGAACTGTTGAACCGATTTACCTTGATGTTCAAGCCAGGCCTTGGCTTGTGCGGCAGTGCGGATACCGGGCATAGTTCAAAACCGTTCAAATTTGTTCAATGCTTGAAGGGTGTAACACCCCTAGGGGTGCATAAAAAAGGATCATACATCCAAATGAGTGGAATCGGTTCGCGGTTAAGACAGGAAAGGGAACGCCTGGGGTTGTCGCAGAAGAAATTTGGTGAAGTTGGCGGCGTGGAAGCCAATGCCCAAGGCAGATATGAAAGTGGAGACCGGGTACCCAAGGCGGACTATTTGTCCCGGGTGGCGGCAAAAGGAGTCGATGTCCTTTATATAGTGACCGGCAGGCGGACCCCGACCAGGGCCGATAACCTCAGCCAGAGCGAAGAGAAAATCCTCGTCAGTTATCGGGCCTTGTACAAGGAAGATCAGGACGCGATCCGGCACCTGACCCATACCCTTGCCGAGCTTTCGGTTTCCAGCCTCATGAAAAGAAAGGCGGACGCCCGAGAGCCTTAGGGCAGGGCGTTCGCAGTGCATTAACCAGCCACCGGATACCCCTGTTGAACAGGTGCTTTTTATATGGCGCTTGTCATTAGGTCAGCACGCTGCTTTTTTGCTAAGGTGTCCGGCAACCTATAAGACCAAATCGCGAGGTGTCTGCTTGATTAGGGTGCTAGTAGTCGATGACCATGATCTCGTTCGTACAGGTATTACACGAATGCTGGCTGACATCGATGGCCTGCAAGTGGTCGGCCAGGCCGAGTCAGGGGAGGAATCCCTGCTCAAGGCCCGGGAATTGAAACCCGATGTGGTCCTCATGGACGTCAAGATGCCCGGGATCGGCGGTCTTGAAGCCACGCGCAAATTGTTGCGCAGTCACCCGGATATCAAGGTCGTGGCCGTCACTGTGTGTGAAGAAGATCCGTTCCCGACCCGTTTGCTGCAAGCGGGTGCGGCGGGGTATCTGACCAAGGGCGCGGGCCTCAATGAAATGGTGCAGGCCATCCGTCTGGTGTTTGCCGGCCAGCGTTACATCAGCCCGCAGATTGCCCAGCAACTGGTGTTCAAGTCATTCCAGCCGTCCAGTGAATCGCCGTTCGACGCCTTGTCGGAGCGCGAGATCCAGATTGCGCTGATGATTGTCGGCTGCCAGAAAGTGCAGATCATCTCCGACAAGCTGTGCCTGTCTCCGAAAACCGTGAATACCTACCGTTACCGTATCTTCGAGAAGCTCTCGATCAGCAGTGATGTCGAATTGACGTTGCTGGCGGTTCGCCACGGCATGGTCGATGCCAGCGCCTGACAATGAACGACCCGTTTGATCCCAGTGCTTTTCTTTCCACCTGCAGTGGCCGTCCTGGCGTGTATCGCATGTTCGATGACGATGCACGTCTGCTCTACGTCGGTAAAGCCAAGAACCTGAAGAGCCGCCTGGCCAGCTACTTTCGCAAGACTGGCCTGGCGCCGAAGACCGCCGCCCTGGTGGGGCGTATCGCGCAGATCGAAACCACCATCACCGCCAATGAAACCGAGGCCCTGCTGCTCGAGCAGACGCTGATCAAGGAATGGCGGCCGCCGTACAACATCCTGTTGCGCGACGATAAGTCCTATCCCTATGTGTTTCTCTCGGACGGTGAGTTTCCGCGTTTCAGCATCCATCGCGGGGCGAAAAAGCAGAAGGGCAAGTACTTCGGCCCGTACCCCAGCGCCGGGGCCATTCGCGAGAGCCTGAGCCTGCTGCAAAAGACCTTCATGGTCCGCCAGTGCGAGGACAGCTACTACAAGAACCGCACCCGGCCGTGCCTGCAGTATCAGATCAAGCGCTGCAAGGCACCGTGCGTCGGCCTGGTGGAGGCCGAGGTATACGCCGAAGATGTGCGCCACTCTGTGATGTTCCTCGAAGGGCGCAGCAATGCCCTGACCGATGAACTGTCGGCCGGCATGGAGCAGGCGGCCAGTACCCTGGACTTCGAGAAAGCCGCCGAGCTGCGTGACCAGATTTCCCTGCTGCGGCGGGTGCAGGACCAGCAGAGCATGGAAGGTGGCAGCGGCGATGTGGACGTGGTGGCGGCCTTCGTCAACCCGGGCGGCGCCTGCGTGCACCTGATCAGCGTGCGTGGCGGCCGGGTGCTGGGCAGCAAGAACTTCTTTCCCCAGGTGGGTATCGAGGAGGACGTGGCCGAGGTCATGTCGGCGTTCCTCGGCCAGTACTTTCTCAGCAGCCCGGAGCGCGACCTGCCCAGCGAGCTGATCGTCAACGTGGTCCACGAAGACTTCCCGACCCTGATCACCGCGATCCAGGCCTTGCGCGGCCGCGAGCTGAGCATCAGCCACCGGGTACGTGGCACGCGGGCGCGTTGGCAGCAGCTGGCGGTAACCAACGCCGAGCAGGCCCTGGGCGCGCGCCTGGCCAACCGCCAGCATGTGGCTGCACGTTTCGAAGCCCTGGCCGAAGTGTTGAACCTGGACGAACCGCCGCAACGCCTGGAGTGCTACGACATCAGCCACTCCAGCGGCGAGGCGACCGTGGCGTCCTGCGTGGTGTTCGGCCCGGAAGGTCCGCTGAAGTCCGATTACCGACGCTACAACATCGAAGGCGTCACCGCCGGCGACGACTATGCGGCGATGCACCAGGCCCTGACCCGGCGCTTCAGCAAGCTCAAGGACGGCGAGGGCAAACTGCCGGACATCCTGTTGGTGGACGGCGGCAAGGGCCAGCTGTCCATGGCCCGCGACGTGCTCAACGAGCTGGCGGTGCCCGACCTGATCCTGCTGGGGGTGGCCAAGGGCGCGACGCGCAAGGCCGGTTTCGAGACCCTCTACCTCAACGATGCCGCCCATGAGTTCACCCTCAAGGGCGATTCACCGGCGCTGCACCTGATCCAGCAGATCCGCGACGAAGCCCACCGTTTCGCAATCACCGGCCACCGTGCGCGCCGCGGCAAGACCCGCCGCACCTCGACCCTCGAAGGCGTGGCCGGCGTCGGTCCCAAGCGCCGTCGCGACCTGCTGAAGCATTTTGGCGGATTGCAGGAGCTGTCTCGCGCAAGCATCGACGAGATCGCCAAGGCACCGGGGATCAGTAAAAAGCTCGCTGAGTTGATTTATGCGAACTTGCATAGCGAGTAGGGGAGAGTTCAGGGGCGGAAAGGGTCAGGCTGACCGGGACACTGTTTCAGGCGGGCAATAACATCAGTGCCTGTTTTAGTGGTGTCGATCTTACCGCTCCCATCAAGGTAAATGTCCATTGTCCTCCACCGCTTTGGTGTGATGTAGATACACCGGGGCGGGGTCGTGTCGGCCCACCAATCGAACATCATAAAGAAATCCCTATCGGGGAAAATATGCCCTGCATCACCGGTTGTCTCTCCCGGCATCAAGTCCCGTCGAAATATTGAATGCTGCGTATTGAAGACGTATTTGAATGCTTTTGAGCCATCGCCTGAGTAGTAAATGACGACCCTTGGTAAAGCCAAATACCAGCATGCAATAAGGAAGCAAACGAATCCTGTAATCCACCGCCCTAAGTAGAGCTTTTTCTCACTTGCAGACATGTGGTTGAACCCCTTTCGCCCAGTCGCTTATGGGGACTGCCAGCACTTTGTCCATAATGATCTTCCCTGTAAGGCCACCATTTGGGTATTCCTTGTATAGGCTCATCCCGATAATGATCGAGACCCTATCGGGTACATCATCCCATGCGCGCATACCTTCAACACCCTTGGTCCTTTGCGGGCCATCAAACCTCTTAGGGTTTTTGATGAAGCGCCAAGTGTCTGATCCGATTTGCTCTACACCAGCACCGTCCAATAAGACACTCTCAGAAAGCCCACCTGCGACACCCACATATCCGTAGTGGATGTTCGACCAGATATCGTAGAAATATTCATAGGCCCCTTGCTTATGCCAAGGGTATTCACCAAAGAGTTTTTGCAGTATTGGCTTATGGTCCCATGGCCTGTTCTGACCGACGCGCTCAGTCCAGATAGCAAAAGCTTTCGCTTTCTTCCCCAGCGCCAAGCTGTAGAAGTCTGGCTCAAGAGCGAAGCGCATGTAAAAGGGCAGTTCCGCGTATTTCCTTGTTTCTGCTGCGGGGTCAAAGCTATTCAAGTCTTTCATTTGCCGCACAGACGGGCTGTTGATGTTGCGGTTCATCTCATCGGCAATGTAATTCGCCAGTTCCTCCATGCGGTCGGGGTCGGTACAAACCTTCTCCTCTGGCTGCTCCTCAGGCGCCTTAGGGGCCCCGTTAGGATCGACCAAAGCATTCGCATCCTTAGCCTTCTCGGTCAGCTTCGGGTCAGCCAACAAGGTCGCCATCTTTTCATCGTCCACCGAGCCATCCGGGCGAAACACGCCGAGTGCTGCGAAGTTGATGATGGCAGCCCCAGGAGCGGGCCCCATGACAAAGCCACCGAAAGTATCACCCGACCCTGTGATGATTGTCCCGCCGTGGCTGGTGGGGCTCCCTAAATGGGCCATGGGACGACCATTCAGAATGATCGAGGGAAACCCCGTGGTGATGACCGCGCCACAACCGCAAGTGTCTCCCACACGGGCTGCTCCCATGAAGTTGATGTTGATGTCACCAGAAGCGCAAGCAATAGGTGTCGTGCCGTGACCGGGAAGAGGGCAGAGGTGTTTGTCGCCCAGGCGAGCAGAAGAGAGCATTTTATCGTCCCTGCGTTGACTGATCCGCGAGGCTCTTTGTAGAGCCCCGCAAACCTAGCAAGCGGCGATGGGCAAGGCTTTAGGACGATTCTGAACTTGGATGGAGTCTGGCGAAGGCTGAGAGTCTGGCTGGAAAATCTGTATGGCCGCCGCACTACGTCTACAGATGATGGTTCCAGCAGGTTTGCGAACTGAGTCTTGTCCTGCTCGCGCAGGCCCCGGGAAGTTGCGCTTTCGAGGGGTTCAACGTGTTGGAACAGTGTTAGACACGCTGTGCGAGAAGCCCGTAGAATGGCCGTGCCTAGCTCATCTGCTGTCTTTTTCGAGTAGATTGCCAACTCACCTCGTAGCCAGTTGTGCCGATGAATATCCCTAATCTGATCACCGTTCTACGCGTTCTGCTCATCCCGATCTTCATTTTGCTGTTTTACCTGCCTTACAACTGGAGCTACATGGCCGCCAGTTCCGTCTTCGCGTTTGCCGCGGCCACCGACTGGCTCGATGGCTACCTGGCGCGGCGTCTGGAGCAAAGCACGCCGTTCGGGGCCTTCCTCGATCCGGTGGCCGACAAGTTGATGGTGGCGGTGGCCCTGGTACTGCTGGTGCAAGAGCACGGCAACCTGTGGCTGACCCTGCCGGCGGCGGTGATCATCGGACGTGAAATCGTCGTTTCCGCCCTCCGCGAGTGGATGGCCGAACTGGGTGCCCGCGCGCAAGTAGCGGTATCCAACATGGGCAAATGGAAAACCGCCGCGCAGATGCTGGCGCTGGTGATCCTGCTGGCCAACCCGCCGGCCTTCACTTTCTGGGTGCTGCTGGGTTATGCCCTGTTGCTGATCGCAGGAGGGCTGACCCTGTGGTCCATGCTGCAGTACCTGCGCGCTGCCTGGCCGCATCTGAAGACCGATGTGGAAAAGAAATAAAACTTTTTTGAATCAAGGGGTTGACGCAGTTTCGAATTTCTATAGAATGCACACCACCAAGACGCGGGAATAGCTCAGTTGGTAGAGCACGACCTTGCCAAGGTCGGGGTCGCGAGTTCGAGTCTCGTTTCCCGCTCCAAATTTTGATCTACAGAGTTCTTTGGAATTCCACTGAGGTCTGTAAGTCATTGAAAGAAGGGGCGAAAGCCCCTTTTTTCATTCCAGTGCTTTCCACTGGAATCCAGCACCAGCCAGCGCTTTTTAGTCCATTTTTTAGTCCATCAATACGGACGCGGGCTGGAGCGTATTGTTGCTGTATGGCAGCGGGCGACATGTCGACCATCTGTTCCTGAACCAGGTACAGAGGAGTTGGACATGGCACTTTCCGATACCACCGTTCGGCAGGCCAAAGCCCTTGGTCGGGCATACACGCTCGGCGACACTGATGGCCTTGCCTTGGCCGTATCACCCGAAGGCAACAAAAGCTGGCACTTTCGGTATTCCTGGAACAGCAAGCAGAAACGGCTGTCTCTTGGCACCTACCCCGAAATCTCCCTCAAAGAAGCCCGGACTCGTCGCGACGTAGCTCGTGAATTGGTTGCCCGCGGCATCAATCCCCGCAAGCAACGAAACCAGGACCGCAGGCGCGCCTTGCTTGCTGAGAATCACACCTTCCAGAAGGTGTTCGAGCAGTGGTTCGAGTTTCGCAAGAAGAGTCTGAAGGCGGGCCGTCAAAGCACGCAGGAGCAGATCCAGCGAATCTTCCTCAAGGACATTCTTCCGACCCTTGGGCCTCGATCTGTCTATGAGCTCAAGCGTCCAGACTTGCTGGACGTCCTTGAGAAGGTTGAACGTCGTGGGGCTTTTACAACGGCCGAGAAGTGTCGAACCTGGCTCTACCAGATGTTCCGCTACGCCCTGGTTAAGGTTCCGAACCTTGAGCAGAATCCGGCGTCTGATCTTGATGTGGTGGCGGCACCTAAGCCCCCTGTCCAACACAACCCCTTCCTGCGCATGGGCAGACTGCCCGAAATGCTGCAGAAGCTCCGCGCCTACACGGGACTGTTGCAAACTCAACTGGGGCTGCGGTTGCTGATGTTGACTGGCGTCCGTACGGGAGAGCTTCGCCTAGCGACGCCTGACCAATTCCACTTGGACCAAGGTCTCTGGGTCATCCCGCCGGAAATCGTCAAGCAGCTGCAACTGGAGATCAATAGGGACGGCAAACAACCAGAGGATATTCCCCCCTACATTGTCCCGCTGTCCCTGCAAGCACAAGAAGTCGTGCGGTACCTTATCGCTCAGATGAAGCCTGCGCAGAAATACCTGCTGGCAGGTCGCGGCGACCTGAAGAAGCGGATCAGTGAAAACACGCTCAACACCGCTCTGCAGCGCATGGGCTATGCCGGGTTGCTGACGGGGCATGGTATTCGAGCAACGATCTCTACGGCGCTCAATGAAATCGGCTATCCGAAGATCTGGGTGGATGCGCAGCTTTCACACTCAGATCCCGATAAGGTCAGCGCTTCGTACAACCACGCCGAATACGTGGAGCCTCGGCGGCACATGATGCAGGATTGGTCTGATCGACTCGATCTCTTGGAGCGTGGGTTGACTGAAGCTGCCACAACACGCCTGACCATTCAGTTGAAGGGAGTGCCACTGGGATCGTCCGGCCAGATACCGAACCTGATCCCGGCACCGGCGACGCCCCCGATCCCGGTTGCTGAGTCGCTGACGCTGACCAACTCCCACCTTGTAAACAATACGGATGACGTTGCTACCGTATTCCGGTTGCCAGCCGTGCCTGTGCCAGTCACTCCGATTGATCCGGTAGAGCCAGAGCTTTCACCAATTCAACGCGAGCGCGTTGCCATGCTCGAGGTCTACGAATCACCGCACAATCTGCCCGTGATTACGTTCGCAAGACTGGCAGGAAAGTCGCGTGATCAGGTCAATCGGGATATCAAGGCCAAACGGCTGCTCACGCTAAGTTTGGGCAACAGGGGGCAGCGCATCCCTGATTGGCAATTGGATCCAGAGTGCCAAGATCTGACCCGCACGCTGTTGAAGCAGGCAGAGGATGTCGATTCCTGGAGGGTCTACCAAGCTCTCTCCACGCCGCTGGAGCGTCTTGGGGGGCTTTCTCCTGTTGAGTCGATAGCGACGGTCGGGCTGGAGGCGGCTACGCGTAGTGCGCACAAGGCCTTGGCTAACCTTGAAGGGAAATAGCGCCTCCCAGACTGAGCCCTCAACGGGTGGGTGATCTGGGTGTGTGCGGCTTGGGACATCGCACTAGGGCGGCGGTGGGTGGGAGGGGCCTCTTCGCCCGGCGCTGGATCTTCGAAGAATGATGCCGCATCTAGCATGGCAAAAGCCCCCGGGTCGAACTCGGTCGCATTCGGACTGACGGTGGTGTCCAGTATGGTGCCACTGTCCAGTTCGTTTGGCGCTGAGTATCCAATTGGTTGGCGTTTCGTCGGATCTACGGCTGGTCCACAGCTGGCCAGCTTTCGGGCGTGATCTGCTTCAAACCTGGAGGAGTAGTCGTCTGCCTGTCCCAATTGGTTTCGGTTTGGTGCCGAAGGCCACCAGCGTCCGGCCCTGAGGCGACCGCCACAAGGGGCTTATAAGTCATTGATATATATGATTTCAATGAATCTCTTTTGTAGGGAAAATCTGAATTTTCAGGAAGCGGGCTGTTTTCCAGCTTTTCGGAAGCAGCATTTGTAGAATACCCATCGACAAGGACCAACTAAAAATGGGCTGGGGGCTCCCCGCTAGCCGATTTGGTTTCTTGCTTAACGACCGACAGCAACATCAATTCATGGAGACGAATAATGGCTGATAAAAAAGTGGTGTTCATTGCTTTCGCTATCGAAGACGAACGGCAGCGGGATTTCCTCAAAGGGCAATCGCTGAGTCCGCGAAAGCCGTTCGAGTTCATCGATATGTCCGTCAAAGAAGCTTACGACAGTGGCTGGAAAGATAAAGTCCGTACCCGAATCAAACGTTCTGATGGCGTCATTGTCTTGGTGAGCAAGAACTCCAAAACCTCTGAGGGGCAAAAGTGGGAAATCGACTGCGCCAAGGAGGAGAAGAAGCCGATCCGCGGAATCTGGGCATACTCGGATGACCGCACAGAGATCACGGGCGTAAGCACCTATGCCTGGAACGACAAGAACATCAACGACTTCATCGATTCCCTCTGAAGTAGGCGGCCTCTATGCGCAAGGCTTTGATCGTCGGAATTGATCATTACCAACATATCAACCCCCTCAGCGGATGTGTCAACGACGCCCATTCGGTCAAGGCCGCGCTGGAGCGTAACGCGGATGGAACTGTCAACTTCCCCACACCTCGGGTCATAACGGGGACCGGACCGCACGATATCGTGACTCGCCAAGAGCTCAAAGATGCTGTCCGAGAGCTGTTCAAAGGCGACTCTTCCATTGCACTGTTCTACTTCGCCGGGCACGGCTATATCGAAGACACAGGTGGTTTCCTGTGTGCCGGCGATTGCAGGACTGGTGATGACGGCCTGTCTTTGGCAGAGGTGATGACAATCGCTAGTAAGTCTGGAGCGAAAAACAAAGTCATCATCTTGGACAGTTGCCATAGCGGCATTGCAGGAAACTCTGCTCACACCGGTGCACTCGCTGAAATCCACGAAGGTATGACCATACTGACCGCCTCCACGGCGGACCAGTACGCGATGGAGGTACCAGGTGGGGGAGCGGGTGTCTTCACGAACCTGTTTGTCGATGCGCTGGGAGGTGCAGCAGCAAATCTACTGGGAGAAGTCACGCCAGGCAGTGTTTATGCGCACATCGACCAGTCCTTGGGACCGTGGGCTCAGCGCCCGGTCTTCAAAACGAACGTGAAAACGTTCGTATCGCTGCGCACGTCGGCGCCGCCAATCAGTCTGACCGACTTGCAGGCTCTGACCACCTACTTCCCAAGCCCCGACTTCGAGTTTGAACTCGATCCGTCGTTTGAACCCGAACGCCTGCAGGAGCAGCGTGACGACCCGTCCATTCCGCCGCCGGACCCGCAGAACAATGCTATCTTTGCGATTCTGCAGCGGTATGTGAAGGTCAACCTGGTGCGCCCCCACGGCGTATCCCACATGTGGCATGCCGCTATGCAAAGCAAGTCATGCAAGCTAACGGTACTGGGGCAACACTACTGGCGTCTCGTCAATAAGGGTCTGATCTAAGAGGTAGGAATGACCAATAGAAGCCCATCGCGCTCCCGAGAGGCGCTGATCGAAGAATTGGCTGCGATCGAGCATGAACGATGGGCTCATTGGCAGAACTATCTGCACCAGCAATGCCATCGGAATCCCGATGGCTCCTTGCTTATACCTGCTGACCTTGTAGCGCGATGGGAAATCCAGATCGCTACGCCGTACGCCGAACTTAGCGAAACTGAAAAGAACAGCGACCGCGAACAGGTTCTTCGGTATCTCCCAATTGTCGACCGTTCTTTCGGCTCCGATCCCAAAAAGCCTTAGCCTTGGTCGGGCAACATACACGGCACATGCCCGTTGCAGTGGCGCCAAGTGTCACAGGAGTGTGGAGCGTTACGACTTCAGGCTCAGCCGCGCCGGAGAACATGCACGTGCCTTCCGTCAGACTTGAAGGGCAAGCTGGTGCGCGACGATTTTGGCGAATACAACGCCAGTTTTGAACTCGACGTAACCGAGATCGGTTGCATGGCCCATGCGCGGCGCAAGTCCTTCGAGCGGCATGCCACCGCCAAGAGCCAACTCGTCGAATAGGCCCTGCGTTATATCCAGTTGCTTCACGAAATCGAACGTGAAGTCTACGATCTAGAGCTGGATTTGCGGCGTCGAAAGCGGCAAGAAAAGCGATACCGGTGATGGATATGCTGCATGCTCGGATGATTGCCCTGCGTGATCTCGCACCTGAAGCCTCAGCCGTCATCAGCGCATTGGATTACAGCCTGAAACGCTGGGCAGCGCTGCGTGCTACCTTGATGACGGGGCCGTACCCATTGACAATAATTGGCCAGAGAACCAGATCCGGGCGTGGGCTCTTGGATGCAAGAACTGGCTCTTCGCAGGGTCGCTACGCAGCGGCCAACGGGTGCTCATCTTGAAACTTCACATGGAAGACTTGGAATGACTCGAATT
The DNA here is from genome assembly GCF_028640915.1 of Pseudomonas sp. B3G-3. NCBI lineage: Bacteria > Pseudomonadati > Pseudomonadota > Gammaproteobacteria > Pseudomonadales > Pseudomonadaceae > Pseudomonas > Pseudomonas sp. B3G-3. Next base: position 81,866 of record NZ_JAQZAB010000111.1, on the reverse strand, counting down.
ATGGAAATCCTGATGTACACCTTAAAGCCAGGATCGGGATTGGACTTTCATCAAATAATGCAGAGTGTAAGTGTTCCACTTCACCTAGAAGCTGGCATAGATGTCGTTTCTTATGGCTGCTCGTTGCATGATTGTGACAGCTATCACCTGATTCGCTCCTATGAAAGCGAGAGCCATCGCCAAGCATCTCAAGATGCTTTTTATGCAAGCGCTGCCTGGAAACAGGGCCCGAGAGAAGACATTATTAGTCGGATTGAAATCAGCACAACGACAGTTATGGCACTCGATCAAGACGTAATTGATGCCATCAGAGCTTCCGTAGATCTATCTAGCGCGGAAGCTCGATCCTCGTAGCTGACAATCGACAAAGGCAGACCCCGTGGCCTAAAACTCGGGGATCAGGTGGACGTGTTGGCCGGACGGTTACGTTGGAGGCAACACCCTACACGAGTCAGTCCATCCGTGCGTAATACCAGCACGGTTCCTCCGTACCAACTCCTTGCATGACGGTCCACTACGAAAGCCGTCCCAGGTAGTCCAAGCATGCGCACCTTCCGAATCTTTTTGTCCTCTCCTGGTGACTGTGAGGCCGAACGGGCCGCCGCTTTTACCATCATCGAGCAATTGAACGCCGATCCGCTAATCACGCAGTTTGCACGGCTAGAGGTCGTTGCCTGGGATTGGGGCGCGGGTGTTCCCTTCGATGCTCTCGCTTCCCCTCAGGTTTCAGTCAACGATCGCATGCCAGTGCCAGAGGCGTGCGATGTCTACATCGGCATCTTCCGCAGCCGGTTCGGCTCCCCGATTCCAGCCAACGAGTTTCGTAAAGACAACGGCGCGCCATTTCTATCGGGAAGCGAGTACGAATTTGACAGAGCCTGGAAGGCCAGACGCTTGGGTGGAAAAGCACCAGAAGTCTATGTCTATCGACTGCGCGGTCCTTCCCCGGCCACAAGTGATGCAGAACAGCTACGTCGACTGAATACCTTCTTCGACTCTCCCCCGTTCAGAGATCAGGGCCAGTGGGTGGGTTCGGTCAACTACTTTGACGATACAGCCGGCTTCGCAAGCCAACTGGCAGGACACCTTCGGGTGATCCTGAGCAAGTCGCACCCGCGCGCAAAGCAATCCCTTCGGGACTGGCTAGAGAGCAAAGCCCAACGACTACAGAGCGATGCTGGCCCTCGTTACACACGCGAGTCGCACGTTGAGTCAGATGCGAGCAGCTACTTCGATTGGCTTCTGAGCCGCGATTGCGTTGTCCAAGAGATTGATCACAAACTCTGCGCACTTTGGGAGGAGATCCAGTACCCCGAGTTTGAGCCATTCCTCGAAGAGATGCGCCAGCTTGCAAGGGAGCTCCGTGAGTGCCCCTTCAGTTGTCCTAACCCGACACGTATCGAGCAAACTCAGACTGGCGTTTACGCCGCGGCGAGGAGGCTGGAACGTTCAATCGACATTGGAAGCCAGCATCCCTCTGGCCTGACCATACATCGGGTGCGCGATATCATCGCCAAAGTACAAGACGTACTAGAGGCCAATGAGCTCAATTCGACGATTGCCGCGCGGCGGGTTCTGGTCGTCACCGGCCCCGCGGGTCAAGGTAAGACCCACACGCTGGTTCATGAAGTACAAAGCGTTCTGGCTTCCGGCGGAATTGCCCTTGGCACGCTTGGACAGACACTGGCGAGCGGCACGGATCTTCGAACAGCCCTGGCGCAAAGCTGGGGATATGCGGAAGCGTCCTTCGATGAGATGCTCAACGCCATGGAACAAGCTGCTGCCGAGTCTGGGCGGCGCGCGTTGATCATGATCGACGCACTCAATGAGACGCCGAATCGCACTCGTTGGAAGAACGAACTCAATGGTCTGATCGTTGATATTCTTCAGCGCCCGCACCTGACGTTGGCCCTGAGCGTGAGATCCGACTACAAGGCCCACGTTCTTCCTGAGGTCGACCCTGCTCGTCCACTATGGACGGAGCTAGAACATCACGGCTTTTCGGGTATCGAGCCCGAAGCGATGGAAGCTTACTGCGCGCACTACGGGGTCAAGGCTCCGGTAGCTCCGTTGATTGGCGAACTCAGCAACCCGCTCTACGTCCAGTTGCTGGTGAAGAGCCTTGTCGGGCGTCCCTCTCCCTCACATTGGTTACCATCTTGGCTAGATGTCTGGGGCGCATGGATTTCCCGTCTGGAGGCCGACGCTCAAGGACGATTTGCACTCGACCCATCTCGGGCCAAACCAGTCAGGCGAATCCTGAACAAGATTGCGGGAGCGATGCTGGAGGCCAACAAGTATGAGCTTCCACGCAGCATTGCCGATGAGATTGCTCGAGCTACCGCGGGCAACGATGAACTCGTAGGCTTCCTGTGCTCAGCAGGAGCATTGATGACGCGTATCGATGACGACGATGAGGTTGTCGAGTTCGGCTTTGAGCGATTGTCTGATACCTTCATTGCTGATCGATTGCTGAATCAGCTGTTTGAAAATCACTCTGATCAGGAACCCCGACGAGAGGCGCTCAGGAAGGCGATCGCACCTGGCGGTAAGCTCTCATGGCTTGCTGTTCCGGGACACGATAGTGTTGCTCTGTCGTCGCGCAGGGCTGGCTTATTGACGGCGTTGTGCCTGGCGGTGCCAAAGACTGCCGGGATTGAACTGCCCAGTTTGATCGCGGAGGCCCAGCCCCGGAGCAAAGAGGAGGTCCTAAGCGATTTGCAACTCTGCCGGGCCTTCGTCGATAGCATGAGATGGCGATGCGCTCCGTTTGAGTTCGCCGGCGACAGGCCCGCGTTGTGGGCGATGTATCGACGGCTTGGAGCACGCCTTGCACGCAATGATGATCTTGACGAGCTGATTCGCCTCGCCCTCATTCCTGGTCATCCATTTGCGATGGAGCGCTACCTGCATCCCCGACTACAGCGGATGCACTGTGTAGGGGCTCGTGATGCGTTTTGGACGATCAGACTGACCGATCCCTGGTTTGAAGAGGGCTCTAATCTGTCTGGGGTCGTGCGCTGGGCGAAGGTGTCGGATCTATCAGGTATTGACGCCGGGCTTGCTCTGGTCTCAGCCCGACTACTCGCATGGGCGAGCGCGAGCTCCCAGCAGCAACTGCGCGACGATGCCATCAGAGGTCTGGCTCGCATACTTGTCGCCTGCCCAAGCGTGCTCTCGGTCATACTCGACGAATTCCTACACGTCAATGACGACTACATCCTGGAAAGTGTTCTGGCTGCGACATGGGGTGTACTCATCCATGGGGGGCATCGAGACGCCTGCACGCAGGCCGCTCACCAGGTCCAGGAAGCGATATTTGCACCGGAGGTTCCGCACTGCCACCTAACGATCCGCCACTACGCGCGCCGAATCATTGAAGTGGCCGCTGAAAACGGATGGATCACAGGTATAGACCTGTCGACCGTACGGCCACCGTACCGAAGTAGCCTGCCCCTAAATTCCCTTCCCACTGTTGATGATCTACGTGCCCAAAGCTCTTCAGGTGGCTTTTACAGAATTCTGGGCTCGGCAACAGATGGTGATTTCTACTGCTATGTCATGGGGGGGACGTCTGGAGGCAAACCCTTCTCGTCGCAACCCCTTTCAAGTTCGGCCGAGCCGGTTCGGGATTTCTCCAGTAGACGAGCACGACCGACTCAGGCGCCATCAGGAATCTTCGACATTGATTTGGCCTCACGCTTTGTCGTATGGAACTGCCTGCGTCTTGGCTGGACCGATGCGAGATTCAGCGGCTATGACACCGGGCCCTTCACACGTTCTCATGTCCGAATTGAACTCCCTGGCATCACAGAGCGGATCGGAAAGAAATACCAATGGATTAGTTGGCAAACCATGCTGGCATTCCTTACCGATAACTACCAGATGACACCCAGCTCAGGCCGTCAAGCAAGGATCTATGACTCGCCGGTGCAGATCAGCTACATCGAGTTGTTTGATCCTTCACGCTGGCTAGCAGCTCCTTCAAAAGGGGCTGTGAACTCCCTCGCCAATGACTTCTGGAGCATACCGAGCCTACCCGCCTGGCCACCGGCGGAAATGGACGCCATAAGGCGTTGGGGTGAAAGCGATATTGGTGACCTGCCAGCGATCGACATTATCAACCGAGAGCCTCCCGTTCCTGCTGAGTGGGGCAGTGGTCCATGGATCAGCGTCGTTGCCGAGCATGTCTGGAAGCGTCCGCTTGTCCCAGGCCTATGGGGCCTAGGGATGGAGCAGGATGTCGATATCTGGCTGCAACTTACTCCTGGCCTAGTCCTATCGAAAGATCTTCCCGCATTGTTCCAGGCGTTGGAAGATCCTGAGCAGAATCGGCACTTTCTTGGTTGGGGAAGGATCGATCTACCCTCTGATTGGGATGCTCGTCTCGCCGAGTGGCCAGGCCTGCAGGTTGACCCTGAAGAACATATAAATTTTGACCGTACCGACCTACCGGTAAACACGTTGCCATTAGCCGGACGCTGTGGAAATCCCGATCGCCAGGACGAGGAGGGGGAAATCATCCTTCCCACACCATTGCTCTTTCAGAACTGGGGCCTATCTTTGGATCTCCAGCATGGCGTAGTTCGTGCGGGAGACCAGGTCATATTCGGGTTGATGGGGCGCAACGCACTCGTCGCGCGTCGCGACGCCTTGATGGAGATACTAGAGCAAACCCAGTGCTCATTGGTGTGGTGGCTGCGCGGTGAACGAAAGGCAGCTATTCGAAGGCCAGGTGTGCCAGAGACCGAATTCCCAGCTTGGGTTGACTCCTATGGTATGGCCTACTTGGCACCAGACGGTCGGGCGCACGTGACCTGGTTAGCACGGGATCGCCGATCCGCATCTGAGCCGAAGAACCATTCTGAGGTTCCCATCTCAGGCAGCTAGTTTGCGCACGTAAATTTCGTGGTTGTGCCCCGAACTGCTCGCTGAGCGTTCGGGGCACTTGTTGGATTCTGATTGGATCAGAACGCTACGTTCAAGCCAACTTGACCATTGAGGCTGGTCAAGCCTGAGCCATCAAAGCTCTTCTCCAGACCGATATGAGCATTGATCGTCACGTTCTTGAGAACCTGGCCTTCAACGCCGGTTTGCAGACGAAGTGCTGTGCGGGGCAGGTCGTTGCTGAAACCCACATCATCCTGGCTCGTGACGTGCCTACTGGCCGATTTGGCCTCCTTGTGTGTAGACTGCCGATCACGCCGTTGCATGGTCGGCGCGCTGCCCATCCCTAGGGCCCATCGGGCCACAGCGAAGTGGAATCAACCTGCTTTTTCAACCCTAGGCTTAGCTCTGTGCGAGCGCCAGGGAAGGTGGATGGGCGTCTCTGGTGCAAATTGCATAGAGGACACAACCATGAGCGATTCCGCACTTCTCGGGCACCAGCTCGACACTATCCATCGCCAGGCCAAGCGTTTTTCGGCAAGGCTCGATCTACCGATCACTGCGTCCAAAGCCATCTTGGCAAAGGCCTTCTATCGGTGTGCCGATTGGAGTGATTTGGAAGGGCGTTTGAAGAGTTTAGATCCGGACGAGCATGTTCAGTTGCTGGCCGCTTTACCCCAATCCGCCAAAGCCCGTTCGTATTTCGATGAGAATTGTCGGGACCTTGCTCGGGCGTTGAGTCAGCACATGTTGACCAACACAAACCTGGCGGGCCTGCTGGAGCATGTCCAAGAGGTCTTTGCCATTAGGTCTGGCCCGATAACACTTCAGGACGTGCTAACTACGCTCACGATGCCGCATTGGCGCCCGGCGGATATTGGCCCTGACCCTTGGGCGGTGGTGGAATCCGAGGTGGTAGTCAACGGAACTCGCCTCAAGTTGGTCGGCACACGAACGTATTTTCCGGGGCATTACGACTTTGGTCCACTGCACTCACACGGTGAGTACGCTGAGCCGTTCGAAGGCAAACTCCGCGTTGTCTGGACTGACCCGGTGGCATGGCACCAGGCGGCTCTAAATTTTCTTGAGGACCTGGAAGCAGAGGATGTACAGCTTCCTGTCGTCGAACTCACCGAAGAGATGGCGCGACACGAAGAGTGGTTTGAGGTGGCTCTAGCAACTGGTGGTGTCGCTGAGTACCGCACGGGGGACGATGAGTTGGTACCGGCCATCCTGGTGGGCCATGATTGTTACGTCGTTTTTGGCTATCCAGTTGAAGCGAATCCAGGGGACGGCTCCAACATCGAGTTGGCGGCGGTCGACGACAACTTCAGCCACGTTGTGATGCTGGACGAGCACGCGGTATGCCTTGAGTGGATTGCGTATGACTTGGAGACCCGGAGGCATCCAGGTCAATTCAACGAATACTTCGAATCGCTTAGACAGTCCCTTCTGAAGGGCGAAGGCTTACCAGTCACTCCTCGCGATGACGGTCAACCAGGATTGCTCTTCGTTCGTCCTGCGACTACTTTCGACATCCAGCAGGAGTTGATGGTTGAATTCACGCACCTCGCAGATGAGGTCGCATTCGTATTGAAGACTTCAAATCTCGCCCTAGCCCGAGAGCTCCTAGGCAAAGTCGTAGCTCGAGATCTAATGGTATATGACCGTGCCGGGCGCCCCAGCTACGTCGCTCAATTTTCGGTGCCTAAGTCTGAGGGATTACCTGAGCTCAGCCTGACATTCGATTCTGAAAGCCCAGGCATGACGACCATGTCGAATCTGATCCGCAGTTCTTACGGAAACACGCGAGAAGATAGCGTTGAGCTTTTGGTAGAAGTCGCCCCTCAACTCTTGAGGTTGGCCGATAGCATCGGTAAGAAAACGATGGATACGGCGCTTAGCCACGGGTTGGTCCTGCGCCTTCCTGTGGGGTTCTTGGAGGAGCTGGATCAGCCGCCTGCGCGCTGTTCGCAGATTCCTAGTGTTCCAGACCATATCGTCAGCGTGCTGGAACGTCCGCTACTCGGTGATGGCTCTCTTTCCATACGTCGTGCGCGATACTTGCGGGACAACTTCTAGTCCGTTCTTTTGGGGCGCTGCAACAATATCCGATCTTGCGTGCGCCTGATGTCGACGCTCGTCCAGTGAGGGCGAGCGCCTAAATGTCAGTTGCAGGGGCTGTCCCGGAGGATAAAGGTCACTCAAAGCTATTCCTCTCCGGGGAAGATCGAGTTGATGCAGTCTACACAGAGTTCAAGCTGCCCCTTCATCATGGCCACGTTGAACAACTGCTGGAGCCGAGGGTGGGAAGCTTCGTTGCGCAGGAGACGTACGCTTTGCCAGCGCAGCTTGGCAGCGTCCTCGATGATGTTGTGCTTAACGAGCCAAGCGATCGCATCAGAAAAGCTGCGCTGGTGCGTTCATCTGCACACATTTCGCACGCGCAGCAGCTTCAACTGATCGCAACAACTGATCGCAGCCCAAGGTCATCAGCGGATAAAAAAGTAGTCCGTACGTGATTGCACCTTGGGCCGTCCGGAACAGGATTTGAACTTCATCAGGGACTGACGAGTCCAGTGTCACTGCCATGACATAGCGAACCCATTCGACCGAACCATCCCCCTCCTCATGGGGCATGTAGACACCTCCCCATGCAGGATCTAGTGCTAACCAGTTCTCGGGCGTGACCTGCTTCAAACCTGGGGAAATAGTCATCTGCGCGTCCTATGGTTTCGGCCTAGTGCCGAAGACTACCGGCGTCCTGCCCAGAGGCTAGCCGAAAGCTTGAATTCACACACAGCAGCGGCATCCGAACAACATCCGCAGTTGGGGGCAAACCAGCACCGCCGAGAACCAGCTCCACGCTAAAAAGTGCCAATATTTTTACACTATTTCGACTTCTTTGATGGAATATTAGCGCTTTGGGGCGGTCTCTAACCAAAGACCGAGGTCTGAAGCAGTGGAATACGAGCCGCTTGGGTGCTAATATTTTGGCTACATCAGCATAGAAGTGGAGGAATATTAGCGCCATGGCGAAGAAGACCGCCCCCCTAATGCCGTCGACCCAGAAGCTACTCGCTGAATTCGGTGAGCGGCTCAAACTCGCACGCCTGCGTCGCAAGATCACGGCCAAGCAGATGGCGGAGCGTTCAGGTATGTCACCGATGACGCTGCGCTCTCTTGAATCGGGTGGGCCTGGAGTAACCATGGGGGCCTACCTCTCTGTCATGCAAGTCCTCGGCATTGAAAAAGACCTCGCCTTGCTGGGTGCTGATGATGAACTTGGTCGCCGGCTTCAGGATTCACGTCTTGTGAAGGCTAGCGCCGCACCAACATCCGCCCGTCCCAGAACTGGTGTGGGGGATAGAGTTCGTGATTCTCGCGAGGGAAGGATAGTCAGTAAACCAAGCACTCACAAAGAGAGCGGTAATAGGTCAGGCAGCAGAGGCAATGTGCCAAGCAGTACCCATGTCGACTCAGACCGAACCGCTGCTGGGACCTCTCGAAACACTTCAAAGAGTCTTGCTTCTCTCTTGAGGCCCTCTTCTAAGAAGAGAGAGGAAGGGAGCAAAAAATGACGATGATCGGAGTGTATGCAGATTGGGATGGCCTGCCACAACCTCAACGAATAGGCCTTCTGAACTCCCGTAGGACTCGCGCGCACGAGACGTTTGAATTTCAGTACGACCCTGCAGCGCTTGCAGACCCCGTCATTGGCCAACTGGTTCTTGACCCAAAAATCCTCCTATTCGAAGGCCCCCAGTATCCCGCCGCGCCCCAAGACAGGTTCGGTGTGTTCGCTGACTCCAGTCCCGATCGATGGGGTCGTCTGCTTATGGACCGTCGCCTCGCACGGGATATCCGCACAGGCATTCGGACTGCCGGCACTCGACTGTATGAAACGGACTACCTGCTCGGCGTGCACGATCTCTATCGCGTGGGTGCCTTGCGCTACAAGCGAGAAGATCAGGGTGAATTTCTCGATGATACGGTTGGACTAGCGGCCCCTCCTTTTGCAGAGATTCGAGCGCTGGAACAGGCAAGTCGGGCGCTGGAGGAGGATCCGAACAACGAGGCTCAACAAGGCCAGGAGTGGCTAAGGATGTTGATCGCTCCCGGTGGCTCCCTGGGTGGCGCTAGGCCCAAGGCAAGCGTGGCCGATGAACAGGGACACTTGTACATCGCCAAGTTTCCGAGCACTCGCGATGACTATGACGTCGGTGGATGGGAGATGGTCGTCAATGCCCTGGCAGTAGGTTGTGGGCTGAATGTCGCAGCCGCTGAAGCACGGAAATTTGCGAGTGACCACCACTGCTTCATGGTTCGCAGGTTTGATCGCACCGATGACGGGCGACGTTTGCACTTTGCTTCCGCAATGACTATGACTGGTCATGTCGATGGAGATGATGCGTCGACTGGAGTCAGCTACCTGGAACTGGCTGAGGTACTTATCAGGCATGGCTCCCAGACCAATGCAGATCTTCGCGAGCTTTGGTCCCGAATCGTTTTCAACATTCTCGTCTCCAACACGGACGATCACTTACGCAACCACGGATTCATCCTGGTACCTGGAGCTGGGTGGCGCCTCTCTGAAGCCTACGACATGAACCCGGTGCCCTTTGCCGACGGCCTGAAGCTCAACATCACCGAAGTGGACAATGCGTTAGATCTGGAGCTCGCCCGCGAAGTCGCAGCGTACTTTCGATTGGATCTAAACGAGGCCGATGAAACCATCGAAGAGTTCCAAGGGATCGTTTGCCAATGGAGAACGGTGGCCAGAGGACTGGGCCTACCAGCGCGTGAGCAAGATCGGATGGCAGAGGCCTTTCGAGCTGCAAACGGCTGATACCTCACAATTGCGGTGCTGAAGCCTATAGATCGACTGATGCCCGAAGCATTTGGCTGTGCCCGCGAGCAGAAGGCTCCCATCTCAGGCAGCCAGGTTGTGCACATAGATCTCGTGGTTGCGCCCCGAACTGCTCGTTGAGCGTTCGGGGCACTTGTTGGACGCTGGTAGGGATCAGAACGCTACGTTCAAACCAACTTGACCATTGAAGCTGGTCAAGCCTGAGCCATCAAAGCTCTTCTCCAGACCGATATGAGCATTGATCGTCACGTTCTTGAGAACCTGGCCTTCAACGCCAGTTTGCAGGCGAAGTGCTGTGCGGGGCAGATCGTTGCTGAAGCCCACATCACCTTGGCTTGGCGTACTGAAGCGTGTACGGGTGCGATCACCTACGCGTTGCAGCAGATCGGTGCCCACCCAGGCCGTGCCAGGCACCTGATCGGGACCTTGCAGATCCTTGTTCAGGCGCGCGCCCACGCGTAACAGCGCGGTATTGGTGTTGGGGAACGTCACACGACTGGCAGCATCCGACCCATCGCGCAGGTTCAGGTGCTGGAATACCATCTGCGCCTGGGGCTGAAGATTCAGACCTGGTGTCAACTCGTAGCGGCGACCGGCTTCGAGCGAAGCTGCGACCCCATACCCGCCACTGGATAGCTTCATACCTTCTTTCGAGCGACTTTTACTTCCGTAGTAGGTGCCTTGGAGGACCGCATCGAGGTAGCCACCATGACCGTCCAGCCAGGTGCCGTAGAGCCCGAGGCTGTGGCCGGTAAAGTCGTTATCACCGGCGCGTGCACGAGTACTTGCGGCATCGACGTGATCTGACCATCCCTTGCTCTGACCAATTGCCCCATACAGACCTGCACGCATGGACGAATCACCGCTCTGGCTTCCGTAGAAGTCGCCTCCGATTTGCAGCGCAGTGCTGTTGGCTTCGTTCCTTACGCTGCGGCCTTGCAGTCCATTTCCGGCGCCGCGAGTGCGGTCATTCTGGGCGATGGCCCGCATCCACACGCGTTGATCCTGTCCAAGCCCCAGATCGGCATTGATGCCGCGGCGCTCATGATAGGTACCCAACACGGCATCTCCATACCGAAGGGCTTGCCCAGGCAGCACACTGTAGAGCGAGGTCTCCGCGCGGTAGTCCGGCCGAACCCCACCCGCACCGTCACGTCCGCTGACCAGGAACCAGGCCTCCGGTGAACCGTTACCGCCACGACGCAGGTTGTACCTATACGGCCCTGCCAGCACCGGCCTCCCGAGGGCGAAGGCGCTGGCTTCGGTTGTGCCTCCATTTGAGGTGATCACTACCGGGATGCCGGCGCCTGTGGTCAGATCCCCAAGGCCACCAGCATTGTGAATATGTAACAGCGACAACCCCGTCGCCGTCCCTCCATCGATCACGATCCGATCCGTGAGCGAGTTGTTACTGCCCAGCACGGCGTACAGATCAATGCTGCCGCCCTGGCCGTTCAGATTCGACACGGTCAGAGAACGAGTGGCGCTCATCGGCAGCGGCGGGGCGGTAAACCCAATTTTCCCCGCATTACTCAACTTGCCGACCACAGAGCTCGAGGTGATTGCCCAGGAGCTGGCCGCGTCCACACTGACATCCAACGATTGGGCACTTCCGGTCAGTTGGGCGCCGCCACGCAACTGTAGCGCGCTGCCGGGCAGGCCGAGGATGTTGCTGCGCAGCCGGGCGCCTCCTCGACGACCGTCGAGTACCAGACTCCCGCTGTCTACCCGAGTGTCGCCGGTGTACTGCGTAGCTCCGCTGAGCGTCAATGTACCCGCGCCAGTCTTGGTCAGTCCGCCGCTACCGGAGATGGCACCGCTGAATTCGGAGCTGTCTGCTTCGGTGGCGTTCTTGGCCGTCAAAACGGCGCTGCCCAGGGTGATCGCTCCTGCGCCGGTCAGCCGGTTGGCCAGTTGCTGGTGCCCATCGAGGTCAAGCGTTGCGCCGCGATGGATGACCACATCGCTGCTCCCCATGAACACATTGTCTGCACCCGCGCGCAACACACCCTCCTTGACGGTGGTGCTTCCGCTGTAGGTGTTGCCGGCGTTGGACAATACCAGCACCCCCTGGCCGGACTTGGTCAGGCTCTTGCCGTCCCAGCCGCTGGCGAACGAACCAGTCTGGTTGGCCAACGCGACGTCCACGTCAAAGGCTGTGTCGGCTGCCATCGTGAAATTGCCAGTTCCCAGTGCCTGGCCACCCTGGGTCCACGCCAGGCGAAACCCGAGGGTGTAGTCCTTACCGTCCGCGGACACGGCGCCTATCGCGGGGAGGTAGTCCGGACCCACGTGCTGCAGCGGGCTGTTGGCGAATTCCCCGGTGATTCCACCCGTAGTGCGCAACACGGTGTAGGCCTTGTCCTGCACCGCGCTGGCGCGTACCGGCGTGCTGCCGGCGTCGAACCCCCGAATACTGAGAGTTCCCGCCAATTCGGCTGTTTGGGCAGTGATATCCGGGGAGGCCCCCAGCGTGATTCCGAGGTTGGAACCTGCGGCCAGGGAGAATTTGCCGCCGACCACGAGTGCCGTCCCCTGTGCACCGATATCCGTGGTTGCCCCGCCAAAGGTCGTGAAATCACCTGTGGTCACGAATGCACCACCATGCTCGAAGCGCAGCGTCCCCTCCCGAACCTCTACTGCCCCGATCTTCGAGCCCGCACCGGCCAATCCCAGAGCGCCGGCGCCGGTCTTGACCAACGTGCCTGCACCGCTGAATGTCCCTTTGAAACTGCTACTTTCAGCATTGGACGCATTGTTGGCCGTGAGCGTGGCGCTACCCAGGCGCACGTTGCCTTCGCCGGAGAGCCGGTTGGCGATCTGATCATGGTCGTTGAGATCGAGCGTTCCGGCACGATTGACGCTCACTTGCCGGCTCGCCGCGAAGACATTGATGGCGCCCGCCTGCAGGGTGCCTTTGCTGATCGTTGTGTCGCCGCTATAGCTGTTGGCCCCAGCCAGGACCAACGTGCCCAGGTCGGTCTTTTCGATGCCGCCTGTACCACGCAGTACGGAAGCGATCGTCGCGGTGAAGCCGGCGCCGGCAGACGTCCCATCGCCCACCCGAAGGATGTTGTTGATCGGCGCCAAGCTGATCGGGTCGCCCTGGATACGATACCCATCGGTGGCGAACTGCATTCCGGAAGAAAGCACGTCGCCCAGGCTATTGTCGACGGTCACAACTCCGGCGGTACCAGTGAAAGTGGCGAAGCTGCCGCTGGCATAGGCGTCATTGACCGCACCCGCGGCGTCCGTCCAGTTGTTGTTGCCGCTTGCTGCTTGCCAGACCCCATCCCCTCCGTCTGCGGCGCCGTTGTACTTCGGACCCGCATCACCGTCCCAGAATGTCAGGTTCAGTCCGGCGCGGTTTACCAGGTTGACTTGACCTGGAACCGCCGTCATCACCTTGTTGTCGCTGCCCTCGGGGGTACGGCCCAGTACCAGCCCCTTGTCGGTGAGCGTGCCCCCGTAGTTGAACAGGCGATACAGCCCCGGGCCGAAGGTGCCACCTTCAGATACCGAAACGTTGAGGGTGCCGTCCAGGACGAGATTGCCGCTTACCTCCGTGAGGTCATTGAGCGCGCCGCCTGCGGTTCCGGCTTGGCCGAGCCTGTACTCCAGAACAGAGCTGCGGGTGAGCGTGAGGTCACCATCGATGGTGAGTGTTCCTGCCGGACCACCCTGGCTACCCGGCGCGAGAGTGCCGGCGTTCCTAACGTCGCCGACGATGGTGCCGCTCCCCGACAATGTCCCGTCCCTGTCCACGACGACCGTTGGAGACGTGAGGCTGCCATCTACAAACAGCCGGCCATTTGTAACAGAGGTACCCTTCGTGAAGCCTCCGATACCCTTCAGGGTCCAGTCTTCGCCCTGCATGGACAAGCGCTGCATGTTGTGGAACTTGGACAGATCCTCGGTGTTCCTGCCTTTCAGAACGAGGGTGTTGCTACCCGCACCGCCAAGCACATCTCCGACCAGCACCGAGCCGGTATCCAGGGTAAGGGTGTTGGAGAAGGGGTTGAACTGGTCAAACTCGATGGCATTGCCCCCACGACCGACAATGATGCCGGAGTTGAACACATCGCCATCGACCCCATTCAGGGCAATGCCAGTGTGCCCTTCAATCGTTCCAGAGTTGGACACAATGACCCGGCCCGCATCCGATTCCCTACGGGTCAGATTGCCCGAACCCGCGTACGACTCAGCAAGGCTGCCCCGACTGTAGATACCGTACGCAGTGCCTTTAATGGAGCCGGAAGCATCATTCTGTATAACGGTATCGGACGGCTGATAGACCTCGCCGATGTATACGCCAGTGGCTGAGCCCGCATCCTTACCGGTGCCGGTAATGAAGTGAGTGCCGTTGCCCTCAATAGTCCCGGCATTGAACAGCACGTTGTTGACGTTGAAGATACTGCGTACGTAGGCCACGCCGCCTGCGCCGCCGATGTACCCTCCAGCCAGGTTGGAAATCGGGCCGCCACCGTAGGACCAGATGCCGGCCGCACCGCCACCTTTCACGGTACCAGCGTTGATCACATGGAGGTCGGTAAACAGGTCGATCCCAGCGATTCCTGACCGGCGTCCCTCGATGGTAGCGTCGGCATCATTCTTCACGACGCTAGTACCGTGAAGCACCATAATGCCGTCGCCAGAAGAAAGCGTCCCAAGGATCTTGCCTCCAGGCAGGTTGTGAAGGCTGCTTGAAACAGTCGCCGTGGACCCGGAAGTGAGCCGAATCCCGGTATAGCCTCCCCTGATCTCGCCACTGTTGACGATATCAGCGCCATCGCCATGATTGGGCAGAGAGAAGGCCACCCCATTGAACTGTCCGTCAATGATGCCGGCGTTGTCCAACTGCACTGGCCCCGATCCACCAACGCCCGTGTATCCGTCGATGCGTGCGCCGGAGGTGTTGCGCACGCGCAGGCCATCAATCCCGAAGATCCCGTTGGAGCCGCTGATTACCCCTTCATTGGTGACTGAGCCAGGACCGTTTAACCGCACGGCGGTTTCGCCTTGAGCCTGGATTGTTCCCCGATTGGTGATCGCCCAGGTGTCGCCAGCTTCGCCCACCATTGCCTCATCTTTCCCTGTTGTAATCGTCACCCCGGCTTCGACCAAGACCGTTGTGCCAGGCTTGGTCAACCTCACTGTCGTGGTCCGGTCCGTGTTGATCTTCTGATCGAATTCCTGCGCTACGGCAGCACCAGAAATCACCAGCATTCCCAGGGCCAAGCGGACAGCCAGAGTGATCACGCGCAGTTCGCTGGGAGTTGTTCCCGAGAACTGGCGCGGATCGAGAGAACACATGGGGGTATGACCCGCGTTCACAGAGCACATGTCGATGCCTCAGTCTGGAGGTCAAACCTGTGAGCACTGTCGGGCCGAGGCCGGAACCATGGAGACCACATGCCTCATGGAGCCCAAGGTAAGGTTTGCCTCACGTTGATTCGGAGAGTACGGATGGGTTCGCTACCTGCCCGCAATGGCAAGCAACGATGTCAGCGTGGCGCAGGCGCTCGCAAAAAGCGGCTAACAATCCGACGTGGCGCGGCTCCGCATTGTTTCCGGTCAGTACTGAAGTCGCGCCTGAAGCTACGGCGGGCCTTCC
>NZ_JAQZAB010000111.1:0-66468 GCF_028640915.1 Pseudomonas sp. B3G-3 | reverse complement strand
CGCCGCGGCTACCCATCACGTCCTTGATCTATCAACCAGTCAAGGAGCGGGGAGCAGAGCTGTGATGCTCTGGGGAGGGGAAGGAGGTCATATTGGGCCACTGATGGTGGCCTATGACGAGCGGGGAGGAAGAGTTCTGGATCTGCTTACTCACCCGCAAACTTGCCACGGGAGATCTTGCAGGAAGCATCAGGCCCGATAGCTCCACTGAGCACAGGTAGGAATGCAAAGGGCCGATCTGTAGTGATGCTCACTCCACGGCATGGCCCAAGCTGGCCCCGCCCGGCGAAAGCTGAACCTGATAGGGGCGCAGGTTCCCTCCATCTGTCACGTACTGGTAGCTCGCGGTCCGGAGAGGGGAGGTGCATCCCTCGCTCACCAATGTCGATTGCGAGAACGGAGCCACCATCAGGTGTTCCACTACCTCTCCGCATTGCTTGCCAGCCTGGTCCGTCAGCCCAATATTGCTGAGGGTGACGTAATACGGTGAGGGGTTATCAATGGTGGGAGTGGATGCTCCCGCCTGAATTGTCCACTTGAGACCAGCGATGGCCTGTTGGGGTGTTTGCTCAAGCTTGGGGCGGAAGAACAACTTGAAATTATGCCGCAGGGCAACCTGTACGGTATTGGGATCACGTGGGGCCTGGGAAAGGTCGAGCACGCTAAGCAACAGATAGCTCTCGCGATCGCTGGGAAATCCATGGCCTTCGTAGAAAATCTCGACAGCCCCTTTCTCGCCGGGCTGGATAACCAACATTGGCTTGTTCAAGGCCAGAGGCAATTCTGCCTTGTGCCCATCGCCCCATCCGAGTGACGCTTGCGCCAGTGTCGGGTGCTTTCCCACGTTGGAGATGACGATGGAGAGCCGCTTTTGCCCCTCCTCAAAGATGAAACGATTCCTGCCATCGAAATCCAACTCTGCATGCGCAGGCAACGTCACTGCAAGAACAAGAAGCGACATCAGAACGCGTGCGCAGGCAATCAACTGACGCGGACCACCCAGGCGAAAGCCGCAGGATGGGTGTGAATCAATCTGGCCCGATTCCGAAGGGGCCTGTGTCAGCAGTAGAGTTTTCATAGAAGTGGCGGGATCCAGATGCAAATGAGGAGCAGGCGGGCCAATTACAGCCATACGGACTCTGTGAGACCCGCCCAATTTGCTAGAACTTTACCCAGTTGCCGGGTCGCTAAGTATCAGAACTATCTGAGCGGAGGCCATGATGCTTCCCGAATTGGCCAGACCGCGCGGCAAACGGGTCTTGTAGATCCAGTATCGGCCAATTAGCGCCCTCGCCGTGCCGACTTCGTAAGGCCGCTCACCCGCGCCTAACCCTCAGAAATAGCCATTAGCCGCATCATTTTGCACAACGTCGCAGGGATTGGACAGCTTTCCACAGCCAGCCAATTTCCCGCAAGCGAGCCATCGCTTTTTGACAAATCTAATGCGCTCCTGACCTCTCACATTTGACTCAGAACGCATCGTCGATCTGGGGTGTAAGAACAATCTTATGCCCCCTATCAGATCAATCGCGGCAACTTGCCCTTTTTGTCTCATTACGGGACGGCCCCCCTCGAACTTAAAGTTGAGCCACTCGATTAACGGTCCTGAAGTTCAAGCCTGATCGTGGTTCGGGTTCAACAACATCTTCAACTCAACTAGTGAGCAAACTCATGAAGAATCGTATTACTGCCGTTGCAGCTGCTGTCCTGTCCTTCGCCGCCGCCAATGCCATGGCGGCCCCAGGCGACGTCATCGGCGGCGGCAACATCGAGTTCAAGGGCAAGGTCAACTCTGACACCTGCTACGTCCAGAGCTCGACCGGTGACGCCAAGGTCATTCTGGTCGAAATGGGTGAAGTCAACACCGCCGACCTGACCAACAGCACCCTGGCAACGCCTGCTATGCCCCAGGGCGGCGATTTCGGCGCAGCCACTTTCGAAGTCACCTGCAGCGCCGCCACCAACGTGGAGATGAAATTCGCTGCCGCGGCTTCTCAGCTGGAAACCGGCAACAAGGTCCTGAAGCTCAACGGCGGCAGCACCGGTCCGACCCTGGCCGGCGGCCTGGGTATCGCGGTCTATCCGGACCGCTCCAACGCCACTGCCACCTCGGCCTTCGATCTGTCGACGGGCGCGCTGTTTGCAGCGAACCTGACGGCTGGCCAGAAGGTCCGCGCTAAGTTCGCCGCTGCCTACGTCAAGACCACCGGCGACGTCAAGGCCGGTACGGCTAACGCCACCCTGCCGTTCGTGATCGTTACCCAGTAACGACTGCGGTAACACAAGCCCCGAGGCGGGCCTGAACAGGCCCGCCTCTTTTTGTTTCAAGGTTCGGAATATGTCGCGACTTACTTCCTTCGCTATCGCTCTGGTGTTGTCCGTCCTGCCTCAACTGTCTTCCGCCAGTATTGCCCTCAATTCAACCCGGGTGATCCTGGAGAACGGAAAGAAGGAGGCTTCATTCAGCGTGAGAAACATGGGCGGCGATATCTTGGTTCAGTCTTGGCTGGACGAAGGCGCCGACGCCGAAACGGTCAAGCACTTCACGCTCACCCCGCAACTTGTCCGCGTCAAAGCGCAAAGTGAGCAGATCGTCCGCCTTCTCTATGAAGGTGTCGGAGCACCGACGGACAAAGAGAGCATGTTCTGGCTCAACGTCCAGGAAATCCCTCAACGAGAAGCGGGTGACTCCAGCCTTCAGATCGCTGTGCTGCAGCGAATCAAGGTGTTTTACCGGCCCAAAGGGTTGCCGGGATCGCTGAACGACGCCATCCGTAACATCGAATGGAGCTACACCAACGGCCAACTTCGAATTGCCAATCCGAGCGTCTATCACGTAACGCTGGTTGCACTCGCTGCAAGCGGAAAAGAATTCGAAAAGGCCCTGGTTATTGGCCCTGGCCAGGTACACACGATCGATGCATCGCCATCCAAAGGCGTCAGTGCACAAGGTTCGATCACTTATTTGGCAGTGACCGACTTCGGCTCCCAGAATCCCTATCGCGTTGTGCTGAAGGGAGAGCAAGCCACCAAGGGCGAGATCATCACGGGTGAGCAGTAACGCCCGAAATCCCGCTCGTCCCTTCAACTTCTGACGCGTAAATTTGGATGGTCTTAATGGTCCGCGCCCCCTTCCGCCTGCGAGTCCTCTCTTTGTCCATTGGCTGCGCGGTCAGCGCAATGGTGTCTGACATCAACCCGAGCTATGCGGGCACGTCAAGTGACCCCCAGTTGCTCGCGGGCATGTTCGACCCTGCGCTTATCCGCGGCGACAGCAATGTCGAATTCGGCAATCTTTTGGTCGAGGACGGCGGGGCCATGCTGCCCGGCACCTACCAGTTCGATGTACTGATCAACGGTGACGCCATCGGCAGACGCGATGTGCAAATGGTCAAGAAGGACGGTGAAGCACGGGTAGTGCCTTGCATCTCTGCGGAGATGTTGCAGGAACTCGGCGTGCAAAAGGCGCAGATAGATGCGCTGGTAGCGCAGAACTCTGACACCTGCCTGGACCTCAGCCTGCTCGACAAGCGCATTAAGGTAGAGTACGACCCGGGTCGGATTCGGCTCACAATCACCATTCCGCAGGCCTATATGGACGCAGGAAAGCGGGGGTATGTCGATGCAAGCCTGTGGGACTATGGCGTAAACGCCGGCTTCATGAATTACCAGGCCAATCTGCGCAACGATACCTATAACGGCCGCGCCAGCAAATCCTATTATCTTGGTTTCAACAATGGCCTGAACCTGGGTGGATGGCGCCTGCGCAATGAGTCGAACCTGAACAAGTCCGACAACATGCCTACCCAGTTCAAGAGCAACCGGACGTTTGTGCAGCACGATGTCACCAAGCTGAAGAGCCAGTTCTCCGCCGGCGAACTCTACAGTGGTTCCGACATTTTCGGCAGTGTGCGATTCCGCGGGGTCCAATTGTCTTCTGACGACGCGATGCTGGCTGACAGCGAGCGCGGGTATGCGCCGGTCGTGCGTGGCGTGGCCGAGACCAACGCCACAGTCGAAGTGCGTCAGAACGGCTATCTGTTGACCAGTGTGCCGGTCTCGCCGGGGCCATTTGCATTGGCTGACATCTATCCAAACGGCTCCAACGGCGACCTGGAAGTGACGATTATCGAGTCCGATGGGCGCCGACGGACCTTCCGGCAAGCCTACGCCAGCTTGCCGCTCATGGTTCGGCGCGGCACGGTGCGCTACAGCGCGGAATTCGGTCAGTACAAATCCACGGACAGTGAGGCGCCGAAGCCAACCTTCGGCTCCGCGTCAGGTATTTATGGTCTCACCGACAACGTCTCGATCGCAGGCGGGGTTTTGGCGGCGTCGGGCTACCAAGCAATTAACGTCGGTGTCGGCGGCAGTACTCCCATCGGCGCGCTCTCCCTCGACGTGACGAATTCGCGCAGCGTCAGCGGGGGCAAGACCAACAAGGGGCAAAGCGTGCGTGCGTTGTATTCCAAGACGCTTACCGAAACCAGCACCACATTCACGCTGGCAGCCTATCGCTACTCAACCGAAGGCTATCGAACATTCGACAACCATGTGTCCGACGTGCAGAACTCCAGAGGGGAGCGTGATCGAACTCGCTCTGGCTTCCTCTCTCGCTCGCGCCTGGACCTGTCGATAAACCAGCAACTGGGTAGCTCCGGACGCTATGGAAGTGTCTATTTGAACGGAA
This sequence comes from Pseudomonas sp. B3G-3, assembly GCF_028640915.1. Taxonomy (NCBI): domain Bacteria; kingdom Pseudomonadati; phylum Pseudomonadota; class Gammaproteobacteria; order Pseudomonadales; family Pseudomonadaceae; genus Pseudomonas; species Pseudomonas sp. B3G-3. Next base: position 61,778 of record NZ_JAQZAB010000111.1, on the reverse strand, counting down.
CACATGAGAACTACTGGAACAACCAGCGTTCCAGCAGTGTCAGTGCTGGCTATGGCAACAACTGGGGGCGTGTCTCCTATAACCTGAGCTACACCAAATCTGCCACGCGCAGTCCTACCTCGCAGCCCCGTGACGACAACCAGGTCATGCTGTCGCTCTCCATTCCCCTGGGCATGGAGCGCCATGCGCCGAGCTTGTACTTGTCCAGCATGCGTACATCCGAAGGAACCTCGTCTACGGCGAGCGTGAACGGCTATGTGCCTGGTACCGACTACACCAGCTACTCGATTCAGGGCGCTCGCAGTCAAGATGGTGACGCATCCGGTTCGCTCGGACTGACCAGTGACCTCCCGGCCGCTCGCGTGGGCGGAAGCTACAGCACGGGCAGAAACTACCACTCCTATGGCTTGAACGCCTCGGGCTCAATCGTTGGCCATGCGGGCGGCATCAATTTCTCGCGAGAAGTGGGGGACAGCTTTGCACTGGTACACGTCGAAGGCGTCAAGGGCGTCGGCGTGGGCACCAACTCGCCGAAGACCTGGCTCAACGACTATACGATCTACCCCTACACGCAACCTTACCGTCTTAACACGGTGCGGCTGGACGCCGGGACCCTCGGCGCTGATACTGAAATTGAGTCACTGACCCAAACCGTCGTACCGCGCCGGGGAGCTATCGTTTCGACTAGCTTCAAGGGCTATTCAGGTCGTCGTGTGCAGATGAGCTTTAACTGGGCTGGCGGCAACCTGCCGATTGGCGCCGCGGTCGAGGACGAAGAGGAACGCCAGGTCGGCCTGGTCGATAACAATGGGCAGGCACTGTTGCTGCTCCGCCAGGATACCGGCCGGCTCAAGGTCAGCTGGCAGAATGGGGCCTGCGAGGTCACCTACAAGCTCTCCGAGCGCGACCCGGCGCGGTACTACGACAGGGCCGAGGAAACCTGCCGGTAACTCAACAGGTAAAGCTACGCGGCAAAAAGACTCCCCTGGCATGGTCTGACACAACATTTCTGGTAGGACATTTCGTACAATCACAATGGAAAATGAGAACGTGAAAGCAACGGAACTTCCGACGGAGGCTGTTATGGCGCAGCGTATTGTTATTGTTGATGATCATCCCTTGATGAGGATGGCTGTGCGCGTGGTTCTCGAGCGAGAGGGCTATGAAGTCGTCGCCGAATGCCACACCGGCGCCGATTGCATCCAAGCCGTGCGCAATTTGAAGCCCGACTTGGTGATCCTTGACCTGGGCATCCCGAAGTTGGACGGTTTCTCCGTCATCAGCCGCCTTCGGAATGCTAAGTCACCCGCCAATATTCTTGTTCTCACCTCCAGCGATGCCCGTAATTATGGGATGCGTTGTCTGCAGGCGGGCGCGGCTGGCTTTCTCTGCAAGGACGACAAGCTGGATGAATTGGCGGGTGCCGTGAAAGCCGTGCTCTCCGGCTACACCTACTTCCCCCGGGTTGTCGTCGACCTGCTGGCAGAACAGGGTCCGGTTGCCAAGGTCAGTCAATCCGAGGCTGAGCCTGCCTCGGAGCTTGCCGGTTTGACTGATCGAGAAATGACCATCCTTGGATTGCTGGCAAAGGGGATGAATAACCAGGAAATCGCTGGAATCCTGATGCTCAGCCATAAGACCGTCAGCACGTACAAGGTCAGGCTGATGGGCAAGCTCAATACCCCGAACATGGTGGCGCTTTTGAGGCTTGCGGAACGCAATGGAATTGCGACCACCTAACTTCTCCGCACCGCTTTTCGTTCAATCTGCATAGGGGCGCTATCCAACGATGGCGCCCCTATTCCATTGGGGGGTAGGGGCGTTGGAGGCCCCGCATCAGTCCAAACACCGGTATGACGCAACACCGCTAGCCAGAGAACGGGTGGTGTCACGCCGAAATGAACTACCAGCGAGAGTATGGGCCGCAGCAGAGCACGCCCCCTAAGGCGCAAGTGCTGGGACTATGCCCTTGAGACGAGCTAACCAGTTCGAACAATCTTCCTGCGCCGCATCAGACTGATTGCTCCTCAGTCCCTGAGGTGGCCTCTTCAGTTGCAGCGATCCAGACATTGGCAAGATGCTTCTGGTAGCGTGCATGCATCTGCACCAACATGTCGTCGAGTTCTTGCGAGACGCTGAGCAGATCCACTCCATCGGGCTTCCCCTCGCGGCAGGCCACCTGCAGCTTGATACACAACTGCGCAAGCCTATTGTCGTTGAGGACGCCCGCAATCCCCAGCATCTGGTGAGCCAACACACCGAGATCTGCAAGATCCTGTTCTTTGGTTGGTCGCTGCAATCGAGCTCGGGCATCGACCAGTGATTTCACCACCTCCAGGGCCACGTTTCTGGCTTTGGCCAGGTCTCCGCCGGTAAGGGTCAGAATCGCATCGAAATCGCGCTTCGAATGAGCCGGCGATGCTTGAGTCTGCATGTCTAGTGCAATCGGATCAGCAGCTCTCACTGACGCATCCGGCGCTTGTGCCAAGCGCCCGGACCAAGTGGCAATCTGGCCTTTAAGCGCGTCCAGCCCCAGCGGCTTGAGCGTGCATTCGTCCATTCCCGCCCTAAGACAACGATCGATCTCCTCTCGCTGCGCATCGGCCGTCAGGCCCAGGATCATGCATCGTGGCCTACCCGATGACGCTTCTTCACTGCGGATCGCCGCCGCCAGATCCACGCCTTTCATGCCAGGCATCTGGCAGTCGGTGATCACTATGTCGAAGCTGCCGGCGCGCCACAGCTCGAGCGCAAGCTCTCCGCTTTCCACGGCCTCGAATTCCTGGCCCAGGAACTCCAATTGCTGGCAGAGCAATTGTCGGTGAATCGCGTAATCATCGACAACGAGCACACGGAGTCGACGTGCCTCACGTACATCCATTGGGCTGATTGCGGGGAGGTTGCCGTGTTCGTCCGGTGTATCCAAAGGAATCGCGGGCATCTGATGGAGGGCCAAGACGATGACTACGCTGGTCCCCGCACCAGGCGAGCTTCGCATTGTCAGGCTCCCCCCCATCAGCTCGCAGAGGGAGCGCGAGATAGCCAGCCCGAGCCCTGCGCCAGCTTGGCCAGAGATATCTTGCTTCACCTGGGAAAACGGCTGGAACAAGCGCTGTTGATCGGTCTGCGAAATGCCAATGCCGGTATCTGCGACCGTCAGTTCCATCTGGATCCTGTCGTCAGCCATGGTGCGTCCCAGTGCACTGATCTTGACTTGCCCAACAGCGGTAAATTTGATGGCATTGCTGACCAGGTTGGACAGGATCTGCTTGACCCGAACAGGGTCGATAAGGAAGTCTCCCCCGATGCTCGAATCAAGTTCCAACGCCAAGTTCAACCCCTTTTGACGAGCCAACCCGTCGAACACCAGCGCTACCGATTCGATCAAGTCTATGAGATCGGTGCGCACCGGCGCCAAGGTCAGCCGCCCTGATTCAATTCTGACGACATCCAGCACATCCCCGATGAGGCCGAGCAACCCATTTGCACTGCTGTGGGCGACCTGAATGCCATGCCGATCAAGCACGCCCTTATCCGCTTGACGTTGTACCAGCTCCAGTGTGCCAATCACGGCGCTTAGCGGCGTTCGGATTTCATGGCTCATCGTGGCCAGGAAGTTGGTCTTCTGTCTGCTGGACTGCATCGCCTGCTCACGGGCATTCTCGACCTCGCCAATCAGGTGCTCCAGCTCCATGATCATCTGTTGTTGCTCAGTGACGTCCAGCCAGCCACAGATCACGCCTTGCATGGCGCCGGCCGCATCATGAAACGGCTGGACCCAGTGATCTATCCAGCGCTCTTCATTATTCATGTGGATCTTTCGCAGCGCCCGAATGGGTTCGTTCCTCCCGATGGCATGCAGATATGCATCGTGCAGGGACTGGGCAGCCCCAAATTTCGATGTGCTCTCAATGACCGTCTTGCCTTTCAGCTCGGCCACGCTGGCGCCCACTGCCTCTTCGTAGCTGTGCGTTGCACCGACCAATCTGCCCTGCAGATCCCGCACATAGATGGGTTGCGGCGTGGCCGCGCTCAGTGCATCGATCAGTTTGAGTTGGTCGTTTGCCACCTTTTCAGACGCGATTCGCTTGGCGACCTGAGCTCGCAGGTAGAGCGCCCAGACAATGAAGATGCCTACCAGTAGCGCGGCAGCAGCAATGATGAACTGGATAACTTGCCTATGATCTCGCCATGTTTGGCCGCTCATCGCCGGGTTGGGGCGCCACCGGCTGGCAATGGCATTCATTTCCTCTGGCGGGATATCCAGGATGACCTTGGAAAGAATCGACTGCAGTTCGACGTCGGTGCGGCGCATCGCAAAGTGGCCGAGCGCTGTGTCGTCGTCAACAATCCCGCTTACCGCCAGCTTGTCTTCGTAGAGCTTCGATATGTAGTAGCGCCCCAGGATCAACCCGATCACGGCCGCATCGGCATTGCCGGCCGCCACTTCCTGCAGAGAGTCCAGTGATGTCGCAGTTTCAACGAGCTTGATCTCGGGGTAATTCTCCGCAATGTCCTTCATGCATGCATGGCCTTTGGCAATAGCCAGACGCCTGCCTTTCAGATCCTTGAGTTGGCCGTAGGCGCGCACGTTCTCGCGGCGGGTGAGCAGCGAATAGGTCGTGGTCACGATGGGGGGAGAGAATCGCAGGATCGCTTCACGCTCCGGCGTTCGGCTGATCACGCTCAAGTCGGCCTTGCCGTCCCTGACCGCATTGACGAGCGATGCGAAATCATCGACACGCTCGACCCTGAAGTGCAGCCCTGTCCTTTGGGTCACAAGATCAAGTATGTCGGCCGCCATCCCATTGAAGTTTCCGTCCTTGTCCACAAAGGACACTGGCGCCTGGTCATCATTGACGGCAAGCGACACGACAGGGTGGTTCGCCATCCAGGCCTGCTCGTCCGGTGTCAACCGCAGCTTCGCCTCGGGGAGGTCATAGCCCCCGCCGACCCACCTGCGGCTCAATGACTCGAGTTTCGCCTTGCCAAAGGCTGTCAGTGCGGTGTTGACGATGTGGATCAGCGTCCGATCCTCTTCTCTCAGAGCGAATGCAAAGCCTCGCGATTCGATCGGCATCAGGCGCTCGATCTTGATGTAGTTGAAGTAGCTGTGGTTGATCAGGTATCGGGCCGACAGCGAGTCGCCAAGGAACAGGTCGGTCCTGTTGAATGCGGTTGATGCCATCGCCTGTCCGCTCGACCGATACTTGACGAAGGTCGCTGCGGGATACTTGGCCGCCAGTGTGTTGTCGTCCAGATAGCCTTCCTTGAAGGCGATCCTCATGCCCGCCAAGTCGTCAGGAAATACCCTACTGTCCTTGGGCCTCCGGTAGATGGCCGGGATGTCCACCGCGTAAGGGGCCGAGAGAGCGATCTTGCTCCCAGCCGTCTTCATGCTCGAAACACCGGCGAGCAGATCGAGTTGGCCCTCCTTCAAGGCATCGACCGCCTGTTCACGACTCGCGTACCGCAGCACACGGACCTTGAGATGAAGTTGGCTGGCCAACAGTGAGGCCACGTCCGCGGTTATGCCCTTGAGGTCCGGGTCTCTCGAAATATCAAAAGGAGGCAAACCTGGCTCGACCACACCTAGGGTTAGGATGTTCTTGCGGCGCAGAAACGCCCATTCGTCCGGGGTCAGGGGGGGCTCGTGTTCTGCTGGGCTAACCGAGCTCAGCAGAGAGAGTTCAACGGGCCCCTGCGTCTCGCTGGACACGCCGGGGGTGGCCGTTGCACGCAGAGAGCACAGAATCAAGAGGGCAAACGAGAAGACGATGCGACGCATTTAGGAAACTCCGCTGTGGAGCCAGCCAGGGGCAAGGCCACGGCATAGTCGTCACCATCAGCAAAGAGTTGGCGATCGCGATGCCTTGTTCAGCACGTAGGTGTTCGCCAGCCGGGCGTCGAAGAACGGGGCTGCGCGTTCGCTCAATCCGACGTCGCTGGAGGTCCGCAGACACAGGGTTGAGGATGGCGATGAATCTTACTTGGAACAATCCGACATTTCGCCGGGAGGCAGCTGGGGGCTATGTGGTTTATTTATGCAAGTTAGCCAAATCTGATCGGAAATCAGATCAGATGCATCCCGAATTCTTGGGGTGCCTATGGATAGGTGGTGTCAGAGTGTTCTGATGTCGTGCGGTAGTGAGCGTCTTTTGCCCGCTCACCCAGCAAAGCGGCATCCTTCGGCAGGCATCACGAAGGAATCAGGCTATGGAGATTCCAAGCAATGCCGGCGAGACCTTCGAGCAATGAGCTTGGAGAACAAGGCAAATCCAGGCAGACCAAGAGTCTATCCTGTGGCCGCAACCCCAGCGATAGCTTGGAAGGCGCATCTATCGGCGATTGAAGATCGCCGTGCTACGCCCAGGAATGGGCGTAGTTGGCGTGAACCGAATTTCTGGAGAGTACGCCCTCAGTCGTAGCTGATGCGCACCACCGTGGACATCACTGCGCTACCCGGCGCGGCTGTGAGTAGAACCCGGCCGCCCTGCTCACCAAAGTGACATCCTCCGGCTGGCATGGTGAAGGGCGCTGATTGCGGTGATTCCACGCATTGTCCGCGCACTCCTGCGGCGAGGTGCGCGGTCGGCAAGGCAACGGCTACGCTGACCCGCGATCTGTCTTGCGGTCGCAGCTCCAGTTCCAGCTGAGAGACCCTCTGTGAAGGCGCTTGAACAATGGGTGAGGAAGTTGCGATGAGTCGCAGCGGTGGGGTAACGATCCTTCCCGTGAACTGAATGAAGCCGGAAGTCACTTGCGAGGCCCCAGCTGCAGAGCAGCAACCTAGCAGGGCGGCAAGTGTCAGGGTGCGACCTATTGATATGCGATGCACAGCCATGGCTACTCCTCGAATCTGAATCGTTCCGTTAGGTGCAGCGGCGAACTCGCCGTCTCCCATCTTGCTAACGGCAGATTCATCTGATTCTTAAGTAACGCTCTCGTCTTGATCTTTAAGAACTATCCACGCAAAGCCGGGATCATTCCGCATTCCCTCTGACTCGGGCCGGCACTAAGCTCAGATCGATGATGTCATCCATACATAAAACCTCCCCTAACAAGGCTCAACTCTTCTGCGCCCAAGCTCAGCAGGTGTTTGCAGCCGCTGCCTCTGCGAGGACTGAGTCCTCGGGGAATTTCAGGCCTCACTTTATGCACGACAGATCGCATGCTGGCGCCACTGGCGCAGGAGTGTCACCCATGTGCTATCGCATCCTCGTTGTCGAGGACCATCCATTAGTACGCGCGAGCACGATGTCCGTGCTGCAAGCCTCAGGCCATCACCAGGTGAAGGGCGCCAAGGACGGGGGAGAGGCGTTGCAACTGCTCGCTGAGCAACCCTATGACCTGGTAGTTAGTGATCTACGCATGCCGGGCATTGACGGTGTACAGTTGATTGAGCGGTTCCCCATTGAGGACCGGACCAGCCCAGCACTTGCCATCGTCAGCGGCGATGCGCAGCCGATTCTATCGGGGGCCTATCAGGCGGCGCGAGCGCGAGGCCTGAAAGTGTTAGGGGCCTACCCCAAGCCGTTCTCGAAAGACGCCGCAGAAGAGCTGCTTCTGGCGCTTGACAGGCGAGCGGCTGTTCCCGCGGCAAAAAAGAATGTTGTTTATGACAATCCGGCCGACATGCTCATCAATGCGCTGGAATGTCAGGACATCCAGGCTTGGTTTCAGCCCAAGTACTCGTTGTCCGAGCGGCGTATTGTGGGCGTAGAAGCCTTGGCGCGCTGGCTGCATCCTCAATTGGGCCTGTTGCTTCCCCACGCGTTCATGCCGGACATGCAGCGTGAAGGGCTTTACGAGAGGCTTCTTTGGGTGATCTTGCGACAGACGATTACAGCCCTGAAGTACTGGAAGTCACTGGGTCATGAAGTCATGGGATCAGTGAACCTTCATACCCGTCTGTTGGATGACGTTACCCTTCCGGAGCGTCTTCACGCATTCGTCACCGAGATGGGAGTGTCGCCCGGAAGCATCTGCTTCGAGTTGACAGAGAACACCACGACTACGGAAGCATGCAGCTATTACAGTGGAGCGTCCCGCCTGCGCATGATGCAGTTCGGCCTGTCGCAAGACGATTTCGGCACAGGTTACAGTTCCTTCTACCGCTTGGTGGCCACACCGTTTACGGAAATGAAGCTCGACCGAAGCCTGGTGCAGAGTTCCGTCAAGCATGAGGCCTTTCGCAAAGCGCTTACCAGTCTGATCCATCTCGGAAAAGAGCTTGGCTTGAACGTGGTCGCCGAAGGTGTGGAGACCCACGAGGAACTGGAGCTGCTGCGTTCGCTCGGCTGCGACATGATTCAAGGGTTCTTGGTTTCTCCTGCGGTCGATCGGGATGCCCTGGGAGAGTTGCTCGTTTCGAAAGACCCCTATCTTCTGTAACTCAGCCCGCGGTTGGAGAGCTTTCCTCAGCTCTCATCGCGGGCGAGGAGATCACGCAGGGCCACTTCCATTTTTTGTAGCAGCGCACAGTATTTCTCTCCCTTAACCCGTAGCTCGGCTGCAGTTCCGTGTCCTGCGCAAACTTCCAGATCGTGGCAGGCGTCCAGCACAATTGCCGCATTGATCATACGGGCCGTCCCCTTGGTGCGATGCGCTAGCGCCGCGATGCCGATCCGGTCCTGCTTGGCTAGCAGAGGCTCCAATGCTGCCAGGTCATCTTGATTGCTCTGAATGATCCCGGCTATCAATCGCTTGACCAATTCCAAATCCCCACCCCCCAACGCCACGATCGACTCTGGGTCGAACAGGGTAGCGTTGGCGTCGCCAATCAAAGGCGTCTGAACGGGCAAGTTGGACGAGGGAGGTGTATTCATGATTCCACGGGTTCCAGATAAGATTGGCCGAAGTTGACCTTCCATTGACCTGGACGGGCCGACTTGTTGTGCAGTTGCAAGAATAACGTGGTTCGAACTTTGGAGATATCCGGCAAATCGCTATAGTGACGATCGGGGCCAAGCCGTGCCCACGCTGCCATCCAAGGAACTGCGACTGATTATGAGGGAAGCCTTCTCTCCAACTGCCGGCCGGCACTTTCATCAATGGCCCACCGCAGGGAGGGCCGGTTTCGCGCTATCTAACGCTGTTTTTCGCCTATGCGCCTTTGCCGTGGTGCTCTGGCTGCTGCTTGCCGCGTGTTCCAGCGTAGCAGCCCCTGCCGACTCCCAATACGTAATGGTGGCCGGTACCAGCTCATCCACACAACCTTGGCTCACGCCCGCAGACCGCCAATGGCTTACCGAGCGCGGGCCGCTCGTCGTGGGGATGATGCCCCCTGGCTATCCGCCCTTGAGCGTCATGAGCGGCGACCGGATCCGCGGGGTAACCGTCGACTACCTGGCGCTCCTGCTGGAGGCGCCGCCTACCGTGCGGATGTTTCCTTCCTGGGAAGCTGCGCTGGATGCGCTGGAGCGGGGCGAGATTGATCTTTTGGGCGGCGGAACTGAACTTGCAGCCACCAATCACAAGCTCCTGTTGAGCCGAGCCTACCTACAGGACCAGCCGGCACTGATAACCCGCCGCGGAGCGCCCTTTGACCGGAAGGCTCCGGTTTCCCGCATCGCGATGGTGACGAGTTATCGCACCAGCGATCAAGTCCGGGCTGTCTACCCCAATAGCAAAATCCTGCGGTACGCCACGCCGAAGTTGGCGGCGGAAGCCGTCAGCCTGGGCGTCGCGGATGCCGCCATTATCGACGCCGTTGCCGCGCACTATGCCATCAACACCTACTACCTGCTGAATCTGCGCATCGAGAATTTTGCACCGCTGGAGGCTGAAGGATTCGGATTTCTGGTTCGCGGCACCGATACAAGACTTCATGCGCTGATCAATCGCACGCTCCCTCAAATCACCGCAACCTATGGTGATGACATCTTGCGCAGTTGGAGCGCAGGCAGACACCTGCGGCTCAGCGATAGCAAGATTGCGTTGACACCTGCGGAGAACCGCTGGCTGTCCTCGCACCCCGTGGTGCCGGTGGTGATAAACGATACGCTCGGTGCGCTTGGCCAGCGCGATACGCTGGGCGGTGCGGTGGGTATCGGGCCGGACTACCTGGACCTGATCGGTCAGCGCAGCGGCCTTCAGTTCAAGTATATCTACGCCAGTAACTATACCCAGGTTGGCAACCTGTTGCGTGAAGGTAAGGCGATGCTAACGCCGATCATGTCTACGGAGACCGAACCGGACGGAAGTGTTGAGCTCTTGCCTCCGTATTTGCCAAGTTCTGTTGTGTTGATGACCCGCGGCGTTCCGAACTTTGGTCATGGCGACACATTTGATGCTTATGACCTGAACGATCTACGTGGTAAGCGCCTTGCATCGCCATCGGGCTACTTCATCAACTCAATCATTGAGCAACAGTATCCGGACATCAAACTGCAGATCTACCCGGACTTCTTGGAGGCCATGCGCAGCGTCGACGAGGGCCGTAGCGACGCATTTGTCGGAAGCGAGTACACCGGCCGATTCATCTCGGCCCAAAGCTTCAACGACCGTATAACAGTTACCGGAGTTCTGTCTGAGTTCGAACGTCCAGTCAGCATCGGAGCTACGGTCAAGGAGCCCTTGCTGATAAGCATCCTTGAAAAAGCACAGTATGCGGTCGCTCCGGAAGAGCTCGCCGATATCATACAAAAGTGGGGGCCCCGTTACCCTGCATCCGGCCTTGATTTCTGGCGAGACCATCGCGCGAACATCCTGCAGCTGATCGCCGCATTCGGCGTGGTGCTGGTGCTCTCGCTGGTCTGGGGCTTCTACCTTTTTCGCCAGGTTCAGCGGGCTCGCCGAGCCGAGAAACAACTGCAAATCGCACGGGAAAAGGCGGAAGCGGCCAATCAGGCGAAGAGCGTCTTCCTGTCGACGATGAGCCACGAGATCCGCACGCCCCTGAACGCCATCATCGGCTTGCAGGAGTTGGTGCTTGAGCGCGCTCAACAAGGAAAAATTGAATCAGGCCTTCTAGGTACCGCCCAAGATGCCGCTCGCGGCCTGCTTCTGTTGCTGGGCAATGTCCTGGATCTTGCTCGAATTGAAAGCGGCCGCGTCGACTCTGCTCCCAAGCCCGTCATGGTTCGCGCAGAGATCGAGGGGATCGTTCCTCTTGTCGTGGGCATGGCCCGCCAGAAAGGCCTGGCGCTTAAGGCGACCCTGGAGGGTGATGTTGACCAGTGGGTTCTCATGGACCGCATGCACTTCCGGCAAGTGCTATTCAATTTGCTGAGCAATGCGATCAAGTTCACCGAGCAAGGCGGGGTGACGCTACGAGCCGTAGCAAATGTGAAAGCGCGGCCAGGCCACCTCCAATTGCGCGTAGAAGTCGTCGATACCGGGATCGGCATTTCCCCACAGGATCAAGTGACGCTCTTTGAGCCGTTCAGCCAGGTTGAATCAGCACAAGAGGCCCAGCCCTTCGGCACCGGGTTGGGCTTGAGCATCAGTCGGCGTCTGGTAGGACTGCTGGGCGGGACGCTGAGTGTGCAAAGTGAGGTCGGTAAAGGAACATGCTTTTGCGTGCTGCTCGAATTGCCACTTTGTGAGGCGCCCAGCCCCACGGACGATGTCGCAGCGCCCGTGCCACGCGTTGCCGCGCCCACGCAGCACCAAGTGGCGTTGTCCATCCTAGCGGTCGACGACAATCTGGCCAACCGGATTACCCTCGAGGCGCAACTCGAGCGGCTGGGCCACCAGGTCACCCTGGCGGTTGATGGTCAGAGCGCATGGGAGCTGTGGCAGGCGGGGACTTTTGACCTTGTCGTCACGGACGGCCAGATGCCGCGAATGAATGGTTATGAGCTCTCCGAGAAGATCCGCGCGGAAGAGGCGAACAGTGGTAGACGCCGTTGCTACATCCTCGGGTGCACGGCAAGCGCCGAGGAAGAGGAGGCTTATCGTGGCATCGATGCGGGAATGGATCGAATCTTGTTCAAGCCGATAACGCTCGAGATTCTGGAGCAGGCACTGCGCGAAATCATGCCATAGCTGATCTGCGGGCAGTCAGCCTGCGTCTGTCCGCAGAATCAGATATATCTCCGGATGACCAAGACACGTCCTCTTGGTCGCGATCTGCATCCGCCATTAGCATGGGCTGTCAAAACCATAAATCGGCCGACAGCGAACGACCTTACTTGAACTGCAATGCCGCCGCCATTCTCCCCAGTCTGCGATCCACCCGACAAGGGCCTTGTCGGTCAGGCACCGTGCGGACTGGCTTGTTACACAGGCCTCGAGCGGTTGGACATATTGGAAGCGCTACCGTTTCGCAAATCCGCGCAGGCTGGCGAGATAGCTCACAACCGACCGCTAAAGATCTCTTACCAGCACCGCTGCAGCTCATCCACGAGTGCTGCAGCCGGAGCCTATTGAAGGCTGGGGAAGTGCTGACGCGTCGGGGTGATAGCCCAGACAACCATTCAGGAGATGTTGGTGAACAGGGAGGGGGGAGAAGTTGGCCAAGGACTACCAGGACCTCAACGTCTATGACGCGGCCAAGAGGCGCATTCGACTCGTGTTCGAACACTTTGAGCGTGTCTGTGTGGCGCTATCTGGCGGCAAGGATAGCTCTATCACCCTCCACCTGGCCCTGGAAGTCGCCCGCGAACTGAAGCGCTTGCCCGTGCATGCCGTGTTCATTGATCTGGAAGGGCAGTATCAAGCGACGATCGACCATGTCACAGAGATGTTTGATCGAGACGACGTGCACCCATGGTGGATTTGCCTGCCCATCAATTTGCGCAATGCATCGAGCCTGCAGGAGCCCTTCTGGTGCTCTTGGGAACCCGGTCGTGAAGCTGACTGGATTCGCCCGCTGCCGAAGCATCCGGCGGTGATCAACGATCCCGACCGCTTCCCGTTCTTTCGCCATCGCATGGAGTTCGAGGAGTTCTTCCCGGCCTTCAATGCCTGGCTCTCGCAAGATAAGTCGACAGCGTTTCTGGTTGGAATCCGCTCGGACGAGTCATTGAACCGCTATCTTGCAGTCAAGAAGAGGGCCAAGCAGAAGAAAAGCGCGTGGACACCGCCAGACACATCCACTCCAATTCAATGGAGCTCTCGGGACGTGCTCCTGGATGATCGATGCGTCACGTTTTTCCCAATCTACGACTGGCGATTTGAAGATATCTGGAAGTACGTTGGCAGCGCCCGGCTGCCTTACAACCGAATCTACGATCTGATGTATCGCGCGGGGCTGCCCTTTTCCCAGATGCGCATCTGCCAGCCGTTTGGCGACGATCAGCGAAAAGGGCTGGACTTGTTCCAGAAGCTCGAGCCCCAGACTTGGGTCCGTGTCGTCCGGCGGGTAGCCGGTGCGAACTATGCCGCGCGCTACTGCCGGCAGCGGTTCCTGGGCTACAGAGGTGGACTCGGCCTGCCGCCATCATTCGACACCTGGCGCGCTTACGCCAAGTTCCTCCTAGAGAGCATGCCCTCACCTTTGCGGGGCATTTACCTTCGACGCATCCAACGGTTTATCAAGTGGTGGGGGGAACATGGCTACCCACTGGAGGTGTGGCCAGACGCCGGCACGCCCGCGCTTGAAAACCGCAAGGCGCAACCCTCCTGGCGCAGGGTAGCCATGGCACTGCTCAAGCAGGACATGGCCCGGTCGCTGTCTTTCAGCACGTCCCAGCGCGACATGAAGGCGCTTGGCATCTGCAACAAGGTGAAGGCATGAATGCTTCTACCCACTACGAGTTCACCGAGATCTGCTCTATGGAGGACGAAGCACGCTTCTTTTCGCTTCTCGGCCGCTTCTTTGCCAGCCCGCATGTGCGCCGTGAATGCGGCGGCTACCCTCTCAACGATAGTCCGTTTCATCGGTGGTTCGTCGCTGTCCATAAGGCCGATTCTCGCGTGGTCGGCTTTGCCAGCATCGAGCATCGGAGCGGCATCCTTATGTGGCGTGAAGCCTACGTACGCGCTGAAGCGCGTGGCCGCGGCGTGTTCAGAACGCTGCGTCAACAGGTGCTGACCTACGTGGATTGCCACCAGTTGACGTGTACGACACGGGTTCCCGACAATTCAGTTCCATTCCTCGAGCCTCACGGTTTTACTCTGCGTGCTACGCGAGGAAAGTGGGCAACGCTCGAAAGGAAGCAAAATGCCCGATAGCCTAGTACAGCGAGCGGCTCTGCTCTTTGAAGAACTCGATTCCCTCCCGCTGCACACGAAGATCGAGGCGATCAACAGAATCCGCCGCAGCCTCCATGGGCACAGCCCCTTTGCTGGCGAGCCGGTCGACTTCGTTGAATGGGTCGAAGGCGAGCAGGTCGAAGGCAACGACTACAACCCCAACTCCGTAGCGCCTCCGGAGTTGAAGCTGCTTGAGCACTCGATTGATGTCGATGGCTTCACTCAGCCTATCGTTTCGCATACCGAAGAGGGGCGCCGTGTGGTGGTGGATGGGTTTCACCGCCAGCGAGTGGGCAAGCGTTCCAAACCCCTCAAGGAGCGGCTTCACGGGTATCTGCCTGTCGTAACCGTCCGCAGCGAGCGAGCAGCGCGTGAGGACCGCATAGCCGCCACGATCAGGCATAACCGTGCCCGCGGCATTCACGGTGTCCAGCCGATGACAGAGGTCGTTGTCACGCTCTTGCGGGCGGGGTGGACTGAAGAAGTCGTCGCACAGCGACTTGGTATGGATGCCGAAGAAGTCCTGCGTTTCAAGCAGGTGGCCGGCCTGCCGGAACTGTTCAAGGATCACCCTTACTCCCGGTCCTGGGAGTGATTTGTACTAGCCATCGGACACGGCGAGAGCATGCGTGCGTTGAACGGCTGGTGTGTTCATATTCATCGTACAGCGCACCATCGACGTAGCCCCAGTCGGAGTTGAGTTCGGCCGCGGCAACCCCTAGGGTAGAAGCCTCCCCACCTTGACCGAGCAGGGGCTCGCCACTGCAACACGGTTTGGTGCGTGGCTAGTCAGGTAACCCCACGATGCCGCTGCGGATCTCAGACCGATCTGATGGATTTGAGGAACGATCCTGTCGAGCTCAGCGACCCTGCCAAATAGAATAGGTGATCACTACCCTTTGCCATATTTCCGGCCAATTGGCGCCAGGAGCCTTCCAAAAAGTGAAGCCCATGTTACGACTCATTATCCTTGCACTGGGGTTACTCGCAGCTCAAAGCAGCTACGCCCTCACGTGTCTTAAGAACGGCAACCAAGACATTGAGGCCGCACAAGTTCCTACCCTTGCGCTGGCATCTACGTTGCCAAAGAACACCATTATCTGGCGT
Organism: Pseudomonas sp. B3G-3; assembly: GCF_028640915.1. Classification (NCBI taxonomy): domain Bacteria; kingdom Pseudomonadati; phylum Pseudomonadota; class Gammaproteobacteria; order Pseudomonadales; family Pseudomonadaceae; genus Pseudomonas; species Pseudomonas sp. B3G-3. Next base: position 46,529 of record NZ_JAQZAB010000111.1, on the reverse strand, counting down.
TCGGAACCGCAGACCATCAACATCCAGTGTTGGCACCAAGGAGTAGCTGATGGTGAATACTTAACCCTGTACTTAGCGCCGAATGATCCTACCGGTACGCTGCTGGGGTCAGAGATCGAAGCGGGAATCCGCCTGAACGGCGTAGACTACCGATGGAGCGAGGCTAATAAGAAGATTGTTTTATACAATCTAATCCCACCATGTAAAAACCCGGCAGGATGTTATTCCACGGCCCTTCGGGTTCCTCTGAGTTTTAGCGTTTTCTTGTCCAAAAGGTCAGAGGCAGGCCCAGGCAAGGAGGGGCCAGTGACAGGTGTGCCGGGAGGGGCGTATATGGTGTTCCAAATGTCTGGACATATCACGCCGCCGCCCCCGCCTTATATTCCCGGCGTCAGTTTCGGATATGGCATTATTGGTATGAATGCAATGCGATTCGTCAGCTGCGCTTCGACCGTGGAGGTCTCGCCAAGGGTCATCGACTTTGGCCCGATCAGTTCTTTCGGGGCTCAAACCAACAAAGTTGTGAAAGAGGAGAGCTTCAGCATCACATCGACCAAGAACTGCGACAGTAGTTACGGGCTCACCGGTCGATTTCTCCCTATGAAGGCAAGCATTGGCGCGGACGGGACCACCTTGATTCCTTCCAACAATAATTCGTTGGGAATTCGATTGCTGAAGAAGGAAAATGCCTCAGCGATTCCGCTTGCCCGGGATTTCGAATTGGTCGCGAAAACCGCCAATAGAGTTTCCGTCAAGGACTACACGGCAGAGCTTCGCTGGCTGAGCAATACGGCCAAATTGGGAGATTTTGAAGCCGCTGTGCAATTGGAGGTGTATTACAAATGATCCTCCGGAATGCAATGTAGGAGCACCTTGCGCGGCCCCCTGCACACAAAGCCCGTCTACCGTCCAGCACTGGCCGGTAGATGGCGGCCGGGCCTCTGTGGACTCACAATTCAAGAGGTCAGTGCCCCACGTATAGCAAGGCTCTTGGCCACATGCGCGAGAGCTTTCCATGCCCCCCCGCCTGACCACTCCCGACCCTGAGGGCGGCCACTCCGTCCGTATCCAATCTGAGGCAAGGCGGCGCCCCTTCATCAGCCAGTCAGGTCATCTTGGCTCTCAAACGGTCCGGTAGGCTAGCTGCCTCTCTGCGGAATCGAACCTGCCAGGCTGGTGCCACCGTAGCCATCGAGTGATAGCGGCACTGTTGCCTGGCAGAACTCACGCGTTTCTATTCTGGATTGCTAAACAGCCTGCGCGACCACCGATGTCGATGTCTCCGCGCCTCTGCGAGCCTGCGGCGTAGTGTGCTGCAACGCGTAGCGCCCGGAAACCCGAAAATTGCGCCAGCTCGGGTTGCTGATATGCAGCATGGCTTCTAGGCAATCGGCGCTCAGTACGGGGGACAACAGGTTGCCATATTGCTGCACCTTGTCGAACTGGCGGATCCACCAGTAGTCGCTTGCAATGTCGGCCCCCCCCACCAGAACCTGTAGTCGACTGGTGCGGGCCAGTTCCAGCAGTTGGCAGAACCGAGATTGAAGCAGTGAGGAGTCGGAAACCCCATGCGGGATATTCAGGTGAAGCCCCACCGACCTCACAGCTGCTTGACCGCGCTCCCCAGACGCGTTGGTCAAAGGGAGTAGGGCAACTCGCAGGCGAGGACGGAACTCTTCGAATCGGGCAAATGCATAGGCCCTGTCACACAGTGACTCTGATAGGGGCACCGTGAAGGTGATGTGGCTTGCCGGGTAGTTCATCTGCGGGGCAAGCGCGGGCTCAAGCTCTGACGCGTCGATGTGCAGCCCCCCGTCAACAACGCGTAATCCAAGCTCCTTACACATGTCCTCTGCCGATAGCGGATCGAGACGGCCACCTGCAGGGGTGTAGGGCATTGAGAACGGGATGGAGTTGCCGTGGCGCAGAAAGAGCGCCATGGCACTTTTCAGGATTGATTTCGGAGAGCCAAAAGCATGATGGGCGACTGTGTGGTTTCCCGTGTTCTGGACAACGTACTCCACGACTTCACCATCTGAAGCAAAGGCTGGCTGTAACAGTAGCCCTCGCACCCTTTTGCAAGCAGGGGTCTTCGTTCTAATGTTCAATAACGCGCTAGTTGGATTTTTCATCGTGAGATAACACAAGGTGCATCCCAGACTTCCAATGCCGGTATCTCTCGTTGCCTTGTACGAATCCCGGCAAAGATTGTCGATTCTGAACAGGGAGCGCCGCGGTCTCTATCGGCTAGCCGGAGTGGTGGCGAGGTCACGGCCCCGATAAGTCTGCCGGAACAATTGGAGGAAGGTGGGATTTCGGTCTAAGGGCGGCGGCTTGTTAAAAAAGCACTCTGCCGATACCAAAATCTTCCTATATCAACTGCGTCGAGAATATGGGAACTATCTCTATTTCATTCTCTTTGATCCGATCCGATCAGTCAGAATGACATAACGGCGTACATATGTTTCTACGCCGCAACAGTGTTTCAAAACACGAAGTGGCACTCGAAAAAAAAGCTCAACCCCAGCCTGGGGTCGAGCCAAAACCCGCAGCCCGCCGGCACGGAGAACTGCGAGGATGATTGCGACTTTGGGTCCGGAATTCGTCGTGGCTGAAGTCGGCTATTGAACTAGATTGGGAGGATGCTCAGGCCGTATTTCGCATCTGGAACTGTTGCCAATATAGCCTGGCTATACGAAGTGCGGTCCGTATCGAGGCGGGAACTATTTTTTCTTCAGATTATTCGCAAATAAAGGCGGAATAATCCTAAGAATAAAGATTCGATCTGGACCAAATTGGTTTGGCTACACGTGCACATTAGCCTGTTCGGATTGTCGTCCATAGTAGGTTTTTCCTTGATATATAGGCTTTTCCAGGATCGTACGGCTTGGGAAGGTCATGCCTTGCAAGCGGGTTTGCGGCCAGGTGAATTCCTGCCAAGTTGAGCCGCTGTCTCCTATTGGAAACGCTGCGGCGGGCCGGCCATCTTGTTTGAGCGGTTGAATGCAGTAATGATCTGGCCGCGTTGCGTGCGAATGCACCGGATCTGGCGCGTGCATTGTTGTCATCATTTGCCAGGAAGTGCCTCATTTAAGGGGCCGCAAGAGGGAGAGTTGGTTATGGATAGTTTGAGATTAGTGACGATTGGAGCGCATGCGGAGCGGGCATTCGACCTGATTCAATCAGGCATTACGGAGTGCGGCACTGGAGAAGAACAACGATTGCTGCTGGAATCCATCCTTTGCCAGTGTGCAGCGTTCACTCGCCTGCTGAGCGGAGAGGAGGAGTTCCTGGCGTTGCTGGATCGGATCAGGAACGTCACCAACGACATCGCGTCCGAGCATTGGCCAAAGCAGCTTCACTAGCAAGTGAGGGCAGAAGGTGTGTCCCACCTTCTGCCCTCGTGTCAACGTCCCCTTGGGCTTAGCCGGGTAAGGCGAACACCGCTTCGATCTCGATGTTGACGTCCTCTGAGAACAACCCGGCCACCTTGACCAGGGAGCTGGCTGGATACGAGCCGTCATAGTGCCTGGACAAGACACTGCGCAGTGCCCCGACATCGTCCATGGAGGTTACGAAAATCGTCACCTTGATGAGCTCACGCATGCCAATGCCTTCGGCCTGCGTGACTCGTTGCATCTGCTCGAAGATCGCCTCTGCTTGCCTGGCGATATCCTTGCCCTGGGCCGGGGTGCCGAAGGCTGTCATGCCGGATAAGTACAAGGTGTTGTTGTGGCGCACTGCCACCGAGTACGGGCCTGCTGGCTCGGGCAAGGCGGGATAGTTCGTTCTGGTGATCATTGAGTTTTCTCCGCTGCTGGAGTTGGGGGAACCTGCCGCAAACACGGGCAATGAGCTGGCCGCGCTAGCTATCAAGCAGGCAACTACGAGTGCTTTCATGCGTTGAGATACTCCTTTGAGAAAATTGGGTTTCAGGCAGGTTGCCAGCCCCCACCGAGGGCTCGGTAAATGGCGACGATGCCGCGGTACAGATCCACTTCCGCTTCGGCTTGGGCATCCTCCGCGGCCAGCTGCTCACGCTCTGCATCCAGGAGGACGAGAAAATCCACAACACCTTCGCTGTACTGGATCGATGCCTGCTGTGCCGCACCGCGGCTGGCATCGCTGCGACGCGTCAGCGCCACCAGTCGCTCCTGGCGCCTGGCATAGTCGCTGAAAGCGTTGGCGGTCTCCTCCAGGGCCAACAGCACCTGCTGCTCGTACTGCGCCATGGCGACATCCGACCCGGCTTGCGCAGCGCGCAGGCGAGCCCGCACGCTGCCTAAGTCCAATGCACTCCAGGTGAGCGTTGGGGCGACGCTCCAGGCCTTGGCGGCCGCCGAGCCAAGTTGCGACCCGCGCCCGGCGGTGAATCCCAGAAAGCCACTCAGACTGACCCGTGGAAACAGGTCAGCTGTAGCAACGCCAACCTCGGCCGTACTGGCAGCCAAGCGCCGTTCGGCTGCGCGGATATCGGGCCGCCGGCGCAGCAGGTCCGCGGGATCGCCGATAGGCAGCGCTGTGGCGATTGCCGGCAAAACTTGGGGCGACAGGTCCTCGGTGAGCTCGTCTGGACGCATTCCCAGCAGCACGGCGATTCGATGCCTGGCGCGTGCCGCCTCGGCCTGAAGCCCAGGGATCTGCGACTGCGTGGCCTGGAGGCGGGCCTGCGCCCGCAGCACATCCAGGTCGGTGCCAATTCCGGCTTCCCGGCGCCGCTCGGTCAGATTGAGCGAGCCGCTTTGGTTGCCAAGGTTTGCCTGGGCAATGCGCTCTCTCGACTGCGCGCCGCGAAGCCCGCCGTATGCGTCGACCAGCTCTGCGATCAGACTCACCTGCAACTGTTGAAGATCAGCCTGGGCGGCTTCGCTTCGGGCCTCGCTGGACTCCAACTGATGCCGGATGCGGCCGAACAGGTCCAGTTCCCAATTTGTGTCCAGCCCCAGGTCGTAGCGTTCCTGGTTCACGCGCGCCTCGGTCAGGCCTGGCTGTTGCCCCTTGCCAAGATCGGCACTGGCACGGCTTGTGACGATCGGGAAGCGATCATTTGCGGCGTCGTCGCGTAAGGCGCGCGACACCCTCCACCGGGCAAAAGCTGCCTTGAGGTCTTGGTTCCCCTCCAGTGACCGTATGACAAGCCGGTCCAGCACTGGATCTTCGAACTGCCGCCACCAGAGCACCTCAAAACGCCCCTTGTCGTAGTTTTTCCCATCCTGGGAGGCCATCACGGCGGCTGAAGGCAACACCGGTTGTTTGTAGTGAGGTCCGACCGCGCAGCCTGCCAACATCACTGCGATAAGGGGGATACCTACATTTCGAATGTGGCAGCTCATACCTTCTCCTCCAGCAGGGGCTTGGCCACGGTGGCGCGACGTGTGACACGGTGCTCCACCATCTTGCGCAGCCACACGTAGAAGACCGGAGTCAGCAACAGTCCGAAGACGGTGACTCCGAGCATGCCCGAGAACACCGCTACCCCCATGGCACGGCGCATCTCGGCGCCGGCGCCGCTCGACAACACCAGAGGCACCACACCCATAATGAAAGCGATAGAGGTCATCAGGATCGGGCGCAGGCGCAGGCGGCAGGCCTCAAGCACCGCGCTGGCGCGGTCCAGGCCCTGTTCCTGTCTCTCCCGCGCAAACTCGACCAGCAGGACGGCGTTCTTGCATGCCAGCCCCACAAGCACGATCAAGCTGATCTGGGTGAAGATGTTGTTGTCCCCCCCGGTGAGCAGAACCCCTCCAATGGCCGACAACAAGGTCATCGGAACGATGAGCACAACTGCCAGTGGCAGACTCCAGCTTTCGTACTGCGCAGCCAGTACCAGGAAGGCCAGCAGCACGCACAAAGGGAAGATAAACAACGCTGTGTTGCCCGCGAGGATCTGCTGGTAGGTCAGCTCGGTCCATTCGTAGGCCAGGCCGTTAGGCAACTCCTCCTGCAGCAGCCGTTCGATGGCGGCCTGGGCCTGCCCGGAACTGAACCCGGGGGCAGGACTGCCATTGATCTCGGCAGTCAGGAAGCCGTTGTAGTGCATCACGCGGTCGGGGCCCGCTGACTCCTGAACGCGCACGAACGACGACAGCGGAACCAGCTCGCCGTTCCGATTGCGCACTTTCAACCTGCCGATCTGCTCCGGCGCCATGCGAAACGCCTGTTCGGCCTGGACGGTCACATGGTAGGTCCGCCCAAAACGGTTGAAGTCATTGGCATACATCGAGCCCAGGTACACCTGCAGGGTGTCGAAGATGTCATCGATCGCCACGCCCTGAACCTTCGCTTTGTCCCGATCGATCTGCGCATCGAGTTGCGGTACGTTCACCTGGTAGCCGGAGAACACGCCCGCCAGCTCCGGCAGTGCCCTTGCCTTGTCCACGACAGCTTGTACCTGACGAAACAGCGCTTCGTGTCCCAGGCTGCCTCGGTCCTCGATCTGCACTCTGAATCCGCCGATCGTGCCCAGGCTTTCCACCGGTGGTGGCGGCACCACCATCACAAAGGCCTCCTTGATCTGGCCGTACTTGGCGCCCAGGGCCTGAGCAATGGCCACATCGGACATCGATGCGTCCTTTCGCTCATCGAACGACTTGAGGGGAATGAACATCAGCCCTGCGCTGGCGCTGTTGACGAAGCCGTTGATCGACAGCCCGCTGAAGCTGACCGTATTGGCCACGCCCGGGTGCTCCAGGGCGAGTTCGGACATCCGCAGAATGACCGACTCGGTGCGGTCCAGACTGGCGCCCTCAGGCAGTTGGGCAAAAGCCACCAGGTACTGCTTATCCTGCTGCGGGATGAATCCCGTGGGGGTTCTTTCCAGGCCGAGATAGGCCAGCCCCACCAACCCGACATACAACACCAGAACGATCGAGCTGGCGCGCAGCAAACGGGTGGTCAGAGCAACATACCCGCCGCTGGCCTTCTGAAACAGGCGGTTGAAAGGGCGGAACAGCCATCCGCCGAACAACCGCTCGATCAACGTCGACAACCGGTCCTTGGGTGCACCATGCTCCTGGAGCAGCATCGCAGCCAGCGCCGGCGACAAGGTCAGCGAGTTGAACGCCGAGATCACCGTCGAGATGGCGATGGTGAGCGCAAACTGCCGATAGAACTGTCCCGTGAGGCCGGAGATGAAGGCGGTGGGAATGAAGACGGCGCACAGCACCAGCGCAGTAGCGACAACCGGGCCGGTGACTTCCTTCATGGCCTGGCGTGTCGCCTCGACGGGAGATTTGCCCAGGCCGATGTTGCGCTCGACGTTTTCCACCACCACGATGGCATCGTCCACCACGATTCCGATGGCCAGCACCAGGCCGAACAGCGAAAGCGCGTTAATGGAGAAGCCCAGCATCTGCATGACCGCGAATGTGCCAACCAGGGACACCGGTACTGCTGCAAGCGGGATGATCGACGCGCGCCAGGTCTGCAAGAAAAGGATGACGACGAGTACGACTAGCGCCACCGCCTCCAGCAAGGTGTACACCACAGCGGTAATCGAACTGCGAACGAAAATGGTCGGGTCATAGCCGATCGAGTGCTCGACACCCGGCGGGAAGTCGCGCGCCAGTTCGACCATTCGATGGCGAAGCCGGTCGGACAACTCGATTGCATTGGCGTCGGCGTTCTGGAAGATCTGCAACGCCGCAGAGGGATGTCCGTCCAGATGTGCGCGCAGCGCATATTGGCTTGAGCCCAGTTCAATGCGCGCGATATCGCGCAGTCGGACCACTTCGCCGTGCTTGCCGACATGCACGATAATGCGCTCGAAATCCTCCTCGTCGACCAGTCGCCCCTGGGCGTTGATCAGCAACTGGAACGCGCTGTCGCTCGCATTTGGCGGTGCGCCGAGTGAACCAACCGCGACCTCCCGGTTCTGCTCGCGAATGGCGCGAATCACGTCCGCCGCTACCAGGTTGTAGGACGCCACCTTGTCCGGATCCAGCCACACCCGCATGGCGTAGTCGCCCATACCCAGCAACCGAATGTCGCTGACCCCCTCGATCTTGTACAACTCGTCGATGACGTGAATCGCCATATAGTTGGCAAGATAGGTCGGATCGTACTGGCCACTCGGGGAATACAGGTGAACCACCTGGGCGAGGGCAGGCGAGGTCTTGTCCACCGTCACGCCAAGCCGCTGCACATCAGGTGGAAGCTGGGTGGTCGCCCGGGTCACCCGGCTCTGCACCTGCACCAGCGCTGCATTGAGATCGGTGCCGAGCGCGAAGGTCAGCGTCAGCGTCATCGAACCGTCCGCGGTCGACTGGGAGGCCATGTAGAGCATGTTCTCCACGCCGGTGATCGCTTGCTCCAGGGGCGAAGCGACGGTCTTGCCGAGCACGTCAGGGTTGGCGCCAGGAAACTGTGCCCGCACCACGATGGTGGGGGGAACAACTTCCGGGTACTCGCTGACAGGCAACTGAAACAACGAGACGGCGCCGGCGATCAGGATCAGCAGAGACAGGACAATGGCGAAGATCGGGCGCCGAACGAAGAATTGCGAGAAGTTCATGGCAAGGTTCCTCGTTCTCAGCTGTTCGGCGCAGCACGCGCCGACTCGCTGTCCTGGGCCGATTTGACGACAGGCAGAGGGTCGCTGGCGGTCTTCATCCGTGCCAGGCGCGCGAGCACCTCATCAGTCGCCATGGCCACCTGCTCAGGGACAACCGTGGCGCCAGGCCGGGTATGCTGAAGCCCATTGACCACGATCTGGTCCCCTTCCCTCAGACCATCGCGAATCACGCGCAAGCCCTCTACCTTGGGGCCGAGCTGGACCGCGCGATAGCTCACTACCGCGTCCTCGCCCAGCACCAGGACAAAACGGTTGCCCAGGTCGGTGCCGACAGCTTCGTCTCGAACCAGCGTAGCGGGGTAGGTGTCACTGGCTGGGAGCTGCAGCCGGACGAAGAGTCCAGGCGTGAGCTGGTACGTAGCGTTGTCGATGACGGCGCGCGCGCGCATGGTACCGGTGAGCGGACTGACCTGATTGTCGACGAAATCCAGATGTCCTTCGTACTGGGGCCTTTCATCTGAGCTCAATGCTAGTTGAACCGGAACGCGCGAGGAGTGTGCGGCATCGTCACCGCGCAGACGGCGAAGTTGCTTCACATAGGTGGCTTCATCGATATCAAAGTACGCATACAACTCTTTGGTCTCCACCAACGTCGTCAACAGCGTCGTCCCCTCGTTGACCAGGTTGCCGGCGGTGACCTCAGCGCGGCTGATGCGCCCATCAATGGGCGCGGTAATACGCGTGAAGCTCAGGTTCAGTCGTGCTGCCTTGAGCTGAGCACTGATCGCCGCAACGGCAGACGTGGCTTCCTGATGCGCCGTCTTGCGCGCATCGGCCAGCTCAACCGAGATGGCATTGCTCGCCCGCAGTCGTTCCCCCCGTCCGGCCTCGCTGGCTGCCCGCACCTGGATGGCACGGGCCTGTTGCAGCTGGGCCTCCAAGCGGTCGACCTCTGCCTGGAAGGGCCTGGGGTCGATCTGAAACAGGACGGTGCCTTTCTTCACAAGCGAACCATCCCGGAACAGGACCCGATCGATATGCCCGGATACCCGAGGACGAAGCTCCACTGACTCAGGGGCCTGGAGCCTGCCGGAGAACTCATCCCAGTCGCTGATGGGGTGAACGATCACCTGCGCGACGCTGACGGCGGGCGGTGGCTGTGCTGCTGTCGGGCCGGTATCAGTTGGGCCGCAGCCAACCAACATGCTGGTGGTAGCGATGGCCATAGCGAGTTGAATGCTGGCGGAAATCGAAATACGCATGTCTCACTCCATAAGAAGATGCAGGGTGTACGTCGCGGTTCTTGAAGCGGCTAGAGCGCTTGGGTACGTTTGCTGACATCTCCCAGCGGCAGTTCGGCGAGCCAGCTGTCATGCAGCCACTTCTCGGTCTTGCGCTTGCCTGGGAAGGTGATCCACACAATGTCTCGCTCGAACACCATCGGCTTGGCATCGCCGCCGACGATGACCCAGAACCAGCGGCCATCGGCCAGGTTGCGTGCTTTGATCTTCATGCCGGTGAGAGTGACGATCTCCTCACGCCCATTACGCATCACTTTTAGCGGTTCGTCGTGCGGCTCGATCCAGCTGATTCTCATCTGCTCCAACAGGTCCGGGGCATACTGCTGGAGAAAGTCCCGGGCGATCGCCTCGGAGCGCTCACGTGAGGGCAAAGTCTTGCCCACCAGATCCAACGACATGTTGGCGAAACCCTTCAAAATCCCTGCGTCGGATACCACTGTGCTGAAATGCTCACCGCCCAGGCCGGCGTTACGACCATCGGCTCGCTCATACCGGGAGAGCACTGCGAACTCGCCATCGACAGCCACGGCGCGTTGGAAGGTTTCTTGGTGAGAGGACGGAATAGCGACAACGTTGTTGACGGCCTGATTCATGGTTGAGATCTCCTGGGGCGATTCGATTTCGTTACTGGCGTTGGCTGCGCTCGCTACGAGCGCAACGGCGAGCGCCAGGCCTGCGGTGATACGGGGCGTGGTCATGGAAGACTCCTATGGAGTGATGGGTCACCGGGTTCGGTGGACACTGCAGTGGGCGTGGCCGGCTGCGACGGGGCCTCGCCTTGCACGAACAGCAGCGCAAGGAGCCCAATCAGAATCAGGGTCAAGTGCACGGACTGGATGGCGCCCTGCTTCAGCCAGTAGCCGAACCACAGTCCGCCACAGATGAAGCCAAACCAGAGCAGTAGAAAGCAGGTCAACGCGATGACGGCTCGGTTGCGCGCGAGGTTGAGCAGGGCCAAGCTCTTGCGCCTCCAGGCCCTGGCGTAGCTGAAGGCGGCGTACCAGAGCAGTAGCGAGACCAAGACCTGGATGCCTGCCACGGCGTACAAAACGGCCGCGGCCCATTGGGCTGGCCAGGCGCGCCAACGCAATGCCGATCCCAGGAGCTCTTCCTCTTCCAACAGCACCATGGAAAGGGTGTTGCCGATATGGAAGCGGTTCGTTTCGGGGTCGCACAGGTTGTTCAGCACGGCAATGCTCAACCAAAGTGCAAGGCCGGCCACCACCGCCAGGCGGCTAAAGGAGAACGCGTGAAAGGACATCATGGCGTTCCTCCTTGAGTGGAGGAGGCGGGCCATAGGATGGGCCAGCCCAGTTGCTCGGCGTGCCTGACCAAAGCCGGATCACGCGCAACGACGGTGGGGCTGCCGACGTTCATCAGCAGCGCGAGGTCTGACAGGTGATCCCCGTAGGCGTAACAATTGGCCGCCAACACCCCCAACTGATTCATCAAGCCCAACGCCGCTTCCCACTTGCCTGTTCCGATGGTCTGCGGGGGAATCAACTGGCCCGTGAAGCGTTCGTTGCGTGTTTCCAGCCGATTCGCCAGGACATGGGTGACGTCCAGCTCGGCTGCCAGCGGCGCCAGGAATTGAACTGCCGAGCCCGAAACGAAGGCCACGTCGGTGCCGTTGCGTTGATGCGCTCGAAGTGCTTCCAACGCAGGCTGGATGAAGAACCCGGGGCGCGCCCTTTCCTGCGCGTACCAGTCCTGGACTGCCTCGGCCAGCCGATCAGGCCGGTGATCGCGAAAGTCCTCATAGAACAGGGTGTTGATAGCAGAACGATCGCGGCCTTCAAGAACGTATTGATCGATGCGCTTGGCCGCGGCATTTTCGGCCTTGGCGCCAGACTCCTGGCCCCACAGCTGACGAAAATAGAAGCTCCTGAAACTAAACATGCTCTTGAGGTCGATGAGCGTTTCATCGACGTCAAAGAATGCGATTCTTCGTATTGTCATGTCGATTACTCGAGAGGGCCGCTTGCACGAGGGTGCAATGCGGCCGCGTGGATCAAAGGGGCGAGATTGGCTCAGTCATCACGTGCACATCTGCTCGAGGTGGCATGCGCAGACGCTGACGCAACGAGCTGACGTGTGACGAAATGGCCCGCTCGGCAAGCGTGGCCTCGCGCTTGCCGAGCCGTTCGGCATCCATCACGGAGAACGCCACGTCCACCTCGGTAACGAGTTTCCCGTCCTGCCAGACTTCCATCTGCGCCTGAACCTCGACGCGATCGGCACGCGGTTGTTTTCTATGGAGAAGGCGATAGCGGATCTGTGCCGGTAGCGGAAACGCGAAGGCGGTGTACCGGACGCTCATTTCGTTCAGGACGAAGTAGCGCTTCTGCGGCGCATAGTCGTCCAGATGGAAGCGCTCCGTGACCGCCAGAAACATCTGGCGGCATGCCTCAAGCAGGACCATGCCTTGCACGTGCTGCCCTGTGAGATGGTCGAGCATCAACTCGTTTTCGGCATGGAGTAGCAGGCTGGCGGTATAGACGCCCTCGTCGGTCCGGTCGGGAATCGAGATCAGCACGTTCTTGCGGTGGCGCTTGTGAGAGAGGTCCTCGCTCGCCAGTTCTGCCTCAGACCACATGTGCCAGTGTTCGAATTCACTTCCATAGCCACTGTCTACCGCCAGGCGATACGCATGCTGAATTTCCTTGCGGCCGAGTCCTTGGCCAGCAATGATCCTGCTGCCTTTCAGTTCAATTGCTCCCGGCGTCTTCAGCGCCTGCAAAAGCGTGCTGTAGGAGAGCACGTGTCCATGTCGAGCAAAATCCTCGAACTGATTTGCAACAACTACATAGATTCCCATTACTGGTGTTCCTTTCATTCCACTTCGTCCGGGCCATCGGCAGGTCGCACGGGCTGTTACCGGTTTACTTGGATACAGACCCGCTTCCCCACCCTTGTCCTGCCGTGGAAATTCAGGTCGCTTGATTAGCGTGCACGAAGGTGTGTATCCCCTCGCGCTGCGCTAAAGATCGCGGCGAGAGCGAGCCCCGCCGCGAGAACCAGAAACAGCGACTCCACCGCCCATGCGCGGCTGCTATTGGCGAGCCACGGGCCCAAACTCGCGCCGATGAAAAGCACGAAGGTGTAGAACGACACCGCCAATCCGCGGACTTCAGGCAAAGTGGTTGCCGCGATGCGTGCGATCAGTCCAGGAACGCTGATCGCCACGCCGGCGACGTAGATCACGCTTGCTGCCAGCAGCAGTGCAATGCGACCTTCGCCAGCGCCCGCGCATAGTGCGAGGCCAATCGCGGCGATGCTCAACCCCGCAGTCGCGACCCGATGAGCGCCCCAGCGGCCGATCAACTTGGGGGCCAGCAACGGAGCGAGAAATGCCGGCAAGGCCACGCCCCGGGCCTGCATGCCGCTGAGCCCCTGCGCTTCAAGAGCGGCGCCCAGGTGCATATCCATTCCGATGTAGAACGCGACGAAGGACATGAGCAGTAGCAGCGCAGGCAGGTACACGCGGCGCAGCGCCGGATTTCCCAACAACGTGAAGATCTGCCGATACCCTGCCCACAGCGAGGGTTGTGGGCGTCGAACTTCATTGCTCTCCGGGGCTGCCGACATCCGCAGCGCGGTCAAGGCATAGATGACCACCAACGGGACCAGGGCCCAACTAAAGCCCCAGCGAGCGGCAACGACGCTGCCGTAGATTTGCCCCAGAAGGCCCGCCGAGAGGAATGCCGTACTCATCCAGGCCACGCCCCAGACGCGTTGTTTGGGCGTCCCGCGTTCGGACAGATAGGCCAGAGCCACCGGTGGGAAGGACGCTGCTGCAAAGCCCTGCAATGCCCGGCCTGCAATGAACAATCCCGGCGTGGTCACCCATACCAGCCCCAGAGTGATGATTGCCAGCAACACCAGGCCGCCGACCATCACCGTTCTGCGTCCCAGGCGGTCTGACAGCGGGCCGAACACCATGAATCCGGTCGCATAGGCCATGCCGAAGGCGCCTAGGGCGAGACCGGCGTGCTCCTGCGGCAGCTGATAGGCAGTCGCCAGCATCGGCAGGATGGGGACCGGGATATAAAGAAGTGAAACAACCGCCAGTGCGCAGAAGACCATTTGCATCAGCAAAGTGATCGTGTGCTGCTGAGTCATGTCAGGGGTAGATTTGTGCATTGCTACATATCTCGTTAAACGAATGGGCCAGGTCATCAAGCGCGCCGCAGTCTCCGTGCCGGCGGACTCGATACGACGGAACCTCAGGTGTAATTATTTGTAGGTTGCTGTGTAGCGTGCTACATATGTATCAAAAAACCCGGCTTGTCAGCCGAGTTCGCCTTCAAGACGGATTCGGTGGAGCGCCGGGGCCACCTTCAACATCAGCTTCACCAGGACGTCCCGCTCGTCCTCACTGAAATGGCTCATGAATTTGGCCACCCAGGCATAGTGCTTCGGTAGCACGCGGCTCAGGGTGCTGTCTCCCTCGGGCGTGAGTCGAACAATCCAGTGCCTTCCGTCATGCGGATCTGGATGCTTGGTACACAGACCGGAGGCCTCCATCTGCTTCACCGCACGCGTCATGGTCTGCGAAGCCACGGCCACACCATCGGCCAATGCACCAATGGTGAGTCCGTCCGGATTGCGCTTGAGCAACAGCAGGACGAAGAACGGCGTTTGCGCGAGCCCCTCGCGTGCTAGATTGGTGTTGAAAGCGGACAGCATTTCATCGGTCCCCGATGCCCACACCAGCCAGGTGTAGAGCCCTTCGACGTCAGGGTTGTCGTAGAGCTTGCCGAAACGCGCGAGTGTCTCTCGAGAGGGGAGATCTTTGAGTTCGAACATTATTTATGTACCTATCTTCGTAGCATGCTACACATGTTCGATCCCACTTAGCTAAATGTCAAATTCGGCCCGGAAGCGCGCGCCCTCCATGATCAATCTCGTGCAGGCCCGACGCCAACCCGTGCCGCGCCCGTTGACGGCGTTCAGCGATTTCCTACTGGAACGCTGGCGTGATGCGGCTTGGGATGTCGCCTGACACTTGGGTGCGGTCAACCAGCGCCCCTACCGCACGCGCCGAGCTTTGCAATTTCACCCCATCGGATCGACCGGCCGGAACTCCATGTCGTACGGCGGCAGAATGTCCGAGAGTTCCAGAAGTAGATCCAGACTCGGTGCCTCTACAAGGAAAAAACCACCCAGTCCTTCGTAGGCGGCGGCATACGGTCCTTCAGAGATCACCCTCGCACCACCCGATCTACGCACGGTGGTGGCAGATTCGCCGTTCTCGAGAGCTTCCCCCGCCAGAATTTCGACGCCCCGGGCAGTGCACTCACTATGGAACTGTTCGAACCGTTTCATGAGTGCAGCCTGCTCAGACTCATTCAGCCCGTCCCATGCGGGAACATCGCCGTCTCCGGTCAACAACAACATGTACTTCATGCTTCCTCTCCTCCCTGATCACAGTGGATATGTATGGAGTACACATTCGATTTTCCATCCATAATCTCTACCTGGATATGAGATGGATCTGAAAAACTAGTAGAAAGCGTCCTGCGCACAGAGCGTCTGACAAGCAGATTTGAAAGATGGCGTGGTTCAACGCATTCTCCACAATGTCGTAACCCCAACCCTTTTCGTGCAGCAGGCTAGACGCCGTACGCCGCAAGTCGTGGAGGGTGAAGGCTGGAATCTCCTGCCCTTGCAATGCGACCTTGAGTGCATTGTCCAGAGCGTTGTGTGCGAACGGCTTGATCAGAGAGCCGCATACAGGCAAAACCCATTCGCTGTCGCCCGCCAGTACAAGCAACTCCTTGAAGAGCATTGCGGCCTGCTTCGACAGATAGACGATGTGCGGCCTACCTGCTTTCGAGGGGAAAGACCTTTCCCGAAGAGGCAGCCCCCTCACCGGTAGAACCGCGGAGGGGCCGGGCCCAACACCGACTCAGCCGCTGGGTTCCTTTTGAGGCAGGCCTATTCCTTACACTAGGTGTCAGAGGCTGAACCGTGCGACCAGTGCGTTGAGATCTACAGCCAGTCGTGAAAGCTCGTTGCTAGCCGCACTGGTTTGGTTGGCGCCGGTTGCCGACTGCACGGACAAATCTCGGATGTTTACCAGGTTACGGTCAACTTCGCGCGCCACCTGAGCCTGTTCTTCAGCCGCACTGGCTATCACCAGATTGCGCTCGTTGATTTCACTGATGGCGCTGTTAATGGTGTCCAGGGACGAGCCGGCGCCGCGCGCCATGTGCAGCGTCGATTCTGCATGTTCGGTGCTGTTGCGCATGGACTCCACAGCATGCTCGGTGCCGCTCTGGATGCTGCCGACCATGCGTTCGATTTCGCCAGTTGACTCTTGAGTACGGTAAGCCAGGGCACGAACTTCCTCCGCGACGACAGCGAAACCACGACCGGCGTCACCGGCCCGGGCTGCCTCAATGGCTGCGTTCAGGGCCAGCAGGTTGGTTTGATCGGCTAGGCCGCGGATCACGTCGAGTACCTTGCCGATATCCCGCGACTCATTGGCCAACTCACCGATCAGACCAGCAGCGCCTTGCACGTCACCGGTCAATCGCTCAATGGCTGAGACCGTTTCCTGGACCATGTCCCGGCCATCCCCTGCGGATCGGGTCGCGCTCTGGGAGGCTTGCGAAGTGCTTACGGCATTTCGCGCTACCTCTTCCACCGCACTGGTCATTTCATTTACTGCGGTCGCCGCCTGTTCGATTTCGTAGTTTTGTTGGGTCAGGCCGCGAGCGCTTTCGTCAGTAACGCTATTGAGCTCCTCTGCCGCAGACGCTAGTTGTTGGGCGGAGCCGGTAATACGCTGCAAAGTGTCGCGCAGCTTTTCCTGCATGGTGACCATCGCCCTCAATAGGCGTCCAGCCTCGTCGCTTCCATCCACGATGATCGGCTGAGTCAAATCGCCTTCGGCGATCCCTTCAGCCGCTTGCAACGCGTACCCAATCGGCCGGGTGATACTGCGGGTCAGCAGCCACGCAAATAGCACTGTCAACGTAGTGGACAGCGCCAGCAGTGCTACCACCAGGTTGATCGCCGTACCATACTGCTTGGCGGCGTCATTGTCGGCAGTTGTTGAGTACTGCGTATTGATCTTCACCAACTGGCCCAGCGTGTCGTTGAGCTTTTCGGTACTCTCCATCATCTGTGTGTTCAACAGCGCCTGCATACCCTCGAGCTGATTCTTTCGCGATAGTTCGATCAATTGGTCTTCCAGCTTTCGATGCTGCGTCAGCAGTACCGTGTATTCATTGTAGGTGGCGCGTTCCTCAGGGCTACTGATGAGTGTCTGGTAGACAGTTTGTGTCTCGTCAATCTTCCGATTGCGCTCGCTGATCAAGTCCAGGATCTGCTGTTGTGCCTGAGGGGAGCGATTAAGCAGCAGCCGGTACGCCTGAACGCGTTGCCGCAACGTCAACTGGGTGAAGTCATCGACGTTCTTGATGCTCGGGATAGTGTCCTGGATGATTCTCTCTGTGGCCGATCGGATCTTGCTCATTTGATTCAGGGCAAACACGCCGAGAAGCAACATCAGGCAGCCTATCAAAGCGAATCCAAGGAAAGCTCTTGGGGCGATGTTCATCGTGCGCAAGGACATGGTACCTACCTCGAATGTGCGCTGTTCGCGCTTTGTGGGTGGGGGGTACCTGTCCTATCGCACTAAAAATGAGCTTCTTGATGTTCTGACGGAATATTCAGAAATATCTGATGGTGGTTTGTAGGATTCGCAGATCGAGTGTCTATTGCGCTCTACGATAGATGCATTCCATTGGCGCTTGACCACTACGTGGCGGTTGGGGGAGTGGACGAACGCAGGCGTGTCGCCGCTTCTTCCCTCCAGGTGGAGAGTTCTGCCGCACTCAAAGGAGGCGAGAAGAGATAGCCTTGCCCCCAGGGTACGTTGTGCCGTTGTAGATAGGCCAGTTGCTCCCGAGTCTCGATGCCCTCTGCGGTCAAGGCCATCCCCAGGCGATGCGCAAGAGAAATGAGTGTTTCAAGTATCACGGCGTTCACCGACTCTGTTCCTATTCCTGATACAAAGCTGCGATCGACTTTAAGGAAGTCGGCATCTAATTGCTCCAGATAGGAGAGTGAACTATGTCCGGTACCGAAATCATCCAAAGCCCACAGCGCCCCCAGCGTACGCGACTGAGCAATACGGTGCTGAACTTGCTCACTGTCGGGAAGCATTTCCCGTTCCGTCAACTCCAGAACCAGTTTCGGCGCCGCCGGTCCCATTCTGGTAGTCAGTCGTTCAATGTCCTCCAAGAACTCCGGCATAGCCAAATGGGAGCCACTGATGTTGAGCCCCAGATGGTCCTGGGGTCCGAGCCCCAACTGCGGTAAGTCTGCCACCACGAGATCAAAGATATGACGAGTCAATTCCGCGATCTGCTGTTGGTCCTCCGCCAGAGGGATGAAAATGTCCGGGCGTATCGGGCTTTGGCCAGCCCGAGTCCAGCGCACCAGCGCTTCCAGGCCGCCAAATTCACCAGTATCCAGGCGAACCACAGGTTGGTACACCATATGGAACTCGCCCTGCTGAATGGCGCGACGCATATCTCGTACCAGAGATCCTCGATGCAGTACAAACCAGTACGCCAAATACCCCATGAGCAAGCAGACGAAGGGAATGAACGGGGCGTACAGCCGCCAGAGGTAGCTGCGGTATGCCTCAAGCAGAGAACTGGCGACTGAAACTCGGACTTCGACGGGGAAGCTTGTGGATTTCACAACGGCATCCACGTCGCGATATTCGGGATCTTGAGCCCTAATCGCAGCGGTGCCGTCAGGCAAGGTTCGTTGCGACTCACTGAGCAGAATCTGGACCAGAAACTGACCGTCGTAGGAGGCCGCATTTTTAATGTCCTGCACATATAGGCCATCGATCACGGCCAGTACGCCCTCATCACTCCCAAGGCTTTGTGACACGACGACCGCCGGTCTATTGCGCACCAGATAGGTTCCCGCAACAGGAGTAATACCTAAGCCGGTAGGGAGCGCGGATGGCCCATCAAACGTTTGAGCAAGGGGCCCCGGGCTGAATCCCTCCACTGATGAACAGTAGACAATTCCGTGCTGCATCAGGAACAGAGCGCGAAAGTAGGGACTCAGATTTCTAAGTCGTGCCAGATCGCTAGATACCTGATCGCAGGGCTTGCCGACCATCGAGATAGCTTCCCCCACGTTGGAGAACACGATATGCAGGGTGTTTTCCATCTGCTGGGAGATGGTTGCCGCAGTGACCAACGCTTCCCTGTCCGCACGATCTTGCGCTTGCCACCATATCATCGGAGTCATTAGCGCAAGAGGTGTCAGCATAGCGACCAGCACAATGACCAAGCGCCCAGGTGAAATGCGCCGCTTTTTATTTTTTTTCATGCAATGAACTCTGTGCCTTTAGCCAATAAATCAGGATATTTGCCCGGTTCATGGCAAAAAAATCCCACCGGTATCGAGCAGCTCGGGTCCGTTGAGCAGTTTGCAAAATCCGAGAATGACAAGAAGGCAATCTAGAAATCCAGTTTTTTGACCGCAACTTGATGACCCAGCGAGAGCGCAAGGTCGCAAGAAGATTATTAATGCGGAAGGCCAATTTTTGCAATATCTCCGACACTCAATATGAATAGCGAAATTGCCACAGCTCACCGCAGAAACTTGGACGAGAAGCATGGGCTCAGAAAGTCTATTTTGACCAGTCTGTTTTGTTCTTGCGTCCCTTGGAGTCCATCTAAAATAGCGGCGTGAAGGCGTCAAATTCTGCTATTTCTGTGGGATTCAGGTCCGAATTTTTAGATGAAAGGGCAAGCTCACTATTTTTCGATATTACCCTCAAAGGCATATTTTCAACACCTTAGTGCAACTGGTACCGTGTTATTAGATTGTTCATCTTGGAGCAGATGCAAGGGGCTGCGTGGATGGGGGAGAAGCGCTACAGGAGGGGTCTATATCAAGATTTCAGTAGGGCTACAGCTAGGCCAGCAATCTTAAGCCGTAGCGCCTTTGGCGCGGATTGAATACTTGTTTTTTGAGACAGGGGGATCTCATGAGCGAGCTATCTATAAATGGGCGCAGGGCTCAGCCTAGGCATGGACGGAACGCCGCCAACAATTACTTGGCGAGGGGGTAAAGTTCAAAATATTGGATTCGCGACTGACGGCAATATTGATCTCCCTGATGGCGCTGCAAGAAGAGTATTCTCCGGTGGGGGATCTCATCGGGTGAAAACTCGCTTGTTCGTTCAATGAGCTGACTGATGATTGGAAGAGTCCAAAGAGGACTTGTCCGTGCTCGAAACTCGCGACTCTTAATTACAGAGTTTTTTTCAATGTAGTGACTTGGTTTCGGTATTGCGCCGTGCTGGCGCGTGATTTCAAAAAGTTAATTAATGACTCGAATCTGCATTTCAAATGCGCGTTTCGAATAATGCTGTGCCCGCCAAACCATTCTCACTGATGGCGGCTGTTATCGACTGGAAGTTAGATTAGAGATGAATAAGAGCATTGCGGTAGTTCTGTTGTTCTGCGCCGGCCTGCACGGCACCGCCCAAGCCACCGGCACTCTGGCCGGTCAGGTCGGCGTGCAGATGGTCATCGGTGCCGGCTGCACCATCAGCAGCGGCAGCGTCAGTGGTGGCATCAACCAGTGGGGGACCCTCGACTTCGGCACCCACTCCGACCTCAGTAACTTGGTCGACGCGCAGACCGTCGGCGCCAACGGCAATATCCAGATCAAGTGCAGCACCGGTCTGACCCCGAGCCTGACGGTGAACGCAGGCCTGCATGCTAGCGGTGGCCAGCGCTACATGAAGAACACCGCCACCAGCACTATCGCCTACAACATCTACTCGGACGCCGCGCGTAGCGCGCTGATCCAGGCGAACACACCGGTCGACATCTCTCCAGCCTCCACCGGCAACGCGGTGAGCATCCCCCTGTACGGCCGCGTGGTTCCCACCGGACAAAACACGCCAACGGAGGCGGGGACCTACACCGACACACTGCTAGTCACTATCGCCTGGTGAGGTGCGCTATCAGGTTTCGAAAGCCCCGGAGGGGACTGATGGGCTTGAATCGATGCCTCATCGGAGGATCGCTCTGGCTGCTGAGCTACAACCCGGCAACTGCGCAGACCGCCACGCTCACTTTAAGCGTCACGCTGCTACCCGCCTGTGAGGCGGGCACCGTGGTTGGCGGCAGTGCGATGACCTTCGGCACCCTCGACTTCGGCCAGTACGTCTCCCTGAACAACGCCGTCAGTACCAACAGCCGGCAGGGAGCCGGCTCCATCCGGGTCAAGTGCGTCAATGGTCAGACCTATAACATCAAGCTCGATGGCGGCCTCTACGGTAACGTCGACACGCGGCGGATGGCCAATGTCGCCAACACCGCCATTACCCTGATCTACAACCTGTACAGCGACCGCCCGGGCGGAATCGTCTGGGACAACACCATCGGCGTCGCCGCGACCGGAAACGGCAGCGACCAGTGGTATCCCGTCTACGGCTTGGCGCCAGCGCAAACCACCCCTGTCGCCGGGACCTACCGTGACACCGTCAACGTGACCGTCAGTTGGTGACGCCAATGCCCAACTGGCTCTGCTTCCTGCTCCTGGTTCTGTCACCAGGCGTCACCGCCGGCGCCGACCAGTCGCTGATCAGCCGCGTCTTCCAGGTTCAGGCGGTGGTCGCTAAGGGCTGCTCCTTCGGCACCACCAGCAGCACCTACGACCTTGGCACTCTCAGCTTCGGCACTCTCGGCAACCTGGCGGACCCGGTGAACGTCGCCAGCAGTGCCGGCGCGGGCTCCATCATCCTCACTTGCACCCCAGGGTTGACCGTCTCCATTGCCCTCGATTACGGGATCAACGGCGGCGGCAGCCAGCGCTACCTGAGGCTGGTCAACGGCAGGGAGACCCTGGCCTACCAGTTGTACCAGGACATCACCTATTCCCAGATCTGGGGCAATGGGGCGCTGGCCCGGACCATCGCTAGCTTCCCCGACACCACCCAGATCTACACGGTGTACGCCCGTCTTTTCGCGGTCGCCACACTGCCGTCCGCCGGCGTCTACCGCGACACCGTGACAGTCACTCTTTCGTTTTGATCCGCCATGGAGGAGCACATGCACAGCCCCCTGATCTACCTACACCTCGCGCGTTGGTTCCCGGCGTTCCTGCTCCTGTTCCTTTGCGGCTCTGTGCAGGCCGCCAGCACGGTGCTGATCTGGCCAATCAACCCAATCATCGAGGCCGACCAGCCCGCCACCGCGCTGTGGCTGGAGAATCGTGGCAAGCAGCCGGTGACCCTTCAGGTGCGGGTGCTCGGCTGGTCCCAGGCGGATTTTCGGGACGTCTACCGCAGCCAGCAGGCAGTCGTCCCCAGCCCCCCCTTCGTCAAGGTCGAGGCAGGGAGCCGGCAACTGGTCCGGTTGATCCGACAGGGCGGCCAGCCCGCTGCACCAGAGGACGCCTATCGGGTGCTGATCGACGAGGTCCCGGACGCGGCGGGTCAGGCGACGGAGGCTTCCGGCCTCGCCCTGCAGTTCCGGATGCGCTATTCCGTACCGCTGTTTGTCAGCGCAAAGGGCGTCTGGACTCAGCCACGTTCCGACCTGGATCGCGACCCGGCTGAGGCGAGCCAGCCGAAGCTAACCTGGCGGGTGCAAGAGGAGAGGGGCGTGCACTACCTGCTAGTGCGCAACGACAGCACCGTGCACGCGCGCCTCAGCCACGTACGCTGGGAGGGGAAAGGTCGCCGTCTGGCGCTGCTCGACGGCCTGCTCGGCTACGTGCTCGCCGGACAGCAGATGCGTTGGCCGCTGCCGCCTGGAGTCGCACCCGGCGTGGGTATGACCCTGATACTGCAGTTGGCAGACAACGACACGCCCATCAGCATTCCCGAGTACTGAGGCGGGGCGCCGTCTCTGTGTCCCGCTTTGACTCCCGGCGCCGCCACCGGTGCTCCGCGCTGCTCCTCAGCCTGGCGCTGCTTACCCCTGTCCGGGCGGCGGATTACCTGGCCGGGCTGCCGCCACCGGAGGCCGCTCCGGCCGGCAGCAGCACCCTCTACTACCTGGAGCTGGTGATCAACGGCCGCAATAGCGGCAAGGTGGTGCCTGTCAGCGCCGGCGACGGGCACTACCGACTCGATGCTGCGGCCCTGAGCGAAGCTAGCGTGCGCCTGCCGGGAAATCCCACCGGACAGGTAGCAGTGGACTGTCTGCCCGGGGCGCAGGCTGACTACGACGGCGCCAGCCAGCAACTGCGCCTATGGGTGCCGCCGCAGTGGCTACCGGAACAGCGCTTCGACGATCCCGGACTGGTCTCCCGGACCCCGGCACGCAGCAGTCTGGGCGCACTGTTCAACTACGATTTGTACTACTCGGACCCTGCCGACGACGCTACACCGTGGCTCTCCGCACTGCTTGAGCAACGGTTGTTCGACGGATTCGGCGTGATCTCCAACACCGGTGTCTATACCCACTACTTCGACGATGCCGACAACCTCGACAGCCGCTACCTGCGCTACGACACCTATTGGCAGTACAACGACGAACGCAGCATGCGCAGTTACCAGTTGGGTGACTACGTCAACGGCGCAATGAACTGGACCAACCCGGTACGTATGGGCGGCTTCCGCTACGCTCGTAAATTCGGCGTGCGTCCGGATCTGGTCACTTACCCGCTGCTGCGCTTCGAGGGCCAGGCCGCGGTACCGAGCACGGTCGACCTCTTCATCAACGGCTACAAGGCCAGCAGCAGAGACCTGCAACCCGGTCCCTTCGCCATCAGCAACGTGCCCTACATCAACGGCGCCGGCGAGGCAACGGTGGTGACCACCGACGCCCAAGGTCGGCAGGTGATGACCAGCCTGCCGTTCTACGTTTCCAATACCTTGTTGGCGCAGGGCCTGAGCGACTTCGACCTGTCCATCGGGCGCCTGCGCGACGACTACGGTCTACGCAACTTCTCCTATGCCGATAACGCCGCCAGCGGCCTCTACCGCTACGGCATCAGCGATCGCCTGACCCTTTCCACTCACGCTGAGACCGCCAGCGACCTGCGTCTGTTCGGCGTCGGCGGCGACATTGCCGTGGCCACCTTCGGCACCCTCAGCCTGGCAGCTAGCGGCAGCGAGGGGCAGGGTGACAGCGGTCAACAATACCTGCTCGGCTACTCCTATTACTCACGCCGGTTCGGCCTAAGCCTGCAGCACATCCAGCGCAGCGAAGGTTATGGCGACCTGAGCACCCTGGACGGCGACTACCGGCTGAGCCAGCGCACCGACCAGGCCACCGCCAGCCTAACCTTTGACGAGCAGGGCACCCTTGGGGTCGGTTACTTCGATATCCGTGCCCGCGACGGCAGCCGCGCGCGCCTGGCCAACCTTTCCTATAGCCGTCCGATCGGCAGCCGTAGCAGCTTCTACCTGGCGCTGAACAAGGACCTCGACGGCAGCGGCTACAGCGCGCTGATGCAGTTGGTGCTTCCCTTCGACGTCAACGGCCTGCTCAACGTAGGCGTCACTCGCGATAGCGACGAGCGCTACAGTGAACGGGTAGTCTGGAGCCGCTCAACGCCGAGCCAGGGCGGCGTCGGCTGGAACCTCGGCTACGGCGGCGCCAGCCGCTACCATCAGGCCGACTTGACTTGGCGCATGCAAAGTGTGCAGTTGCAGGGCGGCCTCTACGGCGAGACTGGCAACTACACTCGTTGGGCCGACATCAGCGGTTCATTGGTGTGGATGGACAGCGCGCTGTTCGCCAGTGACCGCATCAACGACGCTTTCATACTGGTCAGCACCAAGGGCTATCCGCAGGTGCCGATCCGCTACGAGAACCAGTTGATGGGCAGCACCGACGATAAGGGTCACCTGCTGGTGCCCTGGGTCGCCGCCTATTACCCGGCAAAGGTCCAGATCGATCCGCTCGATCTGCCGGCCAACGTCAGCACACCGGAAGTCGAACAGCGCGTGGCAGTGCGCCAGGGCAGCGGCGTGCTGCTGGACTTCCCGATCCGCACCGTGGTCGCAGCCAGCATCAGCTTGGTGGACGAACGCGGCGAGCCGCTGCCGCTAGGCAGCCAAGCCGAGGAAACCGGTAGTGGCCTGCGCGCCAGCGTCGGTTGGGACGGCCAAGTCTATTTCGAAGGATTGCAAGCCAACAACCAACTGCACGTGATCCGCCCCGACAGCCGGGCCTGCCGGGCGAATTTCCGCCTGGATACGCGCAAACCCACCGTCACTCAGGTCGGCCCGCTGACCTGCTCGACCTCCACCGGAGATACGCCATGAGCCATCCCCGTCTTTTCGCCGGCGTGCTCGGCCTCGCCATGTTGAACGCCAGCCCATTGCTGTTCGCGGCCTGCACTACCAGTTCCGGCACCGGCAATTTCGGCAGCCTGAGTTCCTTCGCCGTGGTCAGCACCGCGCAGACCATCACCGCTGCCACAGGCTTCAAGTGCGGTGGCAGCCTGCTATCGATCCTCAGCACCAACACTATCGACACGACCATCACCAGCACCGCGAACCCGTTGGGCACCACGCCGAGGCTATACAACGCCGCCAGCGGCACTTACCTGCCCTATAGCATCTGTAAGGACAGCGGCTGCAGCATTGTCTACAACGTCGGCTCAACAGAGCGCTGGAGCAGCACCACCTTCCTGGGCATTCTCGGTCAGTTCAACGGCACTGACGGCAGCCTGCCGCTGTACCTGCGCACCGCCACCGGAGTGTCCCTGCCGGCCGGTACCTATACTGACACCATCGGCTTGAGCTGGGCCTGGCACCTCTGCGCGGCGGGTATCGGCAACATCTGCCTCTATGACGACGGCACCGCCAGCAGCAGCATCAACCTCACTCTCACGGTGCTCAAGGACTGCTATCTCGACAGTGCCCCGGACCTCAGCTTCGGCAGCGCCGCGCTGGTCTCGGCATTCACCGTAGTGAACCAGAGCATCGGCGTGCGTTGCACGCCGAACGCCACCTACACCATAGGCTTCGACAACGGCAACAACTTCAACGGCGGCTGGCGGCACATGCTCAGCGGCGCCAACGCGATCCAATACAACCTCTATAAACCCGGCGACTCGACGGTCTGGACCACCGCCAACACACAGGCGGGCACCGGCAACGGTGCCGCGCAGAACGTGCCGTACCAGGCCATCATCAACCCGGCCCAGGGCAATGTGCCCGCCGGTACCTATAGCGATACCGTACGGGTCATCCTCACCTACTGACTCAAATTGAAGGGGTGTGGCCGATCATCTCGCTACGGTGGACTCGCAGGGTACGTCTGCCGAGTACAGCAGGTACTCGGTCAAGCACAATCTGCACCGTTGTACGTCCGTATCAATGCGTAGCAGTTCCGCCGTGATTATATTGGGATGGCTCAATAGACAACGCGCGTTTGAGCTCCTCAAGTGTGGTCGGCTTGAATATGATGTCGTCCATACCCGCTGCCAGACATTGCTCCACGGTTCCCTCCTCAGCGCTGGCCGTCAAGCCTATGATTCGGCATCTCTGGCGATTGCTTCGAGTCTCCTCATCACGTATTTGCTGGGCTAGTTCAACACCCCCCATTCGCGGCATCTGCCGGTCCGTGATAACAATATCGAAGTGAGTGCCGAGCCATTTTTCAAAAGCCTGCTGACCGTCTTCAGTGATAGTTGCCACATGACCCAACATTTCAAGTTGGGTGCTGATCGTCAGACGATTGAACGAGTTGTCCTCCGCTACAAGTATGGAGAGCTCGCGAGCTTCGCCGGACGTGATCGACAGGTCTGGTAGGAGTTCAACCTTTGCGGTCGGGGGCTGGCAGATAGGTAAATCCAGTTCCACTCTAAAGCGAGACCCTTTGCCTATCTCGCTAAAGAGCTCAATCGTTCCTCCCATTTTTTGTACCAGACGTCGACTGATACTCAGGCCAAGCCCGCTTCCCATCATTTGCCCGGAGGCATGTTGGCCTACCCGCGAAAAGGGCTGGAACAATTTTTCCCTGTCATCGGCAGAAATGCCGATTCCTGTGTCAATGACCTCCAGCTGCAGATGTACTTGCTCCTGCACCCTATGGGCCAACGCACGCACCGTCACACCCCCTGCTTCAGTGAACTTGATCGCGTTGCTCAGCAGATTGAACAGAACTTGCTTGAAATGAAGTGGATCTATCAGTACCCACTCCTCCACATCGCCTTCAATGTCTTGAGTCAGCGAGAGGCCCTTCTGATGAGACATGCCGGCAACGACCTGAATGCTCCTTTCAATCTGATCTCTGATCTGAACTGGCTGGGGAGAGGAATCGATCTTGCCTGATTCAATGCGAGAAAGGTCGAGCACGTTCCCCAGTAGCGAGAGCATTCCTTGGGCAGCTTCTTGAGCGACAGACAAAGACTGAACATCAAGCTTGCCCAGCTTTGCATTCATAAGTACAAGCTCTTGCAGGCCAATAATTGCATTGAGTGGTGTACGAATCTCATGGCTAACTGTTGACAGGAAAATGCTCTTGGCGCGATTCGCAGATTCGGCCCGCTCTTCAGCGGCCTGGGTTCTACGAACTTGACGTCTCAGATAGAAAGACCAGATAAGCGCAATCAGGACAAGGAGAACGAAGGCGCCACCGATCTGGAGGACCTTGGCCTGGTGGTCGCGCCAAAAGTCACTACCGCCCCTGGCGAAGCGTGGTCTCCAAGCGTGTACGATCTCCGCGACCTCTTCGGGTGAGATGGCCAGCTGAGCCTTCTCCAAAATGCTCCGCAGCTCCGGCTGATCCTTCGCGATGCCGATACCGATGGGCGTGGCGACATTCTGCAGAATCCCGGTGACATGCATGCGATTGCCGAAGTACTGAGCAGCTAAGTATCGTCCGGTGTAGTCGCTGCTTAGAAATGCCTCGTTCTGTCCTGAATCAACCGATCGCATGGCATCCAGGAACGTTGGGTATACCTTTAACAGAATCTCCGGATAGTCGCGGTGTATCGTATCAATCAAGAAGTCGCCCTCACCTGTGGCGACCGTCATCCCTTTTAGGTCGGATAGCTTGGTGTAGCGCCTGCCGGCAACGTTGCCGCTGCGGTTTGCTGTCATCACGACGGATGTGCTGCGTAGATACGGCGGCAATATATCCAGCTGTGTCTCGAACGGATTAGCCTGAGACATGACCGGGGTCAAAAGTGCCTTTCCCTGGGCAATCAGTTTTTTCGAGTCCCCGGCACTTCCCGCTCCCAGATACGAGAACTTCAGTCCGCTACGTTGACTGATCAGTTCAAGGTAGTCGCGACCGATTCCGGTCACGCTGCGATCCGCGCCCAGTTCTCCCAACGCGCCAAGAGAGTAGTTGACCGCTACAGGCACTTCCGGGTTGGCTGCTAGCCAGCGCTGCTCAGCGGGCGTCAGCTTTACACGCTCGTCTTCAATCCTCAAATGACGTCCCGCGCTCCAGCTGCGAAGGATGTCCTCTCCGTAGCGCCCAGTGACCGTTGGAAGAGCACGATTGATGATATCTCTCAGCGATTTGTCCCCGGGCCGCAACAGAAAGCGAAATCCATGGCTCTCGATAGGCGTAAAGTTCTCGATATGGAGACTCAACAAATAGTTGGTCTGTATCAGGTAGTGCGACGTCACGGCGTCATTAATCACCGCGTCAACCTCGCCGACTGTCAGCGCCTCCAGTGCTCGTTGTGGGCTGCTGAAAAACTGCACCTTGCTAAAGGGGTAGGCCTCGAGCACATCGGATTCGCTTAGATATCCGTCGCTCATGCCCAGCACGTTGCCTCGCCGCTGGATCTCGATTGGGTGGGTGTCGGACGTCACCAGAACAGGTCTGTCCGGAAGATAGGACTCGCTCAGGATGAAGCCATTCTCCCGGCCCTCTAGCTCACTTCCCTCACCCAGCACATCTATTGCTCCAGATCGCAAGGCGGCCACCGCCTCCGATCGAGATGCGAACGTGTGTATTTCAGGCGGAGTTTCGAAGATGAGGGTCAGATAGTCCGCACTGATACCCTGGTAGCGGTTCGCATACAAAATGGACAGCGGGGGGAAATCCAGGGTCGGAACCCCCATCCTGATCGGCTTTCGCTCTGCCAGCAACTTCCGCTCTGGTTCCCCCAGCCAAGGGCGTTCACCCACCGCCATCCGGCCAGACAGTGTGATGTCGTGAGCTTGGGATGGTGCAATTGAGTTGATGAACAAGAACAGCGTGAAGACGAGGGGAGCAATCGGTCTAACGATGAAGCTGAGTAGTCTCTTGAGGCGCATATCTAATGCCAGAGATAGGATGAGTTAGCATGACCATTTTCCCGTCTCTGATGAGCATGAAGATGGTCGATATCGCGCATTCTATGCGCTCTTTGACGAGAATCAATCGAGGATTGTCGAATGCCTTGCACACACCCTATCCATAATTCTGCATTGATTGAGTGTGTCTGCTGGAGCTTAGACGGCTAAGGAAGCCTCTGCTCAGGGCGCATCCACGGCATCGCTCACACCGGCCTGTGTGCGGATGGTGGCACGTGCGAGTGGTCCAGTGCTGGGGAAGCGTCGACCCTCGGCGCGAAAGCGGCGGACGACCACCGAACGTGAGCATTCGGAGCAGCGCTCCTTTGATGCTCTCGTGGCGACTCCTCACTGGCAGTGGGCTCCTGAGGAGGGGATCTAAGTAGCGGCGTATCGTGAACTTGTCCGCATATCCGCACACATGAGGTTGCTCCCAGGCAGCTCGCAACAAGACAGGAGGGTTCCGCCCCGATGTTCAGATGCCTCCTATGTTGGGTGCAATTGCTTCTCTGCCACACTTGTGAGTACTTGAGGTCACTAGTACTCGATTTGACCACTGGAGCCGGTGACCTCGAAGTGTCGATTTGAAATTCATATGACTATCGAAGGTAGAACCATGCGTACTCTTAATGATTCCGAAATCTCAGCCGTGAGCGGCGCTGGGCTCATCATCAAAGGTGGAATCAACGGCAATAGCGGTCTAGAAGGCATTAATATCGGCCTGCCAGGTAGCGGTGGTAAGAAGGGAGGCGACGGGGTCGGTATTGTAATCAATGGCATCTCGAAAGACGGCAACCCCAACTGGCCGATCAAGAAGACCCCGAACTGGCCGTTCTAAAGATCTGACGGCTTTCCGCAAATCGCCGGCCGGTACTTCTATAAGTACCGGCCTTTTGGCTTCTGTATCGGCAGTACATTCCTGGGGCGTCGGAAGGAGAAATTCGCCTATCGTAACGCCCAGAACTCCAGCCGCCCGAGACTGGCTGCCAGGCGAAGACGTGAGGTCTGCCAACTGCTGAGCGCCATGATGTGCTGGTCCTCGGCGCTGGCGTACACGGTCAATGCGTTCAGCATCTCGACCATGCTGCCCACCCCTGATCGGTAGCGCCCTTGGACTACTTCCAGGCTCTGCCTCGACTGCTCGACCAGTTCGCGGGTGCGGGCCAGGCTTCTTGTCTCTACGCTGAGGGCCTGATAGTTATTCCATACTTCGAGCGAAACCCGCTGCTCGGTATCTGCCAACTCTGCTTCGCTGGCCTCGCGCCGTGCCACCGCATCCCGAATCAAGTAGTTGTGTGCGAATCCCTCGAAGAGTGGGATGCGCAGCTCCAGTCCAATACTGCGACCTTGATCGCGGGTGTTGCCACCAAACGCCTGTGACTGGTCTGCACGGCTACGCGCCATGTTGGCGATGAGCGCAAGGCTCGGCCGACCGCTGGCACGAGCCTCCTCCAGAGACGCATCGGCTGCCTGCAGCCGTGCCTTGGCGCCTAGCATTGCCGGATGGTCACGTCGCGCGATGGCGAGCATCTCGTCGATGGCCTTGACGAAACCTGTGTCGGGCAGCACGTCCAGTTCGCTGTAGAGATGTAGCGGAGTATCCGGCGGCAGCCCCATCCTCAGGGCGATGACACCCAGGGCATTGGTCAGGGCTCCTTCGTCGCGGATCTGGGTCAGGCTCGCCTGGGATAGCGCGGTCTGCGCCTGAAGGCGATCGGCCAGTGCCGCGGCTCCGGCCTTGTATTTGGCGTCGGCGGCTTCGAGGTTCTGCGTGGCCAGGTCCACCACCTGCCGCGAGGCGGTCAGGCGGCGCTGGGCGGCGAGACCATCGAAGTAAGCCTGGGCGGCGAGGGCAAAGGTGTTCTGCAGGGTCGCGTCCTGGCTGGCGTTGGCCGCCAGCAGCAATTGCTGGGCGCCGCGCAGAGCGGCGTTGCGACGGCCGAAGTCGTAGAGCACCCAACTCAGCTCAAGGCTGGCACTGCGCCGTCGGCGCGTGCCGTCGCCCGACATATCGCTCGCGTCCTGGTAGTTCGTGGCGCTGTAGTCTCGGCTGGCATCGAGGCGCCCATCCAGGCGTGGCAGGTAGGCCGCCTGCCTAATTCCTACCTCAGCCGCTTGTGCCTTGGCGTTGGCCCAGGCGAGGCGGGTCTGGGGGTCGTGGCAGAGGATGCGCTCGATGGCTTCCTCCAATCCCAGCTTTGCCGGTAGCGAGCCCCCTCGACAATGCAGGTTGTTCCCGGCCGCCGGCCGCACGGCACGATCGGCGACCAGACGGCCGGTACTGAAGACGTCGGGCTCATACGCCCATGCGTGCGGCGCGACGCAGAACAGGGTGAGCAATAGCACGGGAGGCAGGCGGGACATCAGACTTGTACTCCAGTCGCCCAGCGCTCTGTGCATTCGTCGCGCGCCACCCTTCCCTGATCCAGAACGATCACGCGATCCGCCGAAGTGATGGTCTCCGGACGGTGGGCGATCATGATGCGGGTGATGCGCAGTGCGCGGATGGCAGCATTGACCCGCTGCTCGCAGTGCACGTCGAGATGGCTGGTGGCTTCGTCGAGGAACAGGATCCGTGGCTTCTTGTACAACGCCCGGGCCAGCATCACCCGTTGCTTCTGGCCGCCGGAGAGCACCGTGCCCATGTCGCCGACCAGGGTGTTGTAGCCCATCGGCATGTCCTGGATGTCCTCGTGAATATCGGCCATCTGCGCGCATTGGACCAGCCAAGGCATGTCCGGCTGCGGATCGAAGAAGCTGATGTTCTCGCTGAGCGAACCGGCGAACAGGACATCGTCCTGCAGCACCGTGCCGACCAGCTCGCGCAATCCGTCCAGACCCAACTGCGGGAGTTCCAGGCCGGCCACGCGGATCTGTCCCGCCGTCGGTGGCAGGATGCCGAGCAGGACGTTGAACAGAGTGCTCTTGCCGCAGCCCGAGGGACCGACGATGGCCACCGACTCGCCGGCGCTGATACGAAGGTCGATTCCGTCGAGGACCCAGGGTTCCTGCTCTGAGTAGCGGTAACACAGGCCCTGGATCTCGATGCTCGCCTCGCGCTCGCGAAGGTTCTCCGCAAGCAGGTCGCCATTGCTCACCTCGGTGGCGTGGAGCACGATGTCGGCCAGACGCTCGCCCTGCAACTGCAGCATGCGCAGTTCGAAGAACTTGTCGATCAGGCTGCCGACGCAGCTGTCAAACTGCGACTTATAGGCGTTGAACGCCATCAGGATGCCGACGCTGAGCTGGCCGTCCATCACCATGATCGCGCCGAGCCAGATCACCAGCAGGTTTTCCACGCCGAACAGCAGGCCGTTGAGCTGCTGGTAGAACAGCTGCAGCTTCTGTGTGCGCAGGTCGGCGTTGATCTGTTCCACGAGGAGCCCGAGCCATACCGAGCGGCGCTCATCCTGGCGCTGGAACAGCTTCAGCGAACGGATGCCGCGCACCGTCTCGAGGAAGTGGCTTTGTTGGCGCGCAGCGTGGACGATCTGCTCTTCCGTGGCGTTACGTAGCGGTCGGTACCAGATCCAGCGGCCGAGGGCGTAGAGGCCCATGGCGGCGACGGCGATGGCCGCCAGTGGTGGGCTGTAGACCAGCATCATGGCAAGGGTCGCGATCGTCATTAGGCCGTCCAGCACGGCCGACAGGAAGGCCGCAGTCAGCGTCTGCAGGATGCTGTTCACTGCGCCAAAGCGCGACATAACATCGCCCAGGTGACGTTTCTCGAAGTACTGGGTGGGCAGGCGCAGTAGGTGGCTGAAGACGTTGGCCTGCCACTGCACGCCGAGCAGTGTGCTCATGTGCATCATCACCCAGGCGCGCACCCCACTGACCGCCTGCTGCATCACCAGCAGCAGGCCGAAGCCGATGGCCAGGGTGCTGAGCAGGTCGCGGTCCTCGTTGACGATGACGTTGTCGATGCTCCATTGCAGGAAGAACGGGCTGATCAGCGAGAAGACCTCCAATGCGCCGGCCAGCAGCAGAACCTGGGCCAGCGAGCGGTACAGCCCGGTGACCTTGCCAAGCATGCCCAGCAACCTGATCCGCGGTGGCGCCTGCTGCTTCTCGAAGCCGTTCTCCGGCCACAGCTCCAGGGCCACCCCGGTGAAACTCCGTGACACCTCATCCAGGCCCAGCCGGCGCAAGCCGTGGGCGGGGTCGTGGAGCACGACACCGCGGCCGTCGACCGCCTTCAGCACGACGAAGTGATTGAAGTTCCAGTGCAGCACGCAGGGCAGCTTGAGCTTGCCCAGGTCGGCGAGATCGAGCTTCACCGCGCGGCTACCCAGGCCGAGGCGGTGGGCGGCCTGGATCAACTGCTTGAGAGAGCTGCCCTTGAGCGAGATAGAGAAACGCCGGCGCAGCTCCATCAGTCCGGTGTGATAGCCGTGGTAGCCGGCGATCATCGCCAGGCAGGCCAGGCCGCATTCGGTGGCTTCAGTCTGTAGCACCAGCGGCAGGCGGCGGCCCAGGCGTAGGGCGAGAGCATCGAGAAAGGCCATGGGTCGTTCCTAGAGTTTGCCGGTCAGGCTGTAGAGCGGCTCCAGCACCCACTCGTAGAGGCGCCGGGTGTCCTGGAGGATGTCGGCCTCGAGCAGCATGCCGCTCTGCAGTGCTCGCGGCTGGCCGTAGGCGGTCACCGCCTGGTCGTCCAGCGCCACCCGCAGGCGGTACAGTTGCTCGCCATCCTGGCCCAGCCCCGGCACCCCGCCGACCATGCTCGACAGCTCGGCATAGGAGACGCTGGTGCGGGAGATCGACTGCACCTTGCCGTGGTACTGGCCGAACTTCTGGTACGGGTAGGCCTGGTAGCGGATCAGCACCGCATCTCCCGGACGGATGAACCCGATGGATTTGCTTGGCGCGTAGAGCTCGGCCTGCAGCGGGGTGTTGGCGGGGACGATGCTCAGCAGCGGACGCGAGCTGTCGACGGTCTGCCCGGCCTCGGCGAGCACGGCGGTGGCGATGCCGCTTTCCGGCGCGGTGACCAGCAGTGTGCGCTTGGCCTCGCTTTCCGCCAGGTCCTGCTCCACCGCGCTGAGCTGGCGACGAGTTTGCGCAAGCTGGTTGGCCTGCCGCGCAGAAAGGCCGGCGAGTTCGTTGCGGTGTTCGATCAACTGTTGCTGCAGGGACGTGCGCTCGCGTTCCAGGCCTTGCAGGGTCTGGCGCTGACCAAGGAGTTCGGCCTGGCGCTGCTGGAGCTGGTCCATGGAGATGTAGCCCTTGTCCATCAACCCCTGGTAGCGAGTGGCGGCGTCGCTGGCCAGGGCCAGCAGGCGCTGCTGGCTATCGGTCTGCGCGGCGAGGGTGGCCAACTCGCGCTGCAGGCTGGCGACCTTGCTGGTCAGGCTGTCGCGCTCGTCCTCCTGCAGTTGACGGAGCTTATCCAACTCGTCGCGCAGGGAATCGCGGCGCTGCTCCAACTGGCGGCTGATGCCGGCCTGCACCGGTCCCGTGTCGCCACCGTAGCGCTCGCTGGAGAGGAGTATGAGGCGTTCGCCGAGCGTCACCGTCTGGCCTTCCTCGACAAACTTCTGCAGCACAATGCCTGCCTGCGGCGCGTGCACCTTGACCTGGCCGCTGGCCGGAACCAGCTGGCCGCTGACGGTGCTGCGCTTGGTGTAGCTGCCGAACAGGAAGAAACTCACCACCAGCAGCGCCATCGCCGTGGCCAGTAAGGTGAGGAAGGTGAAGGAGGCCGGGCGGATCAGCACGATCTGGCCCAGGTCTGTGGCGTGCTGGGCGTCGAGGGCTTCCTGGCGGAACAATGGGGTCCCGGTCATCGTCGGTATGTTCCTGTTGCGCATTCGAGACTACATGCGCAATTGCACATATCCGTAACGAGCGATTCGTTGGTTGAGCTCTAACCGCTGAGGTTCTCCAGCTTGGCCCAGTCCCACGCGAGTGACTTGGATGCGGTGGGGCTGGTGCCGAGGCAGGGGCAAGGTCAGGCATTACGCGCGGGACAGCCCCGGCACGTCGTCAACCAGAATTTTTACAGGCATGGCGTTGGCCGTACAGCTACTGGCTGTAGGATGAATTTGAGAATTCGCCGGAATGATCTGGATTCCGGTGCGGAAGTATCTCTATGGGTATCGGCGATCCCCAATGCTCAAGCGGGAGTGCCTACGCTTGCGTACCGGTGAACTCCTGATGTGGGGTGTTGCAGCGCCTTTGCGTCGCTGATCGCCAGCATGCAACTCTGCCCTTCATGGTGCGGCCAGGCGAGGAAGTGCTTGCCCGAGGCCAGATCCGCCAGAGAGATTCCTTGCCGCAATTAGTAAGGCTCTCCCATATCGGATCAGGATCATTCCGCGCAAAAGCAGGATGTTTCCGAATATCCAGGCCGTTGCCTACTGTAATCCAATCCTACTGATCAATTAGAGGCGCCCTTCCTCAAACTCGATGCGGTCAACATGGCAGATGTGCAGTGCTGCGATTTGCCATCCACATCCGGCGGGCGTTTTTTGTATTCATCCTGTGGATTACGAACCTATGAAATTTCTTCCTGTGGGCGCTGCGATTCTAGCCGCTGCGATGGCCCTTTCAGGCTGCAGTACCCGTCCCGCCGCCCTCGCCACCGAAGATGCCGATACCGCGGATAAAAACCAACAGTGCTATCAGGAATTTGCAGCGCTCAAGAGCTTGAATCCAGGCGCCTATGAAACCTATAAGGCGCAGTTGAATGCGATCAACGAAAACAACAATCTCTACAAAGCGAATGCTTCTGCAATTGACGGCAAGGCGGCAGAGGTCATGCAGACCGAAATCGACAGGCTGCTTTCGCTGGTTTGCTTTCGAATCAACAATGCCATTTACATCAACATGATGCAGCGTGCACAAACATTGCAGGACCGGCTATGAGCAAGCCCCTCGGTGCTGTACTGTGCGGTGCGCTCTTGCTATCTGGCGCAAGTGCGTCTTTGGCCGAAACCAGCCTTTTGGACAGGCTGGCGGAGGAATCCATCATAGGTGATGGCTCACCCAGCCCTTCGACTCCAGCCCTCGCTCCGCCACCCGTATCGCCTTCAGCTAAACAACTCGACCAGTTGAAGCGGGAACTGAATGAAGCGCTGGCAAAGAAGCAGGAGGTCGAGGCGGAACTCGCGCTGTTGAACGCGAAACAGCAATCTTCCGGTAGCGGATCTACTGTCAAGGACGCTGGGGCATCAGACAAAGAAAACGCGGGCTTGCGCCAACAGATTGCCGAACTGCAGGCACAGAACAAGCACCTGACTGAGCAAGGACAAGGACAGAGCAAGGCGTTAGCTGATCTCCAGGTGGCCAACCAGCAATTGATGGAGAAGCAGAATCTGCCGCCAGCAGCTCGTGAAAAAAGTGATGCGTCAAGCGCCAAGCGCATCACAATCGACGCCAAGGCATCCAAGGATGTGCTGATCAGCTACGCCCTTGGCGCTTGGTATGGCGACAGCGCACCTCACGAAAGTCGAAAACTCCGCTCCATCGACAGAATGCTTGATGTGCCAGCTTTCGCGCAGGGATTCAACGACAAGCTAACCAACGCGATGCAAGTGCCCCAGGATAAGCTCGCAGCCGAGCTTGCCGGTGTTGAGAAGCAGTTGAACGCCGCAATGCTCTCGAAGAACGAGAAGATAAGCAAAACACTGCTGGCTGAGGCCTTGAAGGAAAAAGGCGCGGTCAAGATGCCGGACGGCACCATATATCGAGTCGTGGATAAGGGAAAGACACCGCTCGTCACAGCGCAGAGCGACATCCTGCTTGAGGTCGAGGAAAAGCTGGGAACTGGGGAAGTGCTTTCGCCCGCAGCGGCAAACGGCAACAAGGTTTCGGAGCTGCCGCCCGCGTTCCAGACCGTGGTTACCCAAATGGGGTTGGGTGGCACTGCCAAATTCCTTGTCCCAGCCAACCTCATTGAGGACTCCGATGGGGTGCCGCCAGGGATGATCGTAGTCATGACGCTTAAGATTGTCGGCATCAAGTAGGAGTGAATGCCGCCTCGCCGAGTTCTTCAACGACTTGCGCGTCCCGCCAGCGACGATGGTGAGGTGGCATACCTACGGCGTTGTTCCTACCGGTGTGTGCTTCAGATGGTGACTGTAGCTCGCGCACCTGATGTTGCACTGTAAACGCATCAATAGTGCTAACTCATGGTAGTTCGTCGGTCTCAGTGGCCAACAGGGGCTATCCTCAGCCGAAGCGGGGCAAGTGTCCAGTCATGGTCAGGTCAGCAGCGGTTTGAACACCTGCGCACCAGGCTGGCAACGATGTAGTTGACCTGGCCCACCTAGCGCATTGCATCCAATGCCCTTGCTGGTGCCTCCAATCCTTTTCTCTCCTGACTCGGCGTATCCCCACCCCGGAGCGTCAAAATTGGCATGCGCAGTGTCGAGGACATCCTATCGCCGCTCGAAGCTGAGGTCGTGGGCTTGATCCTCAAAGGCTACAGCTCGAAAGAGATCTCGGCGATACTCAAGATCAGCGCCGAGACGGTCAAAACCCACAGGAAAAATTCCTACATGAAGCTAGAGGTCTCGACCGTTGCCGAGCAGATCTCGCGGCTTCTCAATGATGGGAAGCTGGCTGCCAAAATACCGCCAACCAGGGAGCACTCTCCACGGACTGCGATCGGCTGAGAGAATGTGCGGATCTGACCGACCCCGTAGGGCAATGCCCTGGCCGGGTAACGTTGCTTTTCCGGCGCAAAGTGGGGCGAACAGCTGAGTCTCTTCGTCATTCGTCCCAAGGCGCGTTTTGCCATTGCGCGACCAGGAAATCGCTAAATGCGATCAAGCGTCGCGGGACCGGTTCGCGACGCGCTCGGACCAAGCTGATTCTTGACGAGACGCCCTCCCATTCGGGTAGGACACGTAACAACTGGCCGCTCCGTAGTTCGTCGTGCACATCCCACGTTTCGCGCAGCGAAATCCCCAGGCCTGCTACACACCATTCACGCAGTACCTCTCCGTTGTCGCTACAGAATGTTCCATTGATGGCCACCGAATTCTCGCGGCGCCCCTTGCGCAGCGGCCATGTGTTCTGGACCAGCCCCGGATAGGCAAACACCAGACAGCTAAGGCGCTCCAGATCTTTCAGTCGTTGGATTGGTTCATGTGCCTCGATGAAGGCTGGCGCGGCAACGAGGATGCGTCGATTGTCTGCTACTCGTCTGGCAAGTAGGCGTGAGTCAGCCAGCTCGCCCATGCGAATCGCTAGATCGAAGTCGCCGCTATACAGATCCTGCACCTGATCGGACAGGCGAAGATCAAAGCCAACGCGAGGGTGCAAGCGACAGAACTTCGTGATCGCCGAGGCTACGTATTTCCGTCCAAATGGCGAGGGTGCAGTCAAGCGTATGTTGCCGCTCAACTCCTGACTTCCACCACGCGCGATTTCCTCCAACTCATCCAGTACAGACAGGGCTACACGCGCACGCTCGGCAATCGCACGCCCTTCATCGGTGATACGCAAGCTGCGCGTGTTTCGCTCGAACAACGTGACCCCTAGCGTGGCCTCAAGCCTGGCAATCTGCTTGCTGACCATCTTCGGGGCAACTTGCAGGCTGCGGGCAGCAGCAGAAAAGCTCTCGCTATCAACCACACGCACAAAGACCTCTAGGTCATCATTGCGCACTTTATTTAGTCCATTTTGGTGTAAGTGTTTGTCGATTTTAGGCACTTCTATGGATAAATCAATTGACAGAAAATGGTTGTTTCCAAGGCTATTCGCAACATTCCGTTCGCACCGTCGACGGACACATACACCTAACAAGGAGTCCATAAATGTCACAACGCATCTTGTTCGTGTTGACCAGCCATGATCGAAAAGGGCCTGCCGGTGCGCCGGCAGCGCCAAGCGGGTTCTACCTCTCAGAAGTCTCGCACCCACACCGCGTCCTTTCTGATGCGGGCTACCGTGTTGACTTTGTCAGTCCGGCGGGCGGCAAAGCCCATGTCGACGGCTTGAACCTTGACGACCCACTCAATGCGGCGTTCTGGAGCGATCCTGTACTTCGCGGAGCGACCGAGTCCACCCTGAGCCCATCATCGGTTGATCCTGAAAAGTATGCAGCCATCTACTATGCCGGCGGGCATGCCACGATGTGGGACTTCCCCGACAATAGAGAAATCGCTTCTATCGCCGCCCTGATCTATGAACGAGGCGGGGTGGTTGCTGCGGTTTGCCATGGGCCGGCGGGTCTGGTGAACATCCGCCTGCCCAATGGTCACTACCTGGTCGACGGAAAGGATGTTTCAGTATTCACCAACGATGAGGAACGTTCCGTCGGCCTGCACGACAAGGTTCCGTTTCTCTTGGCGGACACGTTGGAAAAACGTGGCGCCAAGCACATTCCCGCTCCGAACTTTCAGCCGCAGGTGGTCGTGAGTGAAAGGCTGGTGACAGGGCAGAATCCTGCTTCTGCAGCAGGAGTGGCAGAAGCGATGCTACCGCTGTTGGCCGCAATCTCTACAGAGCGAGCCTGAGCCATGAACGAGCGCATGCCCTTCGTCATCTACGTCTTCGCGTTGTGCGCGTTCGCCCTGGGGTTCACCGAGTTCGTCACCATCGGCCTGGTGTCCACTATCTCCCTCGATCTGCAGACAACTGTCAGCCAGGTAGGGACTGCGGTAACCGCCTATGCCTTGGGTGCAGTGGTCGGCGCCCCCGGTCTGACTGCCTTGGCTTCACGCTGGTCGCGCAAACGCTTGTTGCTGGTGGCTATGGCATTGTTCACTGTCGGGAATGCGGTAGTCAGTCTATCGACCGCGCTGACGCCAATGCTTGTGGCGCGCCTTGCATCGGGCCTGGGCCATGGCGTGTTTCTGGCAGTAGCTTCCAGCGTCGCAACACAATTGGCAGGACGCCACCGTGCTGGCGCGGCCGTAGCCGTCGTTTTTGGGGGACTGACTCTGGCCTTGGCACTGGGTGTTCCACTGGGTACCTACCTCGGTAGTCTGCTGAGTTGGCAGGTGATCTTCATGGCCGTATCAGTCAGTGGTGCGATAGGCTTCCTTGGCTTGTTGTTCCTCATGCCGGATTCCAGCGAGGACCTCTCTCATCAGTCCAATGCCATGGACGGGCTGAAGGCTATGTTTAATCCGAGATTGCTGGCTGGCGCAGGTATCACTGTGATGGCCTATGCCGGGTCATTTGCGCTTTACACCTACATATCACCGCTTCTGCTGCAGGTCACTCATACCAGCGAAGCCACCGCCAGCCTCTTGATGCTCGGCTACGGCGTGATGGCAGCAGTTGGCAACATCTGGGGAGGAAGGTTGGCTGATCGTAAGGGACCGAACCATGCCGTCATGGTAGTCTTGGTCGGATTGGCCGTCGTGCTTGCTGCTATTGGACTGTCGGCCACTTCACTCCTCCCGATGACCGTGTTGACTGGCTTGCTCGGTGCGCTGACATATGCAGCCGTACCTGCACTTCAAGCCCGGGTCATTGCGCTTTCTCACGACCATGCGCCGCAGGCTACTGCAGTAGCCGCCGGCTTGAATATTGCCGGATTCAACGGTGGTATTGCGCTGGGTTCTGTTGTCGGTGGGATTGCGCTGCAGTTGTCCGGGTTGGTCAGTACTGCCTGGGTCGGTGCGCTGGTGGTCGTACTGGGGACTATTTGGATGCTCATGCAGATAGGCGCCGCCAAACCAGATTCGGCATAGTCAGTTATCCGCGACAACTACTTCTAAGTAGGGGTTATTGAGGGGCTGTTCCACGAAAAAGCTCGATGGGTCGATCAGCAGATACCCGTGCAACCTGCGCGACTTGCGTGGACCAGTCACGTTGCAGGTCCAGATGTTGAGCCCATCAGGGTTTTTGCGGTGGATTTGCAGCTTCTCAAACTGCTTCTGTACCCACTGCCAGTCGTTGAGTTGTGCTTCCTTCGCAAGCGCCGCCACGCGCAGGTGCTCCTGGGCATAGCGCTGGAAGATGCCAGGACTGACCAGGTACACCGTATCGGCGACCGTATGCACCAGCGCCTTTGCGTCGTTGATCACCAGCTTGTGGCTTTGCACTGCGTGGATCAGCCAGGCCAGGAAATGCTTGCCTGAGGGCGTTTCGCCCTCTGGTGTGGAGCGGGGTAGAGGTGCGGTTGCTGGCGTCAGCGGTGCGGATGGCGCCGATGCGAGGACCTTCAACTGCGGGATTGGCTCCGATTCCGGCTTCTCGGTGAAATCTGGGGCGGCCACTGAGCTCGTCATTTCGGACATTGCCGATCCTGGGACAGGCGCACTCGGCCTGGCCGGCGCTGCGTCCACCTCGAACATGTTGAGCAAATCGGCGATGGCGTCTCCTGGTGCAGAGAGCGGCACACCCTCTGACTGCAGGGGCGGCGGCGCGGGGGCCGGGCCTGAGCCCTCTTGCTCATTCTCGGCGCCCGTGGCCTCTACAACGACAGTTCCGGTAAATGGCGCCGGACGCTGGGCGGCATCATCCCAGATCAATGCCGGTGCGAGCTTGAGAAAGGTAAATGTGTGCGACCAGCCGTTGTCTGCGGTCACCGTCGCCTTCCAGATTGCCTTGTCCTCCACTGTGGCCTGGGCCATGCCGTGATCCTGCAGGATGGTGAACAACGCGGTGTTGCTGCTGGGAATGCCTTCAATACCTTGCGACAGCAGATGCGCGCGCAGCTTGTCCGACACAGTCTTGCTCACCAGCCATAGCGCCTCATGCGTCAACCAGCCATCCGAGGCCTGGGGCTGGTTCAGCTTGAACTCCTCCTTCAGCAGATAGCGCAGTCCCTCAAGCAGCTTGCGCTGCAGCGCGTGCTTCGGCGCAGCGAGTGCCTTGCTCGGGTCACCGCCCAGGGCCTGGGCCACCGAGGCCTGGTCAGCCTGGACCACCAGTTCGCCGAGCACGCCGGCATGCTCGTACTGGCCTGCCAACACGTACAACAATGAGAACCAGGCCTCTTGATGTTCGCTGAGCCAGTCGAGGATCTTGCCGTCCAGCACCTGGGTGTACAGCAGAGCCGTCGCCGCGCTGTGCACCCGATAGACGCGCCCCTCGCGGTAGCGAAAGCGATAAGGCTGCGCCAGCGGGCCATGCCAGGGTCGCCAGGTACTGCCATCGGCGAGCTCAACCTGCACGTCGACCGCGACCTTTCCCAGATCGTGCAGCAGTGCGGCGTAGGCGGTGGCGGCTGTCCAGACTTCAGCTTGTGCGGCCTGATCCTCCGGTGTGGTGCCAACCGGTAGCAAGCGCGACTGGCGCAGCTTCAGCGCATACGCGACGATCTCCAGACCGTGGTCGAGCATTCCTCCGGGGTATGCATGGTGGTGGCTTTCGGAGGCGGGCAAGTGCTGCACCAGCACCGCATAGCGTTCAAGCGGCTGCCCATACAGCAAGGCGAATTGCGAGCGGGACAGCGAGGTGCGCTGCCAGATGTGCTCCAGCAGCATCTGTCGGCGCTGTGTGCCCAGCAGCGCCAGCGCTGGCTCCGGCCGAGTGAAGCCGCTGGGAGTGGGAGGAGGCGTCGTAGAGGCGAGCGGGGCGGGCCTCTTCTTGAACAGGCTGAACATGCTTGCACCAGTAGCTGCGGCCCGAGGGACCTTTTCCTTTTTTCGTATCTCCCGATATAGCGCAATCCAAAGCGGACTCTCGTTGACAATGCGATTCGACGAGCACCCTCGTTCTGCCCCAGTCATGCATCATTCCGGGTGCCGCGGCGATGAGGATCGGTTAACCTCGTCCTGGAATATTTTCTGAGTATGGCGACATAAGCGATGGGATTTGAACAACTGGCCGAATTACGTGACCGTCTACGGGAGCAAGCTGAAAACTCCAAGCCTGCTGAGCAGAGGCCAGTCCGGCGTTCTAAGCCGAAGGCCGCAGAATCCAAGGCGAAAAAGCGGGCACCTGCTGATCCTGCCATGGAAGCGATCTGGCGCTTGCAAAAGAGCTTCCCTCTAGCCTTCCCGAGAAGCCCAGCGCCTAAGGTTCCGCTCAAGGTGGGTATCTATCAGGATGCCGTCCAGCACCTGGAGCGCCTGGGCATTACCTCCGAGCAATTGAAGCGGGCCATTGCCACTTGGTGCCGAGGAGCCCGCTACTGGTCAAGCTTGGTGGAGAATGCTGCGCGGGT
Source organism: Pseudomonas sp. B3G-3 (assembly GCF_028640915.1). Lineage (NCBI taxonomy): Bacteria > Pseudomonadati > Pseudomonadota > Gammaproteobacteria > Pseudomonadales > Pseudomonadaceae > Pseudomonas > Pseudomonas sp. B3G-3. Next base: position 3,384 of record NZ_JAQZAB010000111.1, on the reverse strand, counting down.
GAATTTGAACGGAGAACCGGTGGGGACTGTCACACCGGAGCAGGCGCAGCGGGCGAATACCCGTCCTACAAGGCGCACACAAGAGCGGCACCAGGCAAAACGACCGCGTCCAGGCTCGAACGATGCAGAGTCATCGGTGGTGAAGTCCTCCACCTCGGCAGAATCGCCCGAAGAATTGAGTTAGCTCACCCTCCCTGCGCAGCACCGGGGCCGACGCGGTGCGGCTCTACCCATTTCAGGTAGGGCCTTTCCCCTTGTCTCTCTTCCCTTGGTCCCTTTAAACCTTTTTTGGGCGTTCCACACGGCAGTAGCTCCAAGGTGATGAGCCGCTTTTGTGCTGTGCAGCGGCGACCTCCCATCACAGCGGTCATCCATATTCCTAAGATGTATCTGAATAAGGTCGCCCTGCTTCGGGACTCATCTGGCCCGCATTCTGATAGGTCTTATGGATCAACAGCCCCATCGATGATGAACTATCAATGGCTGCAAAGACGCCAACCTGTCAGTGAATAGAGCGGCCCCAAAGGCGCATTGAGCGGACCGCATGCAGGTGGCGCAAGCCTTAATACACACTTTGAACTCGTGTGATCTCTAGATTCGTGCGACTCGCCTGTTGTTCCGGGCTGCCCCTTGTCGCGCTGCTGCGCCAGGGACCGCGATGGGAACACCATATGAAAACTACGTCTGTGCGGGTGATCATTGCCGATGATCATGCGGTCATTCGCTTCGGCCTGGCACATGTCTTGAACGATGTTCCAGACGTGCAATTGATGTGCGCGGTGAATGATTCCACCGATCTGATACCAGCACTGCGCACTCATGCTTGTGACGTTCTGGTCACGGACTACTACATGCCGAAAGGACTGTTTGGCGACGGGATGATGCTGATCGCCTACATACGCAAACACTGGCCCAACCTTGGGCTCATCGTGTTCACCATACTGAATGATGGAGAGCAGCTTGACGCGATCCGGCGCGTCGGGGTGCGCGGCATCATTAGCAAGAAGGACGATCCGCAGCACTTACCCGCTGCAATTTTGGCCGTCCAGCGGGGTGAAGAGTACCTGTCTCCGGAAATTGAATCGCTCATTCGAACACGACACTTGAATGCTCCTTCGACTCACCAAGCGTGAACAGGCACTGGGCTTGGTGGTACGTGCTCAGCACCACCACCAAGCCATCTAGCTCGGAGCCCATACGAAGCAACGCCTGCGCAATTCTGGCGTAGGCCATCCGTGTGCACCCAACGCTACCCATTCCCCTACTTGCTGTGTCGAAGGCACCGCATGCCGAAGCTCGACTGTCCCATGCCCTATCGCGCCGCTGATACCAACAATTGCGTCAGACGCTGCCTGGGTGGAACGGGGGGGGGCAATAATGCTGCTTGGCCGTCAGCCCTTACTCCTGGCGTCCCGATGAGCAACTTGAAGAAGAGTAAGAGGACCTGATAACGAACCATGAGTGAATTCTCCATTGCAATCAACCTGGCGCTGGCCATGCTGCTGGGCGGCGCGGTCGGCGTCGAACGTCAGTGGCGCCAGAACTATGCGGGGGTTGTGACCCACGCGCTTGTCTCCCTTGGGGCGGCGGCCTATACGTCGCTACCCACATTGCTACACGCCGGGGCGGACATGCGCCTGGGCAGTCAGGTGGTTACAGGCATCGGCTTCCTGGGCGCCGGCCTGATCATGCGCAATGGGCTCAACATCCAGGGCTTGAGTGCAGCAGCCACTATCTGGGCCACCGGAGCAGTGGGAGTCCTGATGGGCTACGGCTTCTTGGCCGAAGCCAGCACGGTGACAGGCTTGATCCTGGTCACCAACCTGTTATTGCGCCAGGGGGCCAAGCTGGTGGACCGCCATGTCCCCGAGGCTGAGCCAGAAGAGCGCTATTACAACATCTCGCTGACCTGTGCCTCTTCGGACGAAGCGATGATGCGGGCCGAATTGCTGAATGCTCTGGGAGCGCACGATCTGCGGCTTCGTGGAGTCGAGAGCCGGCAAAGCGATGGCGGACGTTCGGAAGTGCACACGGTCGTCTACTCCACACAGCAGGAGGACGAGCGGGTTGAAAAGGTGGTCGGAAGCTTGAGTCTGCGGCCGCAGACTTACTCTGCACGCTGGACTTCTGATGCCGGAAACACTTGAGGGGCCACAACGGTGTCCTCCAGCTCATTACACATACCTGTCGAAAGCCAGGTTGTTCTCGCAGCGCATCTTGGCAGTCACAGCGGCACTTGCATTCTGCGACCGCTGTTGGCTTGTCTGCTCGCTGCGTTATTGCTATCGTCGATATATGACCAACTATTGCTTCACCTCGACTACCACCACCACGACCGCTAAAAGCGGAGCGTGCGAGGTGTCGTGAGCCAATAGCAGAACGAACTTCAAAGGCCCGCCAGCGATGGACAGGGCCTTTTTTTGTGCTTCTGCGTCGCTGGCTCACACGTAAGGAGATGCACCCATGTACGCCCTGTTGATCCTCGACATCCAAGTCGGACTTGTTCACGGCCCCGAGAAGCCATGGCGCTGCACAGAACTGTTGGAAACAGTGAATGCCTTGATGGAAAAGGCGCGCAGCGCTGGCGCTCCGATTTTTCTCGCACGCCACATCGGGCCTGCAGGATCTCCAATCGAACCAGGCAGCCCGCTGACGCTGATTGCGCAGGAACTGAAGCTTCAGGGAGGAGAGGTTATCTTCGAAAAGCGCAGGCCCAGCGCCTTCGAAATGACCGGCCTGGCTGACAATCTGCGCTCTTGCGGCGCTACCGGTGTGGTAATCACTGGCATGAAGACTCAATACTGTGTCGACAGCACCTGCCGTGTTGCACGTGATCTGGGCTTCGATGCGGTACTTATCGCCGACGGCCATACCTGCTCAGATACGCCAGTGATGACGGCTAAGGAGATCGTTGCTCATCACAATGCAACTCTTGACGGGCCGTTCTGCAAAGTGGTCCGGGCCGAGGAGTGGAGCTTCTAACGCAGCCTGAACCTACGGGAATGCGCATGCGCTGCTGTGTACACATGGCACCGTGTGACACTCCCGCACTTTAAATGGAGCGTGAAGCGGCCGCTGAGCATCAAAGATGCGAACATCGTCGCGGCGGCTATGCCTCTCAAAGCACCTGGCCAAAGCGCTCCCGCTACTGTTCCACCAGTGCGCATCTGATGAGCCAGCTCTCTTCACCCTACCAATTCGGGCCCATGACTGGCGCAGCTTCTCCTGCACTCAGTCGGCTGACGTCCGTACGTACACTGCTTGATCAGCCTTCCTTTGGCTTGCGCCATCGTCAGAAGCTTCGGTGGCGACGATCGCGTGGATCCAGGTGACCTTGCGGTAGGGGATGGCGACCTCGACCAACTGGATGTACTCAGCCTTTGT
>NZ_JAQZAB010000110.1:170576-206329 GCF_028640915.1 Pseudomonas sp. B3G-3 | reverse complement strand
CAAGTTTAGGGTTTTCTCAAAACCCAAAGATGTTTGAACTGAAGAGTTTGATCATGGCTCAGATTGAACGCTGGCGGCAGGCCTAACACATGCAAGTCGAGCGGTAGAGAGAAGCTTGCTTCTCTTGAGAGCGGCGGACGGGTGAGTAATGCCTAGGAATCTGCCTGGTAGTGGGGGATAACGTTCGGAAACGGACGCTAATACCGCATACGTCCTACGGGAGAAAGCAGGGGACCTTCGGGCCTTGCGCTATCAGATGAGCCTAGGTCGGATTAGCTAGTTGGTGGGGTAATGGCTCACCAAGGCGACGATCCGTAACTGGTCTGAGAGGATGATCAGTCACACTGGAACTGAGACACGGTCCAGACTCCTACGGGAGGCAGCAGTGGGGAATATTGGACAATGGGCGAAAGCCTGATCCAGCCATGCCGCGTGTGTGAAGAAGGTCTTCGGATTGTAAAGCACTTTAAGTTGGGAGGAAGGGTACTTACCTAATACGTGAGTATTTTGACGTTACCGACAGAATAAGCACCGGCTAACTCTGTGCCAGCAGCCGCGGTAATACAGAGGGTGCAAGCGTTAATCGGAATTACTGGGCGTAAAGCGCGCGTAGGTGGTTCGTTAAGTTGGATGTGAAATCCCCGGGCTCAACCTGGGAACTGCATCCAAAACTGGCGAGCTAGAGTATGGTAGAGGGTGGTGGAATTTCCTGTGTAGCGGTGAAATGCGTAGATATAGGAAGGAACACCAGTGGCGAAGGCGACCACCTGGACTGATACTGACACTGAGGTGCGAAAGCGTGGGGAGCAAACAGGATTAGATACCCTGGTAGTCCACGCCGTAAACGATGTCAACTAGCCGTTGGGAGCCTTGAGCTCTTAGTGGCGCAGCTAACGCATTAAGTTGACCGCCTGGGGAGTACGGCCGCAAGGTTAAAACTCAAATGAATTGACGGGGGCCCGCACAAGCGGTGGAGCATGTGGTTTAATTCGAAGCAACGCGAAGAACCTTACCAGGCCTTGACATCCAATGAACTTTCCAGAGATGGATTGGTGCCTTCGGGAACATTGAGACAGGTGCTGCATGGCTGTCGTCAGCTCGTGTCGTGAGATGTTGGGTTAAGTCCCGTAACGAGCGCAACCCTTGTCCTTAGTTACCAGCACGTCATGGTGGGCACTCTAAGGAGACTGCCGGTGACAAACCGGAGGAAGGTGGGGATGACGTCAAGTCATCATGGCCCTTACGGCCTGGGCTACACACGTGCTACAATGGTCGGTACAGAGGGTTGCCAAGCCGCGAGGTGGAGCTAATCCCATAAAACCGATCGTAGTCCGGATCGCAGTCTGCAACTCGACTGCGTGAAGTCGGAATCGCTAGTAATCGCGAATCAGAATGTCGCGGTGAATACGTTCCCGGGCCTTGTACACACCGCCCGTCACACCATGGGAGTGGGTTGCACCAGAAGTAGCTAGTCTAACCTTCGGGAGGACGGTTACCACGGTGTGATTCATGACTGGGGTGAAGTCGTAACAAGGTAGCCGTAGGGGAACCTGCGGCTGGATCACCTCCTTAATCGACGACATCAGCTGCTTCATAAGCTCCCACACGAATTGCTTGATTCATTGAAGAAGACGATTGGGTCTGTAGCTCAGTTGGTTAGAGCGCACCCCTGATAAGGGTGAGGTCGGCAGTTCGAATCTGCCCAGACCCACCAATTACTGGTGCACCCTGTAGCGATACGGGGCCATAGCTCAGCTGGGAGAGCGCCTGCCTTGCACGCAGGAGGTCAGCGGTTCGATCCCGCTTGGCTCCACCATTACAGATTGGTGTCCATCGTTTAAAGCTTAGAAATGAGCATTCCGCTGATAGGCGATGAATGTTGATTTCTGATCTTTATCAGAATCGTTCTTTAAAAATTTGGGTATGTGATAGAAAGATAGACTGGATAGCACTTTCACTGGTGTTTATTCAGGCTAAGGTAAAATTTGTGAGTTTAATCGCGAATTTTCGGCGAATGTCGTCTTCACAGTATAACCAGATTGCTTGGGGTTATATGGTCAAGTGAAGAAGCGCATACGGTGGATGCCTTGGCAGTCAGAGGCGATGAAAGACGTGGTAGCCTGCGAAAAGCTTCGGGGAGTCGGCAAACAGACTTTGATCCGGAGATGTCTGAATGGGGGAACCCAGCCATCATAAGATGGTTATCTTGTACTGAATACATAGGTGCAAGAGGCGAACCAGGGGAACTGAAACATCTAAGTACCCTGAGGAAAAGAAATCAACCGAGATTCCCTTAGTAGTGGCGAGCGAACGGGGACTAGCCCTTAAGTGGCTTTGAGATTAGCGGAACGCTCTGGAAAGTGCGGCCATAGTGGGTGATAGCCCTGTACGCGAAAGTCTCTTAGTCATGAAATCGAGTAGGACGGAGCACGAGAAACTTTGTCTGAATATGGGGGGACCATCCTCCAAGGCTAAATACTACTGACTGACCGATAGTGAACTAGTACCGTGAGGGAAAGGCGAAAAGAACCCCGGAGAGGGGAGTGAAATAGATCCTGAAACCGTATGCGTACAAGCAGTGGGAGCAGACTTTGTTCTGTGACTGCGTACCTTTTGTATAATGGGTCAGCGACTTATATTCAGTGGCGAGCTTAACCGAATAGGGGAGGCGTAGCGAAAGCGAGTCTTAATAGGGCGTTTAGTCGCTGGGTATAGACCCGAAACCGGGCGATCTATCCATGGGCAGGTTGAAGGTTAGGTAACACTGACTGGAGGACCGAACCGACTACCGTTGAAAAGTTAGCGGATGACCTGTGGATCGGAGTGAAAGGCTAATCAAGCTCGGAGATAGCTGGTTCTCCTCGAAAGCTATTTAGGTAGCGCCTCATGTATCACTGTAGGGGGTAGAGCACTGTTTCGGCTAGGGGGTCATCCCGACTTACCAAACCGATGCAAACTCCGAATACCTACAAGTGCCGAGCATGGGAGACACACGGCGGGTGCTAACGTCCGTCGTGAAAAGGGAAACAACCCAGACCGTCAGCTAAGGTCCCAAAGTTATGGTTAAGTGGGAAACGATGTGGGAAGGCTTAGACAGCTAGGAGGTTGGCTTAGAAGCAGCCACCCTTTAAAGAAAGCGTAATAGCTCACTAGTCGAGTCGGCCTGCGCGGAAGATGTAACGGGGCTCAAACCATACACCGAAGCTACGGGTATCACGTAAGTGATGCGGTAGAGGAGCGTTCTGTAAGCCTGTGAAGGTGAGTTGAGAAGCTTGCTGGAGGTATCAGAAGTGCGAATGCTGACATGAGTAACGACAATGGGTGTGAAAAACACCCACGCCGAAAGACCAAGGTTTCCTGCGCAACGTTAATCGACGCAGGGTTAGTCGGTCCCTAAGGCGAGGCTGAAAAGCGTAGTCGATGGAAAACAGGTTAATATTCCTGTACTTCTAGTTATTGCGATGGAGGGACGGAGAAGGCTAGGCCAGCTTGGCGTTGGTTGTCCAAGTTTAAGGTGGTAGGCTGGAATCTTAGGTAAATCCGGGGTTCTAAGGCCGAGAGCTGATGACGAGTTACCTTTTAGGTGACGAAGTGGTTGATGCCATGCTTCCAAGAAAAGCTTCTAAGCTTCAGATAACTAGGAACCGTACCCCAAACCGACACAGGTGGTTGGGTAGAGAATACCAAGGCGCTTGAGAGAACTCGGGTGAAGGAACTAGGCAAAATGGCACCGTAACTTCGGGAGAAGGTGCGCCGGTGAGGGTGAAGGACTTGCTCCGTAAGCCCATGCCGGTCGAAGATACCAGGCCGCTGCGACTGTTTATTAAAAACACAGCACTCTGCAAACACGAAAGTGGACGTATAGGGTGTGACGCCTGCCCGGTGCCGGAAGGTTAATTGATGGGGTTAGCTAACGCGAAGCTCTTGATCGAAGCCCCGGTAAACGGCGGCCGTAACTATAACGGTCCTAAGGTAGCGAAATTCCTTGTCGGGTAAGTTCCGACCTGCACGAATGGCGTAACGATGGCGGCGCTGTCTCCACCCGAGACTCAGTGAAATTGAAATCGCTGTGAAGATGCAGTGTATCCGCGGCTAGACGGAAAGACCCCGTGAACCTTTACTATAGCTTTGCACTGGACTTTGAATTTGCTTGTGTAGGATAGGTGGGAGGCTTTGAAGCGTGGACGCCAGTTCGCGTGGAGCCATCCTTGAAATACCACCCTGGCAACTTTGAGGTTCTAACTCAGGTCCGTTATCCGGATCGAGGACAGTGTATGGTGGGTAGTTTGACTGGGGCGGTCTCCTCCTAAAGAGTAACGGAGGAGTACGAAGGTGCGCTCAGACCGGTCGGAAATCGGTCGTAGAGTATAAAGGCAAAAGCGCGCTTGACTGCGAGACAGACACGTCGAGCAGGTACGAAAGTAGGTCTTAGTGATCCGGTGGTTCTGTATGGAAGGGCCATCGCTCAACGGATAAAAGGTACTCCGGGGATAACAGGCTGATACCGCCCAAGAGTTCATATCGACGGCGGTGTTTGGCACCTCGATGTCGGCTCATCACATCCTGGGGCTGAAGCCGGTCCCAAGGGTATGGCTGTTCGCCATTTAAAGTGGTACGCGAGCTGGGTTTAGAACGTCGTGAGACAGTTCGGTCCCTATCTGCCGTGGACGTTTGAGATTTGAGAGGGGCTGCTCCTAGTACGAGAGGACCGGAGTGGACGAACCTCTGGTGTTCCGGTTGTCACGCCAGTGGCATTGCCGGGTAGCTATGTTCGGAAAAGATAACCGCTGAAAGCATCTAAGCGGGAAACTTGCCTCAAGATGAGATCTCACTGGAACCTTGAGTTCCCTGAAGGGCCGTCGAAGACTACGACGTTGATAGGTTGGGTGTGTAAGCGCTGTGAGGCGTTGAGCTAACCAATACTAATTGCCCGTGAGGCTTGACCATATAACACCCAAGCAATTTGCTTAAGAGCGAGTTGCGGTGTGTGAAGACGAAACGAACCGAAAGTTCGAGAAAACACACAAAGCTATTACATACCCAATTTGCTGAAGCGTCGAAAGACGACTCGGCACACCGAATTTCTTGACGACCATAGAGCATTGGAACCACCTGATCCCATCCCGAACTCAGAAGTGAAACGATGCATCGCCGATGGTAGTGTGGGGTTTCCCCATGTGAGAGTAGGTCATCGTCAAGATTAAATTCCGAAACCCCAATTGCGAAAGCAATTGGGGTTTCGTCTTTTGTGCGCAGAAAAATGGTTCTTATCTCCAAACAATTTTGCACAGTTATTTTCGGGACGGACCTCTAGAATAGCTCCACGCCTTTTCAGAGCCAGAGCCTTGTATGTCAGATACGGTTGACGCCCCCGGGCTGTCGGAGTTGCCGCTGGATGACCTGGTGGCCTGCCACGAATGCGACTTGCTGATGCGCAAGCCAGAGCTGGCCCACGGAGAAAAAGCCCAGTGCCCCCGCTGTGGTTACGAGCTATACGCACACCGCCATAATGTCGTGGACCGCAGCCTGGCATTGGTTATTGCCGCGCTACTGCTCTATGTCCCCGCGAACTTTTTACCCATCATGCAGCTCAATCTACTCGGACAATCCTCTGAGGACACCGTATGGAGCGGCGTCGTCGGTTTGTTTAATACCGATATGCAGGGCGTGGCGGTGGTGGTGTTTCTCTGCAGCATGGGCATTCCATTGCTCAAGCTGGTCTGCCAGTTGTTCGTGCTCCTGAGCATTCGCCTGGACATAGGTCGCAGTTACGGCCTGCTGCTGTACCGCATTTACCACCACTTGCGGGACTGGGGCATGCTCGAGGTCTACCTGATGGGCGTATTGGTCGCCATCGTCAAGCTGGCGGACCTGGCTGCCATGACGGTCGGCCTGGGGCTGGTATGTTTTGTCAGTTTGTTATTGGTTCAGGTGTGGCTGGAGGTGGTCATGTCGCCCCATCAGATATGGGATGCCTTGGCGGGGGAGGATGCGCATGAGAGCAATTGATGCGGGCATTCTGGTCTGTAACGAATGCCATGAGCTGAACAGGCAGGAACCCGATACCGATGAGCAGACCTGCACCCGCTGCGGGGCCCTGGTGCATGCTCGTCGCCCCAACAGCATCATGCGTACCTGGGCGCTGCTGATTACCGCGGCAATCCTGTACATCCCGGCCAATGTGCTGCCGATCATGACGGTCACGTCGCTCGGCCAGGGTGATCCCAGCACCATCATGTCGGGGGTGATCGTACTGGTGCAGCACGGCATGATCCCGATTGCCGCGGTGGTGTTCATCGCCAGTATTTTGGTGCCCACTTTCAAACTGGTGGGGATTGCCCTGTTGCTGTTTTCGGTCCAGCGCCACCAGCCGTTATCGGCGCGGCAACGCATTTGGATGTACCGCTTTATCGAGTTCATCGGCCGCTGGTCGATGCTGGATATCTTTGTGATCGCCATCCTGGTGGCGGTGGTGAATTTCGGTCGGCTTGCCAGTATCGAGGCCAATCTCGGCGCGGTGGCCTTTGCCAGCGTGGTGATTCTGACGATGCTCGCCGCAGTAACTTTTGATCCCCGACTGATCTGGGATAACACGGAGTCGGACGACGACAATGAGTGATTTGCCTAAAGCTAAAACCCGTCCGGCTTCGAACTGGTCGGCCATCTGGGTCCTGCCCCTGATCGCATTACTGATCGGCGGATGGTTGGGCTGGCGTGCCTATAACCAGACGGGTATCGAGATCCAGGTGCGCTTTGAAAGTGGCGAGGGCATCCAGGCCAACAAGACCGAAGTGGTCTACAAAGGGATGTCGGTGGGCAAGGTCAAGGCCCTGGCCCTGGATGACGAAGGCAACACCAGAGGGGTGATTGCCACCGTCGAGATGAACAAGGACGTCCAGCAATACCTGAAAAGCAGCACCCGTTTCTGGCTGGTCAAGCCGAGCGTGACCCTGGCCGGGATCACCGGCCTGGAAACACTGGTTTCGGGTAACTACATCGCCATCAGCCCGGGCGAGGGCGAGAATGCGCGCAAGTTCAAGGCGCTGGCCGAAGAGCCGCCGCTATCGGATGCCAAGCCGGGTCTGCACCTGACCATCAAGGCGGATCGCCTGGGCTCACTGAACCGCGGCAGCCCGGTGTTCTACAAGCAGATCCAGGTGGGCCAGGTGAAAAGCTACCTGCTCTCCGAAGACCAGAACACGGTCGAGATCAAAGTCTTTATCGAGCCGACCTACGCCAATCTGGTGCGTAAACATACGCGTTTCTGGAACGCCAGCGGCATCAGTATCGACGCCAACCTCTCCGGTGTGAAAGTGCGTAGCGAATCCCTGGCCAGCATCGTCGCTGGGGGTATCGCCTTCGCTACCCCGGAGAATCGCCGGGACAGCCCGCCCACCGACCCGACCCTGCCGTTCCGTCTCTACGAAGACTTCGACGCGGCGCAGGCGGGCATCCGGGTCAAGGTCAAACTGAGCGATTTCGAAGGGCTCCAGGCAGGCCGCACGCCAGTCATGTACAAGGGAATCCAGGTCGGTAACCTGAAGGCCCTTAAGGTCGACCCCGATCTGTCCAGCGCCACGGCGGAGCTGACCCTGGACCCCTTGGCCGAGGATTACCTGGTACAAGGCACCCAGTTCTGGGTGGTCAAGCCTTCGATCTCCCTGGCCGGCATCACGGGTCTGGAGGCCCTGGTCAAAGGCAACTACATCGCGGTGCGTCCCGGTGACAAGGGCGGCGCTCCGCAACGCGAGTTCGAGGCGCGGCCCAAGGCGCCGCCGCTGGACCTGCGCTCCCCTGGCCTGCACCTGGTGCTGTTTACTGAAAACCTCGGTTCGCTGGAGGTGGGCAGCCCGATTCTGTACAAGCAGGTCAAGGTCGGCTCGGTGCAGAGCTACCAATTCTCGCGGACCCGCAAGCAGTTGGTGATCGGCGTGCACATCGAGAAGGAATACGAAGGGCTGGTGAACGGTTCGACGCGCTTCTGGAACGCCAGCGGCGTCACCTTGACCGGTGGCCTGACCGGCGGCATCCAGGTCAAGAGCGAGTCGCTGCAAAGCCTGATGGCCGGCGGTATCGCCTTCGACACGCCGGAACCCAATGTGCCGCTGAAAAAGCGCATCCCGCGTTTCCGCCTGTATGCCGACAAGGAGCAGGCGACGCAGAAGGGCACGCTGATCAGCATCAAGGTCGATCGCGCCGATGGCCTGCGTTCGGGCACGCCTATCCGCTTCAAGGGCCTGGATGTCGGCAAGGTCGAAGACGTTGACCTGAGCGGCGACCTGCAGTCGGTGCTGCTCAAGGCCCGGATCACCGAAGTGCCGGAGCGTATCGCGCGGGTCGGCAGCCAGTTCTGGGTGGTCAAGCCGGAGCTTGGGTTGATCAAGACCGCCAACCTGGAAACCCTGGTGACCGGGCAGTACATCGAAGTGCAGCCGGCGGCGAAGAACCTCGGCGCGCAAACCAGCTTTGTCGCCTTGCCCCAGCCACCGGAAGCCGCGGTCGCCGAGGCCGGCCTGAGCCTGGTGCTGAGCGCAGAGCGTCGGGGCTCGCTGAAGATCGGCGTACCGGTGACCTACCGTGAAGTGACGGTGGGCAAGGTCACGGGCTACGAGCTGGGTCAGACTGCCGACCGGGTCCTGATCCATATCCTGATCGAGCCCAAGTACGCGCCGCTGGTGCGTGGCGGCACGCGCTTCTGGAACAGCAGCGGGTTCGGTATCGACATCGGCCTGTTCAAGGGCGCAACCGTCCGCACCGAATCGCTGGAGACCCTGATCCAGGGTGGCATCGCCTTTGCCACGCCGGATGGCGAGCGCATGGGCAGCCCGGCGCGGCCGGAGCAGACCTTCCCGTTGTTCGACAAATTCGAGGACGAGTGGCTGACCTGGGCGCCGAAAATTCCATTGGCTAAGTAACCCTTGTAGGAGCGAGGCTTGCCCGCGATAGCGATCTGACAGATGCATCGCTATCGCAGGCAAGTCGGATCGCCATCCGCTCGTTCCTACAGAAGCAAAAAAGGCCGTGATCGAAAGATCACGGCCTTTTTGTTTTACGGCTTCGGGCGGGTTACACCTCGTCCAGCTCCGCCTCGGCTTCCGGCTCGACGTTCCGGGTGGCCTTGACCTGATCGTGACGACGGATGTACTTCCAGTCCGCCTCGTCGATGTAGATACCGTTCGGGCCGCTGCCGCCTTCCAGGTCGATGGCGACCTGGGCCGAGACCTGCGGCTTCACACTGGCCAGGATCGGCACGAATCCCAGTTGCAGGCTGGTTTCCAGCAGCGCTGCCTGGTTCTTCTCGTCGATGTCCGCGGCCTCGTCGAGGTAGTACGGCAGGCGAATGCGCCCGGCCTGCTCGCGATCCATCAAGTGCAGCAACAGGTACATGTTGGTCAGCGCCTTGATGGTCATGGTGGTGCCGTTGGACGCCGCGCCATCGATATCGGTGTGGATCACCGGCTGGCCATTGACCTTGGTGATCTCGAACGCCAGCTCGAACAGGTCCTTGAGGCCCAACTGGTTATGGTTGGCCGCTACCAGGCGCGCCAGGTATTCCTTGGCCTCTTCGTTCTTGTTGTCCTGCTCGGCGCTCTGGCTCAGGTCGAACACCGACAGGGTCTCGCCTTCCTCGTACTGGCCGGCGCTGTGGATGATCTGGTCGATGTGCTTGAGGGCTTCCTTGTTCGGCGCGAGCACGATGCGGAAGCTCTGCAGGTTCGACACCTGGCGTTTGTTGATCTCGCGGTTGAACAGCGCCAGCTGGTGCTCGAGGCTGTCGTAGTCGCTGCGGATGTTGCGCAGGGTCCGGGCGATGTCGGTGACGGCTGCGCGACGCGCCTTGCCCAGGGTCAGGGCTTCGTCGGTGCGGTGCGCATAGGCGTTGATCAGCAGTTGCAGGCGGCGCTCCATGTCGTCTTCGCTGTCGAACTTGGCCACGCCCTTGAGGCGTACCTGGGCGTACAGCGCCTCGATCTGGCCATCGACCCGCTGCAGGCCCTGCCAGCTGTCCTGGTAGTCGTTGAGCAGGGGCAGCAGGTTGTCCATGGAGTCGTCCACCGGCTCCATGAACGGCGTGCCGAACGGCAGGTCCGCCGGCAACAGCTGGCGGCGGCGCAGGGCATCGTCGAGGGTGCGTTGCTTGGCTTCCATGTCGCTGATTTGCCGGCCCACCAGTTGCAGCTTGGCCGACAGCTGCTGGACGCGTTCGGTGAAGGCGTCGCTGGAGCGCTTGAGTTCGTCCTGGGCGGCTTCCATCTGCGCCAGCTGTTCCAGCTTCTCGCCTTCCTCGGCGCTCAGGGTCTGGGCGCGGCGGAAATCTTCCAGGGCTTTCTGCGCATCCAGCACCTGCTGGTACAGCGCTTCGGTCTGGGTCTTGCTCGCGGCGCGGTCGGCCGCCACCGCGGCCTGGGTTTTCAGCTGCTTGAGTTCTTTGTCCAGGCGCTCTTTCTGGTCGCGCAGCGCTGCGCGGTCCGCCAGGGCCTGCAAGGCCGGCGGTTCGATGTGGGAAATGTCGATGGACAGGCCCGGCACTTCGAAGCGCTCGCCCTTGAAACCGTCGAGAATCAGCTCCACGGATTTGACCCAGTCGCCGTTCTTGTCCAGGGCGATGCCGTGTTCGCCCAGCGGCAGGCTGAACAATTGGCTGTTGAACAGGCGCATCAGGCGCTCGACGTCCTGCTGGGAGAACTCCTCGCGCAGGCGTGCATAGCTGTTGTTGTCGGCGTTATCGAGCTGCTGCTTGACCGACTTCAGACGTTTTTCCAGGTCGCGCAAGCGCTCTTCCAGGTCTTCGGCGGAGAACTGCCGGGACTGGGCCAGAGCGCCGGCCAGTTCGTCGTGGGCATCCTTGGCCGCCAGCAGTTGCTGCTCCAGGACCTTGACGTCGTCCACCAGGGCGAAGCGGTGCTTGAGCACCGAGAGTTCGCCGAGCCAGCGCTGGGTGCCGGTGATTTCCCGTTCCAGGCGCATCATTTCCTGGGTGCTGCTGCGCTGGTCGTTCTGCAGCGCGTCCTGTTCGTTGCGGTAGTGCTCGGCCTGGACGGTCAGCTCTTCCTTGCGCGCGCTGGCGTAGTCGGACCAGGTGCCCAGCAGCGAATCGAGCAGCGGCGACAGGCGATGCAGTTTGCCGCGCAGGATGTCGCGCTGCTTCACGCCGTTGCCCAGGGCTTCCACCAGGGGGCCCGCGGCCACCAGCGAGTTGTAGTCCTGCTCCATGCGGCGCACATCGCGGAAGGCTTCTTCGCAGGCGGCGATGTAGTCGACGCTGCCGGAGCGCAGGCTGTGCTCGAAGGCGTCGAGGAACAGCTGCTTGAGCTTGGCCGCGGTGATTTCGCGCATGTGCAGCAGGTTGATGAACAGCGCGCGGAAGGTTTTCAGGCTCTGTTCGCTGGTGGAGCGCAGCGGGATCAGGGTCAGGTCCAGCGGAATCGAGGTATGCCCGCCCACCAGCAAGCGGCGCAGTTCATCTGGCTTGAGTTCATAAGCCTTCAGGCCCTGGCGCTCAAGGTTGGTGAACAGCTCCTTCAGTCGCAGGCAGGTGTCGTCCTTCTGGTAATGCGCCAGGTCCAGCGAGCCGGCATAGGCGAAGAACTGGTGACCGAAACTGCCGCCCGGACCGCGTCCGGCCACGCCGATCACGTGCGGGCCATGGGGCAGGGACACTTCCACCAGGATGTAGCTGGTATCGGTGGCGAAGTAGAAACGCCGCGATTGTTCCAGGCTGTACTTGCCGAAGCTCATGTCCGACATGCGCGCCAGGATCGGGAATTGCAGGGCGTTGATCGAAGCCGACTTGCCCAGGTTGTTCGCGCCGTAGACCGACAGCGGCTCTTCCAGCGGGAACAGGCCCAGGCTGTAGCCGGCGGTGTTCAAAAGGGCAAAGCGGCGGATGCCGTAGCGTTCCTTGCTCATGCGTCGAGCTCCTGTTCTTCGGCAATGGCGCGGGCCAGTGCGTCTTCTTCACTTTCTTCGGACTCGACGAATTCGCTGAGGTCCAGCGGATCGTCGGTCTGCAGCAGTTTTTCGTCGCTGTCTTCGTCGATCAGCACCGGCGTCGGCAACGGCAGCACGCTGTGCAGGCTGGCGGCCAGGTCACGGTCCTGCTGCACCGACAGGCACACATCGAGGAAGCGGTGCATCGGCGGCAGGAAGCGGTAGATGCCCGGCTCCTCGCCGGCAAAACCCAGTTGGGTCATGCGCCGCATGATTTTTTCTTCCAGTTCTTCATGGGTCTGTACTTCGGCCTGGATGAACAGGTCGCGGTACTTCTCCAGCAACGACGGCAGTTCGTCGCGGGCGAGGCTGCCGCCGTCGAGCACGGCGACCGGGTCGCGGCCCTGGTCGGCCAGGTGTTCCACCAGGATGAAGGTGAACAGCGCCAGGCGCTGGGCGGTCTTGTTCACCTGGGCGGCGGCGTTCTCCGGCACGAAGTAGTAGAAGCCGCGGGTGTCGCACACCAGTTCGAAGCCCAGGGCCTTGAACAGGGTGCGGTACTGGTCCTGGAAGTTCGACAGCTGGGAATACAGCTCCGGGTCACGGCGGCTGATGTGATAGCCCTTGAACAGCTCGCGAAAGATCGGCGCCAGCTGGGACAGTTCGGAAAGATCAAGATGCATGGGGAGTGCTCGCAGAATTCTCGGTGACGTCATCGCGGGCCGAGAGCAGGGCGAAGGAGCGCAGGCTGACCTGGTGCTCGTGGGTGTGGTAGTCGCGGCGTTCCAGACGCTCGCGCTTGAAGCGTTTTTCCCGCGACAGGCGGGAGAACCAGTACAGCAGCTCGTCGGTGGCGCCGTCCGGTTCCTGTTCCAGCAGCCAGGTCATCAGGTCCGGCATCGGCAGCGCGTCTTCGCAGCGGTCGAGCATCTCGCGGACCGTGCGCGGCGCCCGTGGCGCATCGCCGCCCTTGTGGCTCTTGTGTGCCTTGGGGAAGCGCGTCGGCTTCGGCTCGAAGCTGGCCAGGGCGTAGACATAGGCCTCGACCTGGCCGGAGCTGCCGAGGAAGGTGCTCTGCGGGCGGGTGAACAGCGGCATGGCCGCTTGCGGCACGGCGTCGATGCCCTTGCGGCGGATGGCCGACAGGGCCAGGGCCGCGCCACGGGTCACGGCGTTGTGCCGGCGGGCTTCTTCACGCAGCGGCAACAGCAGTTCCCGGGCGTGACGCAGGGTCAGCTGGGCGCTGGTCTGCATTTCCAGGATCCGCGCGTGGGTGCGCAGCAGCATGTCGTCGTCCACCAGCTGGCCCAGGCGCTGCTGTTCGGTGAGCATGCGCAGCAGCACGTTCTCGACCTTGCGCACGCCTTGCTCGAAGGCGCCGTCGGCGTTCACCAGCTGGATCATCGGTTCGACGTATTCGTCCCAGGTGGCCAGTACCTCGGCGTACCGCTGGCGCAGGGGAATCTGCCGGTCGCTGGTCTTGGCCCGCTCGGCGACGGCCACCAGGGCCTGTTCGTCGTTGGCGAGCTTTTTCAGGACATCGCGCACGCGCATGTCCAGCAGGCGCAGCTGGCGGGCCAGGTCGTGGCCGTCGCGGATGTCGAAGGCGTCCTGGATATAACCGGCCAGGCGCTCGAGGTGGCGCAGGTAGGCTTCGATTTCCAGGCACAGGCCCAGGCGGTGCTCGCGCCGCAGGTAGGCGAGGAAGTCGTGGATCTGCGCGTTGAGCTCGAAACGGTTCGGGCTTTTCGCCACCGGAACCAGGATATCCAGGCGGATCCATACATCCAGCAGGCTGGTAATGTCCTGTGGCGTACTGTCAATTTGCTGTGCGGCCAGCTGTGAACGCAGTTCGGCGAGGCTCAGGGTGCCTTGGTCGAAGTGCTCGCACAGTGGCTCCAGAAGTGCCCAGTGTTCGGCGAGGGCGCGCAACACGCGCTTGGGTTCGATCATCGGAATGGCCGGCTGGTTGGCAATGAAAAGCGGCGATTGTACTGCATCGGAAGGCTGACGATTCACCCCTCGGTCCTGTCATGGGCTGGACGGGCGTTTTTTGTGGCGAATCAACTGCGGGCGATCTTCGACGAAGGACGGTAGAATCCCCCCACTTCAGTTATCCACAAGTGGCCGACCTTTGCTTATCGAGTCCCGCCGTCGCGCTTATCTGTCCGCCATGCAGGTGGTCAGCTGGCTGCCGCGCACCGAATTGCCCTTTGCGGCGCCGTCCCGTCCCGAGTTGCTGGTGATTGCCGAGCCCGTGGTCGAGGCCCCGGCAGCCCCTGCACCTGTGGCCAAAACGGTTGCCGAGCCTGTGGCCAAGCCTGCCGAACGACCGAAAATCGAAGTGCCGCGTCCCGGCAGCGCTGCCGTTCGTCCGGTCAGCAAGCCCGTGGAGGAGGCGGAGGAGGCCCCGGCACCGGTCAAGGCCCCGCCCGTACCGCCACCGCGTTTCGCCTTGCAATTGCTGCGCGCCGGCCGTTGCCTGCTGCTGGTGGAGTTACCCACAGGCGAAGCCTTCCAGAGCCGCGACCCGGCCTACCTGCTGCTCAAGGACATGCTGCGCGCCGCCGGCCTGCCGGACAGCCCGCAGATCCTCGCCGAGCCGGTGCGCTGGCCGATGCTGACACGCGGCAACCTCGACCAGGGGCCGGACGCGGCGCGGGATTTCGTCCAGGCCTTTGTCGGGGCGCGGGTCGAAGAAGAACCTTGCGTCTGCCTGTGGCTGATCGGCCTGCCGGCGGTACGTTTCGCGGGCGAGGCCGATGCGCAAGCCTACAACCGTGAACTCCAGGTCGAAGGCCTGGGCTCGGCCTGGGCGCTGCCCGGGCTGGAATTATTAATGGAAGAGCCACAGCGTAAGGCTGATGTCTGGCAAGCCATGCGTCGGCTGATGGCGCGTTGGAAAAGTAGCAATGAGTGACGCTTTATCGTTCCGCCAGGCCACCGAGGCGGATCTGGATGCCATCCTGAAAATCGAATACGCGGCGTTCAGCCATCCCTGGACCCGCGGCATTTTCACCGACGCCCTGAAGTCCTATGAAGTCTGGCTGATGTTCGAAGGCAGCCAGCAGGTCGGCCACGGGGTGATCCAGGTGATCATCGACGAAGCCCACCTGCTCAATATCACCGTCAAGCCGGAAAACCAGGGCCGCGGCCTGGGCCTGCGCCTGCTGGAAGAGCTCATGAAGCGTGCTTACCAGAAAGACGCGCGTGAGTGCTTCCTCGAGGTGCGCTCCAGCAACCAGACCGCCTATCGGCTGTACGAGCGCTACGGTTTCAACGAGGTCGGCCGTCGCCGGGATTACTATCCGGCGACAGGCGGGCGCGAAGATGCGCTGGTGATGGCCTGCACCCTGGTCGATTGACGAAGTATCAACCCGTTACGTAGGGCAGACGGGTCAGGGTTTGCCGTCCAGCGGGTCGCTATGGGCCAGTTCTGCTTCGTCCAGGCCATTGCCGCCGCCGATATCGTCTTCATCGACAATGCTCAGGTCCCAGTCGGCCGGCTGGTCTTCACCGGCTTCATGGGCGGAGCGGGCGCCGTCTTCGCGGATCAGGTTTTCCGGGGTCAGCTCATCGTCGTTGGGCTCCTCATCGGCGTTGCCGGTCAGGCTGGAGCCATGGATGTGCCGGTGGGGAGTACGATGCTCCACAGAGCTGGAAGCAGGGTCGCCGACCCTGGCGCCGGGTTCTTCTTCATCGAAGTCCAGCTCTTCCATGGAACCCATGCGGTCTTCGTTGTCGTCGATGGGCTCGGGCTGAGGCGCACCATAGGGACGTCGTGATTCAGTCATGACGGTTGCTCATACTTTCGGGCTTAAAGAGTGGACCCACCAGACCCTGCAAGATTCAAAGGGGTGGATAAGCGGTATCTGCATAGACGCGCGTGACCCCGATAGACGGTCGTCTGTCATAGCAACGCATCAATCCTGAGGTTTCACAGCATGAACGAACTACAAGACCTGATTGATAACAACGAGCGTTGGGCCGAAGCGATCAAGCAGGAAGATCCTGACTTCTTCTCCAAGCTGGCTCGCCAGCAGACGCCGGAATACCTGTGGATCGGCTGTTCGGACGCCCGTGTGCCGGCCAACGAGATCGTTGGCATGCTGCCCGGGGATCTGTTCGTACACCGCAACGTGGCCAACGTGGTGCTGCACACCGACCTCAATTGCCTGTCGGTGATCCAGTACGCGGTGGACGTGCTCAAGGTCAAACACATCCTGGTTACCGGCCACTACGGCTGTGGCGGTGTGCGCGCCTCGATGCAGGATCGCCAGTTGGGCCTGATCGATGGCTGGCTGCGCTCGATTCGCGACCTGTACTACGAACATCGCGAAGTGCTGGGGCAACTGGCCACCGAGGAAGAGCGGGTCGACCGCCTCTGTGAGCTGAACGTGATCCAGCAAGTGGCCAACGTCGGCCACACCAGCATCGTGCAAAACGCCTGGCATCGCGGGCAGAGCCTGTCGATCCACGGTTGCATCTATGGCATCAAGGACGGCCGCTGGAAGAGCCTGAACGCCACCATCAGTGGCTTCGAGCAACTGCCGCCGCAGTACCGCCTGCGTCCGGTCGGGGCGCTCTGAGGCGCTGAAAACCCATCGCGAGCAAGCTCGCTCCTACGGGCGATGTGCCGTTCTGTAGGAGCGAGCTTGCTCGCGATGGGGATGTAGCCGTTACCGCTTATCCGTCAGATATGCGGCGGTGCCTCGGTACTCATCGACGGTGCCGGCGCCTTCAACTGTTTCAGCTGGGTCTGTACCGGCTCGCTGGTGCACTTGGCCTGGGCCTGCTCCGGCGTCAGTTTACGGATCGAGGTGTAGAACAGAGCGCAGGTCTGCTCTTTGTTGGCCACCTGCCAGTTCTGTGTGCAGCTTTTGAGTTGTGCCGCCGGATCGCTGCCCGGCTTGCTGCCCATCCCGGCCTGCCAGCAGGCGGCGCTCAGGTCCTGCCCCATCACTTTCAAGCCGGCCGCATCGGCCTTGGCCTCGTCACCGTCGTAGTTCTCCGGGTCCGCCGCGTACCAGATGTAACTCGGGTGGTTGGAACCCAGCACCGGCACCTTCAGGCCCGCGCTCGGGCTGATCTGCGCCAGGCCCAGCACACTCACGGTGGCGCCGTACTGCTGCTTGATCCAGTTACGCACCGGCGCGCCGAAGGCCACCATCGGCAGGGCGCCGCCGCTGGCGTTCTGGCTGACCTGCTTGACCATGGTGGTCTGGTAGTCCTGGAAGTAGCCGTAGACGCCTTCCAGGTCCTTGCCGGCAGTGGCCGGGGCGGCGATCGGCGCGATGTCGATGATGGTCTGGTAGCCCGGGGTCTGCTCGGTGGGAATGCCATTGGTGGTGAGCAGGGTGGCCCAGCGGTCGGTGGTGGCCGATCTCAGGTAGTCCTGGGCTTGAGTCAGCGAGTAGTCCGGCGGGAAGTGCAGCAGCTCGACGCTCTTGCGGTTTTCCAGGGCCATGCCCAGGGGTAGGAACAGGTACCAGCTGTAGGTCCACTTGCCGTCGCTGTTGAGTTTGCTGGCGCCCTTGTAGGCCAGGTCGCCGGCATCCAGCAGGGCGGTCAGCGGCTTGCCATAGTCCTTCGGCACACCGCTGATGTTGGCGTACAGCTGGTTGTTATCGGTCTTCACCTTGACCTTGGCGGTGCTGTAGCCATCGCGCTTCACGCTTTGGGTCAGGTAGTGCTCGACGGTCTGTTCCAGCGTCCAGTTGCGGAAGCAGATCACGTTGCAGTTGTTGGGGTAGGAGAAGAGCTGGGTGACACGCTGGGTGTTGCCCAGCTTCAGATCGACGTTGGCCTGGGCTGCGGTGCTCAGGGTCAGGCTACTTAGGGTCAGGCCGCCCAGGGTCAGGGCGGCGAGGGGAAGGGACAATCCTGTGAGTTTCATGCTTGGCTCCTTGTCAGCGTAGGCCTCGTCTGGGCGAGGTAAGTTCCACCCTGAAACAGTAGCGGGTGACAAGGAAAAAGGTGGAATAAATCTTCATTTCTGCACCCGCAAACGGCCGCCCGGGCGGCCGCTGCCGCCGGTTCAGGCCGGGAAGTGCAGGGCATTGCTCAGGTCGCCCATGGGCGCCTGCCCCCGGGCGGTCATCGCCGCGTCCCGTTGCTTGAGGCCGTCGAGCGGTTCGAGCTGGAACACCCGGGTGATCAGCCGCAGGATCGACGCGGTGTCGTACACCGTATGGTCCACCGTGCCCTTGCGGGCGAACGGCGACACCACCAGCGCCGGGATGCGCGTCCCCGGCCCCCAGCGGTCGCCCTTGGGCGGGGCGACGTGGTCCCACCAGCCGCCGTTTTCATCGACCGTGACGATCACCACCATGTTCTGCCACTGCGGGCTTTCGCGCAGCACCTTCAGGACGCGCACGATATGCCGGTCGCCCGCGGCCACATCGGCATAACCGGCGTGCATGTTGAGGTTGCCCTGGGGCTTGTAGAACGCCACCGGCGGCAACTTGCCGGCCTCGGCATCGGCGAGGAAGCGGTTGCTGCCCGACTCATCGCCCAGGCCCGCATCGCGCAGGTGGTGGTTGCGTTCGTTCGGCTGCTCGGGACCGAACTGCGCGAAGTAGTTGAACGGCTGGTGGTGGTACTGGAAGTTGGGGATCTTCGGAATCCCCGCCGAATCCTTGTAGGCGTCCAGCGTGACCTGCCAGGCGCCGGCGTACCAGGCCCAGTCGATGTCCTTGCGCGAGAGCTTGTCGCCGATGGTGTCGTGGCGTTGCGGCACCAGCACATTGGGCAGGTCGGCCTTGGCATAGGCCGGGCGCTGCGGGTCGCGGATCCAGGTCGGCCAGTACGGCGGGGCCATGGTATTGACCGCGTAGCCATCCGGAGTCAGCAGGCTCGGGCCGAATTGCGGCGGGCCGCTCATGGCGCTGGCCGGGGATTGCTCCAGCGGCTTGAGACGGCTGTCGAGCGGGTCGTCGCTCTGCAGGGTGGCGATCTGCGGCTTGGCCACCGAATTGGCCGCATCCGGATAAAACGGCACGGCGGCGCTGATCAGGTACTGGTGGTTGAGAAACGAGCCGCCGAAGGTGCCCTGGAAGAAGTTGTCGCACAGCACGAACTCCCGGGCCACATCCCACAGGCGCAGCTCATAGCGGCTCTGGGCGTAATGACCCATGGGCAGGCCGCCGGAGTCGGCCCAGGCGACGAAACCATCGTTCTTGCCGCCGTTGATCTGCATCTGGTTCTGGTAGAACACGTGCCACAGGTCGCGGGTGACCAGGCCCAGGGGCAGGTCTTGGCCATCGGGGCCCTTGAGGGCGAAGGGGGCGTTGGGCAGGTGTTCCTGGTATTGGGTGCCGACCGGGTAGGTCACGCCATCCAGGGCCTGGGGCCCGACCTGGGCGACACCGCCCCAGACCGGCGGCAAGGTCTGCAACAGGCTGCCGTCGCGGTCGCGCTGCTGATAGTCGGCGGGCTTGAGGGCCGAGAGCGGTTTTTCCAGGCCCGGGAAGTCGGCGAACAGGTTGTTGAAGCTGCGGTTCTCGGCATAGATCACCACCACGTTCTTCACGTTGTCGCGCAGCGCCCGGTCCAGCTCGGCGGGCGACAGCGGGCGTTCCACCGGTTTGCCCGGCGCCGGGTCGTTATGGCCGCAGGCGCTGAGCGTCGCGCCGACACCCAGCACCGCCACGCCGCCGAGAAAACGCCGGCGGCTGGTGTCGGTGGGGGGCTCAGTGGCCTGGGAATGTTCTGGGTCTTTCGAGTGTTCGTCGCTCATGCCGGGTCCCTGATTACCTTTCGATCAATTCGTAACAAAGTATTTCGGCTGCACGGTAGCAACCGAATATGACGGAAAGACTACAGAAAAGGCTCTGGGACGGGGCTTAGAAGATAGTAGGGGGAGGCTGGAAAGCGTGTAGGGCTGCTTCTGTAGGAGCGAGTCTTGCCCGCGATGGCATCCATCCGGGCAATGATTTTCTCCAGGTAAAGCGCGGTGGCAGCTTTTGCGACCACTGCGCAGTCTGTCGCGAACCAGCTCGCTCCCGCAGAGAAACGAGCCGCCCGCAAAAGATTACGGCGCCACGGGTGGCATATAGCTCAGCGTGGTGCCCAATGCCCACAGCAGCACCAGCACCAGCGGCGCGTGCACCAGCAACTGGACGAAGGAAAAACCGATCAGGTCCCGCGCCTTGAGCCCCAGGACCCCCAGCAGTGGCAGCATGTAGAAGGGGTTGATCAGGTTCGGCAGCGCCTCGGCGGCGTTGTAGATCTGCACCGCCCAGCCCAGGTGGTATTGCAGGTCATTGGCCACCTGCATCACGTAGGGCGCCTCGATGATCCACTTGCCGCCGCCCGAGGGAATGAAGAAGCCCAGTACCGCCGAGTAGATGCCCATCAGCAGCGCATAGGTGTCGTGGGAGGCGATCTGCACGAAGAAGGTCGAGATATGGTGGGCCAGGGTCTGGCCGTCGACACCCTTGACCACGGTCAGCAAGGCCGCGATAGAGCCGTACAGCGGGAACTGGATCAGCACCCCGGTGGTGGTCGGCACGGCCCGGGCCACCGCTTCGAGGAAACTGCGCGGGCGCCAGTGCAGCAGCGCGCCGAGCATCAGGAACAGGAAGTTGTAGGTGTTGAGCCCGGAAATCGCGGTGATCGCCGGCTTGGTGGCGAACTCGTGGTAGAGCCAGCCGGCTGCCAGCAAGGCCAGCAGAATGGTCAGCAGCGGGCTGTATTCCAGCCATTCGCCGGGGCGGGTGCGCGGTTGTGGCTTGGGCATGCTGAAGCTCGGGTCGATGCCGCAGGCCTTGGCGTCGCGCGCCGAGTTCGGGCCGGGCGCGGTGGCGTAGGCGATGACCAGCGAGACCACGACCAAGGCCAGCAGCAACACGCCGGACTGCCAGAGAAAGATGGTCTGGGTGAATGGAATCACCCCGGTGATCGACAGGATCGACGGCGGCAGGCTGCCGGGGTTGGCCTGCAATTGCGCGGCGGACGACGACAGGCCCAGGGCCCATACCGCGCCCAGGCCCAGGTAGGCCGCGGCGCCAGCGGCGCGGTAGTC
Organism: Pseudomonas sp. B3G-3; assembly: GCF_028640915.1. NCBI lineage: Bacteria > Pseudomonadati > Pseudomonadota > Gammaproteobacteria > Pseudomonadales > Pseudomonadaceae > Pseudomonas > Pseudomonas sp. B3G-3. The sequence goes on along the minus strand of NZ_JAQZAB010000110.1, from coordinate 185,373 downwards.
CATGCGCAGCTCGGTACGCCGGGCCAGGGCGCGCACCAGCAAGCCGCCGAACACCAGGGACAGGCCCCAGTTGAGCAAGGAGGCGACCATGGAGATCAGTGCTACCCAGGCCACGGCGGAACGGCCGTTCTTCGGGATGCGCGCCAGTTTGTCGATCAGCTTCACCGCCGGCGGCGAGCTGGCGACTACATAGCCGCCGATGACCACGAAGGCCATCTGCATGGTGAAGGGGATCAGGCTCCAGAAGCCGTCGCCGAAGGCCATGGCGGTGTCGGTGGGCTTGGCGCCCATGGCCATGGTGGCCAGGGCGACTATGACCACCGCCAGCGCGGCGAACACCCAGGAGTCGGGGAACCAGCGCTCGGCCCAGTTCGAGCAGCGCAGGGCAAAACGGGCGGAACGGCTGTCTTCAATGTCTGTGGACACGTCGATACCTCAAGTCTTTTTATGATTGTCAGGAGGTCGGTCGCCTCAGGCTGGGGCGGCCGAAAACTGTGCAAGAATGCGGCAATTGGTACCCACTGCAAAGGATTGAAGTACATGCCATTTCCGCTCGAAGAACGCCAGGCGCTGCTCAAGGTCAAGGGTGTCGGCGAAACCGTGGTCGCCCGCCTCGAACAACTGGGCATCGATTCCCTCGCCCAGCTGGCCCGGGCCGATGCCCTGGACATCGTCACTCAGGCCTCGGCCCTGGTCGGTTCCAGCTGCTGGAAAAACAGCCCCCAGGCCCGCGCGGCGATCCAGGCGGCGATCGCCCTGGCCAAGGGCGCCTGAAGCGGTGAGCCGCGAAACGCCTTTCGCCTATCAGGCCGTCTACCGCTACCTGGTGGAGTGGCTGGACGGCGCCAGCGCGGCCGAGCAGCGCCTGCCGTCATTGCGCGCCCTGGCCCAGCGCCTCAAGGTCTCGGTCTCCACCACCAAGTACGCCTACGCTTTGCTCGAAGATGAAGGGCGGATCTACGCCCGGCCCAAGCAGGGCTACTTCAGTCGCCCCGTGCCGGCGCCAGGGCTGGCGCCGGATACGCACTTGCTGGACAGGGTCTATGCCTACGCCCGCCAGCCCGGAATGCTGGCGCTGTGCAGCGATGCGCCGGCGATGTTGCTGTCCCTGGACAATCCCCTGTTGATGGCCGAGCGCGAGCTGGTGCGCCAGTACCCGCGCTCCCAGGCGCCGCTGTACCAGCCGTTTGGCGAGGCGGAGCTGCGCACGGTGCTGGCCGAGCGTTACACCCGCTCGACCACGGATTACTGGCAGGCCGAACAGGTGTTCCTTGGCACCGACCTGCGCGCGGTGCTGGCGTTGTCCCTCGATGCCCTGGAGCTGAATGGCAGCGTCGCCCTGGTGGAGTCGCCCTGTTCCTGGGCGATCCTGCGGCAATTGCAGGCGGCGAAGATCCGCGTGATCGAGCTGCCGCTGGATGCCGAAGGGCGTTTCGATCGCCAGCGGCTGCATGAGGTGCTGCAACGCGAGCCGGTGCGCCTGGCGCTGCTGTCCTCGACCTTGAATACACCCCACGGCAGCCTGATGCCCGCGGCGGATAAACAGCAGCTGTGCCGCTGGCTGGGGGAGCGCGGCATCTGGCTGTTGGAAAATGACAGCTATGGCGAGTTCTGCTTCACCCCGGAGCCGGCGCGGTATCGCGATTACGCCGATCCCGAGCGGCTGCTGGTGTTTTCCACCTTCGACAAGCTGATCGGTTCCGAGGCGCCCTTCAGCTACGTGCTGTGCCGCGGCCAGGGCGCGCGCTTGCAGCGGCATTTTCTCGAGCGCGCGTTTCGCCTGTCGCCGATCCGCCAGAAGGCCGTGGCCAAGCTGCTGGGCAGCGGCCGTGTCGATCAGCACCTGACGCAGCTGCGCGGTCTGTTGCGCGAGCGCATGGGCCAGATGCAGGCGCTGCTGGCCGAACACGCCGCCGAGCAGCTGCGCGTGGTCACCCCGGCCGGCGGCGCGACCCTGTGGGCCGAGGCCACGCGCCCGGTGGATATGGCCCAGGTCTATGAACAGCTGCTGGGCCAGGGCATCGTCATCGCCCCGGGGCAGATGTTCAGCCAGCAAGGGCTCTGGCGCCATCACCTGCGCCTGAGCTTCACCCTCGACTGGCGCCAGGACATCGCTGGCGCCGTGCAACGGCTGGCCCGGGCCATCGATCAAACGCCGTAGCAGTGCCGCGCCTCGGGGAAGCGGCCGTCGCGCACCTCGGCGGCGAACTGCTCGCAGGCCTGGCTGATCAGCGCGCCGACATCGGCGTACTGTTTGACGAAGCGCGGCACCTGGGGCCCGCCCAGGCCCAGCAGGTCTTCGGTCACCAGCACCTGGCCGTCACAGGCGGGGGAGGCGCCGATGCCGATGGTCGGCATCGGCGAGAAGTCGCTGATGCGCCGCGCGAGGTTTTCCGCCACCCCTTCCAGCAGCAGGCTGAACGCCCCGGCTTCGAGATGGGCGCGGGCGTCGGCCTCGATGGCCTGGGCGGTGGCGTCGTTCAGGCCCTGGGCCTTGAAGCCGCCCATGACATTCACGTACTGGGGCATCAGGCCGATATGGGCCATCACCGGAATCCCGCGCTGCACCAGGAACTCCACAGTCGGCGCCAGGGCCTGCCCGCCTTCGAGCTTGAGCGCGTCACAGCCGGTGCGCGCCAGCACCTCGGCACAGTTGCGGTAGGCCTGTTGCGGCGATTCCTGGTAACTGCCGAACGGCATGTCGGCGATCACGCAGGCCAGCCGGGTACTGGCGACTACGGCGCGGGTGTGGCCGATGATCTCTTCCAGGCTCATGTCCAGGGTGGAGGTGCGGCCGTAGCCGACCATGGCCGTGGAGTCGCCGATCAGCACGAAATCGACGAACGGGTCCATCAGCCGCGCCATGTGGCTGGTGTAGGCGGTCAGGGAGACGATCTTCTGCTGGCCTTTCATGGCCACCAGTTGCGGCACGGTCAGGCGTTTGCTGCGGGTATGGATGCTCATGGCGGCTTTCCTGTTGCGGGTGGGAAAGTCGCCGATTATTGGCGTCCGCGGCGCCGATTCAATGCACAGGAAAACCCTAAAAACCGACCCAGGAGGGTGTTGCAGTTGTCCCTCGCGGCGTTTGCGTAGACCATGGGCGCCTTGAATTCTGCCCAAGATCGAGTGGCTTTATGTCCTTTTCCCCTGACGCGCGGCCGGCGCCGTTTTCCCGGTCCGACTACAAGACCCTGGGCCTGGCGGCACTGGGCGGCGCCCTGGAAATCTACGATTTCATCATCTTCGTATTTTTCGCCCTGACCCTGAGCCAGCTGTTCTTCCCGCCGGAAATGCCCGAGTGGCTGCGACTGTTGCAGAGCTTCGGGATCTTCGTCACCGGTTACCTGGCGCGGCCGCTGGGCGGCATTCTCATGGCGCACTTCGCCGACCGCCTGGGGCGCAAGAAGGTGTTCAGCCTGAGCATCCTGATGATGGCCCTGCCGTGCCTGCTGATCGGCATCATGCCGACCTACGCGCAGATCGGTTATTTCGCGCCGTTGTTGCTGCTGGCGCTGCGGGTGCTGCAAGGCGCGGCGGTGGGCGGTGAGGTGCCGAGCGCCTGGGTGTTCGTCGCCGAGCATGCGCCGGCCGGCCATCGCGGTTATGCCCTGGGCTTTCTGCAGGCCGGGCTGACCTTCGGCTACCTGATCGGCGCGCTGACCGCGACCCTGCTGGCGCAACTCTTCACCCCGGCGGAAATCCTCGATCACGCCTGGCGTTATCCGTTCCTGCTCGGTGGGGTGTTCGGCGTGATCGGCGTCTGGCTGCGCCGCTGGCTCAGCGAAACCCCGGTGTTCATGGCCATGCAGGAGCAGCGCGACAGCGCCGTCGAGCTGCCATTGCGCACCGTGCTGCGCGAGCATCGCCTGGCGCTGTTGCCGGCGGCGATTCTCACCTGCGTGCTGACCTCCGCGGTGGTGGTGTTCGTGGTCATCACCCCGACCATGATGCAGAAAACCTTCGGCATGAGCGCCAGCCACACCTTCGCCCTGAGCAGCCTGGGCATCGTGTTCCTGAATCTCGGTTGCGTGCTGGCCGGGCTGGTCGTCGACCGCATCGGCGCCTGGCGCACGGTGATGCTCTACAGCCTGCTGCTGCCGCTGGGCATCGGCCTGCTCTACGGCTGCCTGATCGGCGGCGGCGACTGGGTCGGCCTGGCCTACGCCATCGCCGGCCTCGGCTGCGGCGTGGTGGGCGCGGTGCCGTCGGTGATGGTCGGGTTGTTTCCGGCGCGGATCCGCGTGTCCGGCATCTCCTTTACCTACAACATCGCCTACGCGCTGTGGGCGAGCACCACGCCCTTGTTGCTGATCGGCCTGATGCCCTGGAGCCCGTGGATCTGTGTGATGTATTGCGCGGTGATGGGTGCGGTCGGGGTCATCAGCGCCGGGTATTTCGGGGCGCGTATGCCGAGGCTGACGGGGAATGCGGTGCCTGGGGTTTGTGCGGGGTCCTGAGGCTCTTTCGCGAGCAGGCGAGCGCTCCCACAGGGGAAAAATTTCACCTCCGGAAATACCTGCAGGCGCCGGCGCGCGCGGGCTAGAGCCTTCGCCGCCAGCCTGCGGTTTAACCCGGGCAATACCGTTGAATGTTGTGCTTAGCCAAGGCCCATTTACCCGCTAATCTCTCGAAAAAAAGCGCGCGGTCCACGCGCCAGTTTTCGGGAGCTGCCTTGATCCGGTCCGTCCTTTGTTCCCTGCGTGATTTCTCCACGCTGCCCCCGTTGCTGCAGGCGGCATGGTTGTCCTTTGCCATTGGCCTGGTCATGACCCTGCTTCATCTGTGGATCTTCAATTTTGTCGACTATGGGCTGGACGGTGCCAACGTTGAATCCCTCAGCGGCAAGGTGCTGTATGCCGACCGTGGCGGGCTGCTGATAGAGGACGCGGACAGTGGCGAATACACCCGGCTCAAGGTGGTTCGTGGCATCACCTATCTGAACGTCGGCCATGACCAGATCCTGGGGCGCACGCTGAGCTTCACCCACCTGCGCGATGCGGTGCTGAGCTGCACCCTCGATGGCGAGGAGCTGTGCATCGCGCAATGCGCCAACGCCATGGAATGCCTGGACAGCCGCCGCGAGCGCGAGACGCCGCAGGGCATATTGATTGTGGCGTTCGGCACCAGCCTGGTGTGCCTGGGCCTGCATGTGCTGCGCCGGCGCAAGTCCGCGCCGGGTAGCGGGATCTTTTGAATTGCCGCCGGGCACCGTTGCCCCTAGGCTGTGCGGCATCCGTTTCAGACCAGGAGCCCCGCATGCAGGTCGTGCCGATACTCGAAACTTGCGCACAGGTGCAGGCGCGTGTGCGCGAGCTGCGCAACCAGCCGGACGTGCGCAAGTACATGTACACCTCCCACGAGATTTCCGAGGCCGAACACCGTGCCTGGCTCGACTCGCTGGTGGGCAATCCGCGGCAGTCGGTGTTCGTGGTGCTGCAAGAGGGAGTCGCCTGCGGCGTGGTGTCGCTGAACGCGATCAATGCCCTGCACAAGAGCGCCGACTGGGCCTTCTACCTGGACAGCGGCTTGCAGGGCAAGGGCCTGGGCAGCCAGCTGGAATTCTGGTTGCTCGACCATGCCTTTGGCGCGGCCGGCCTGGAAAAGCTCAACTGCGAAGTGCTGGCGCTGAACCAGGCGGTGATCCGCCTGCACCAGAAGTTCGGTTTCACCCTCGAGGGCGTGCGCCGGCAGAACGTCGAGAAGGACGGCCAGCGCATCGATGTGATGCTGCTCGGCATCACCCGCGAGGAATGGGCTGCCCAGCGCCCGGGCATGCTCGCGGTGATGGCGCGCCTGGGGCGCTGAAAGCCGTTACGCATAACGCTCAGATGGCAGCGGCATGACCATTGCGTCATTTTGCCGGGGGGCGCTGCCCAGGCCGGCTATCATCAGCCACGACGATTTTCACAGGCGGGGGCTTTCATGGGCGCAGGACACAGTCACGGACAGGTTCGGGCCGGACACGAACGCACGTTATGGATGGCCCTGGGGCTGACCGGCAGTTTCATGATCGCCGAGGTGATCGGCGCCTTTATCACCGGCAGCCTGGCGCTGCTGTCCGATGCCGCCCACATGATGACCGACGCGCTGGCGCTGGCGATCTCCCTGGTGGCGATCCAGGTCGGCAAGCGCGCGGCCGATCGCAAGCGCACCTTCGGTTATGCACGTTTCGAGATTCTCGCCGCGGCGTTCAACGCCATCCTGTTGTTCGTGGTCGCCTTCTACATCCTGTTCGAGGCCTGGCAACGCCTGTCCGCGCCGGCGGAAATCCAGTCCATGGGCATGCTGGTAATCGCGGTGCTGGGGTTGATCGTCAACCTGATCTCCATGCGCCTGCTGGCCTCGGCGAGCGCCGAAAGCCTCAACGTCAAGGGCGCCTACCTGGAAGTGTGGAGCGACATGCTCGGCTCCATCGGCGTGATCGTCGCAGCCTTGGTGATCATGTACACCGGCTGGGGCTGGGTCGATTCGCTGGTGGCCGCGGCCATCGGTTTCTGGGTGCTGCCGCGCACCTGGATGCTGCTCAGGGAGAGCATGAACGTGCTGCTGCAAGGCGTGCCGGACGGCATCGATATCGATGAGGTCGAGCAGGGCATCCGCGCCATCGACGGGGTGACCGAGGTGCACGACCTGCACCTGTGGGCCCTGACCAGCGGCAAGAACGTGATGAGCACACACCTGGTGGCCGACCTGGGGCGGCGCAGCGAACAGCAGATCCTCGCCGAGGTCACCGAGCTGATGCACGAGCGCTTCGATATCTCCCATGTGACGGTCCAGGTCGAACAGGCCGGCTTCCACGAACAGGGGCACGAAGAGCACGTTCATTGATTCCCTGGCGGTGTATCGGGCCCCACCGATCGCGTGCACCGGACTATTGGATTGTTCCCCTGTAGCCGCTGCCGAGCACCGCGAGGCTGCGATCGACCGCGCAGCGGGCGCCGCTCTTGAGCTCGCTGGAGGTCCTGCGGACCTATCGCAGCCTGCGGCAGCGGCCACACCGATCGCATGCACCGAACTATCGGGTTGCACCCCTGTAGCCGCTGCCGAGCACCGCGAGGCTGCGATCGACCGCGAAGCGGGCGCCGCTCTTGGGCGCGCCGGAGGTCCTGCGACCAGCGTGGCCCGGACCATCGCAGCCTGCGGCAGCGGCTACACCGATCGCGTGCACCGAACTATCGGGTCGTTCCCCTGTAGCCGCTGCCGAGCCTGCGAGGCTGCGATCGACCGCGAAGCGGGCACCGCTCTTGGGCGCGCCGGAGGTCCTGCGACCAGCGTGGCCCGGACCATCGCAGCCTGCGGCAGCGGCTACACCGATCGTGTGCACCGAACTATCGGGTCGTTCCCCTGTAGCCGCTGCCGAGCCCCGCGAGGCTGCGATCGACCGCGTAGCGGGCGCCGTTCTTGGGGGCGCCGAAGGTCCTGCGACCAGCGTGGCCCGGACCATCGCAGCCTGCGGCAGCGGCTACAGCGCTTCAGTCGCGCTCTTCGAGCACGTAGCCGACGCCGCGCAGGGTGTGGATCAGTTTGCTTTCGAACGGGTCGTCGATCTTGGCCCGCAGGCGGCGGATCGAGACTTCCACCACATTGGTGTCGCAGTCGAAGTTCATGTCCCACACGAACGAGATGATCTGGGTCCGCGACAGCACCACGCCGCTCTGGCGCATCAGCAGGTGCAGCAGGGCGAACTCCTTGGTGGTCAGGTCGATGCGCTGCTTGCCGCGAAACGCCCGGTGGCGGCCCTGGTCCAGTTCCAGGTCGGCCACCCGCAACACATCGGGCGTCGGCGACTGCTCGCTGCGCCGCAACAGGCTGCGCACCCGCGCCAGCAGCTCGGGGAATTCGAACGGCTTGACCAGGTAATCGTCGGCGCCCAGGTCCAGGCCCTTGATCCGGTCCACCAGGCGCCCCTGGGCGGTGAGCATCATGATCCGCGTATTGCTGTTCTGGCGAATGCGCTGCAGCACCCCCCAACCGTCCAGCTCCGGCAGATTGACGTCGAGAATCACCAGGTCGTAGGCGTGCTGGCGGGTCAGGTGCAGGCCGTCGGCGCCGTTGCTGGCGCAATCGACGACGTAGCCGCTTTCGCTCAATCCCTGATGCAAGTAGTCGGCGGTTTTCGGTTCATCCTCGATCACCAGAATGCGCATGCTGAATTAGCCTCGGTGTTTAATGCAGTGGGGAAGTTCAATAACTTCGTTGGAAGTAACGGGCTGGATGATTCAACTTTCAAAGTTCTTGATTTAAAACTTTCGAAGTGTCGTGCGGGGAGAAGTTGTTTCTCTATATTTCAAGTTGTGGGTTTATTGCACTTGCCCTCGGGTCGATGGCCCGGATGTTAATACACAAGCCCGTGCCAGAGCGTTTGCTAACGGATTTGTAATCTTTGCGCCACCCTGTCGATAAGTACCGACGGCTACATTTGGCCGGCACTAAATACTCACCTGTTAGTTGTTTTATGGGTGGAGTGTGGATGCGTCGTGCCGGTTCAATTTCCTCGCGCCGCCCAGCCTCCGCCGTCACTCTGTACCGGTAAGGGGCCAGAAAGCGTTATGCCAACCACCATTAAAAAACTTGCCTGGATAGTCGGGGCATTGTCTGGCGTCCTGTTGTTGGCCAGTGCCTCGCTGCCGGAAGCCGCGGCGGCCGAGAGCCGGGTGCTGAGCCTCGACAACGCCCTGGCAAGTGCCTTTGCCAACAACCCCGAACTGGCGGCCGCGCGCTGGGAAATCGACATCGCCCAGGGTGGCCGGCAGCAGGCGGGATTGATCCCCAATCCGGTGTTGTCCTGGGACGCCGAGGACACCCGCCGCAGTTCGCGCACCACCACCGTCAAGCTCAGCCAGACCCTGGAACTGGGCGGCAAGCGTGGCGCGCGTATCGATGTCGCCAGCCGTGCCCAGGACGCCGCGGCGCTGGAGCTGGAGCGCCAGCGCAACCAGCTGCGCGCCGATGTGATCGCGGCCTTCTACGGTGCCTTGCGGGCTCAGGAACGCAGCGACCTGGCCGGGCGCTCCCTGGCCCTGGCCGAGCGCGGGCTGACGGTGGCCAAGGGGCGGGTGAGTGCCGGCAAGGCCTCGCCCGTGGAGGCCACCCGCGCCCAGGTTCAGCTCTCGGAAGTACGCCTGGAGCTGAGTCGCGCCGAGATGGATCGGACTAACGCCTATCGGCAGTTGGCGACCGTGACCGGCGCTGCCACCACCGACTTCAGCGCCGTCGCGGAGCCGGCCAGCGGGCTGCCCTCGCTGCCGCCTTCGGCGCAATTGCTGGCGCGCCTGCAACAGACCACCGAACTGCGCCTGGCCGAAATGCAGGTGGTGCAGCGCGAAGCGTCCCTGGGGCTGGAAAAGGCCCAGCGCATTCCCGACCTCGATATCAGCGTGGGCAGCCAGTACGACGCCAGCGTGCGTGAGCGGGTCAACCTGGTCGGGGTGTCGATGCCGATTCCGCTGTTCAACCGCAACCAGGGCAATGTGCTGTCGGCGGCGCGCCGTGCCGATCAGGCCCGGGATTTGCGCAACGCCGCGGAGCTGCGCCTGCGCAGCGAAACCAAGTTGGCGCTCGATCAGTGGAGCACCGCCAGCAACGAAGTGCAGTCGTTCAACCAGGTGATCCTGCCGGCCGCGCAAAACGCGGTGGATACCGCGACCCGCGGCTTCGAGATGGGCAAGTTCAACTTTATCGAGGTGCTCGACGCCCAGCGCACGCTGATCAGCGCCCGCACCCAGTACATCGCCGCGGTGGCCCAGTCCACCGACGCCTGGGTGCGCATCGAGCGCATCTACGGCGATCTCGCCGGCCCCGATCGCACGCTGTGAGAACCGCGTTGTTCGTCCTGCTGTGCCTGGGCGCACTGCTGGTCACCGATTGCAGCGGGCCAGTGCCGGGCCGGGTCGAGGAGGGCTCGTCCCACTGGTGCCTGCATGAGCTGCATCGAGCGCTCGGCGATTTCTTTTTTCCACAGACCTCATGACGCGCCGGTTTACCGGATGGCGTGTCGGGTCGATTTTTTCAGGAGCATTCATGGACAAGAAACGAAGCACAGCCCTGGCATTGGCCGTGGCGGTCGCGCTCGGCGTGGCCGGGTTGATGTGGCAGGACCTGTTCCAGGGGGCACCGGTGGCCGCGCAGGCGAAACCCGCGGCCAAGGCGGACACGCACCAGGACGGCGAGGCGCATCAGGAAGGTGAGGAAGGGCAATCGGAAGGCGAGGGGCATGCCGAGGAAGAGGGCAAGGTCGAGCTCAGCGCCGAGCAGATCAAGGCCGCCGACATTCAACTGGCCGAGGCCGCCCCGCGCAATCTCAGCAGCTTGCTGACGCTGCCGGGGGAGATCCGCTTCGACGAGGACCGCACCTCGCACATTGTGCCGCGCGCGGCCGGGGTGGTGGAGTCGGTGGCGGTCAATCTCGGCCAGACGGTGAAGAAGGGCGAGCTGCTGGCGGTGATCGCCAGCCAGCAGATCTCCGACCAGCGCAGCGAGCTGGCCGCGGCCGAGCGCCGGGTCGAGCTGGCGCGCACCACCTTCCAGCGCGAGCGCCAGTTGTGGGTCGACCAGATCTCCGCCGAGCAGGATTACCTGCTGGCGCGCCAGACCCTGCAGGAAGCCGAAATCGCCCTGAACAACGCCCGGCAAAAAATGAACGCCCTGAGCGGCAGCACGGTGCTGGCGGGCGGCAACCGCTATGAGATGCGTGCGCCGTTCGACGGCGTGGTGGTGGAAAAACACCTGAGCGTCGGCGAGGTGGTCGGTGAGACCAGCGCCGCCTTCACCCTGTCCGACCTGTCCCGGGTCTGGGTCACCTTCGGCGTGTTTCCCAAGGACCTGAACAAGGTCCGGGTGGGCAAGCCGGTCCGGGTGCAATCCACCGAGCTGGGCACCCAGGTGCAGGGCACGGTGACCTATGTCGGCAGCCTGCTGGGCGAGCAGACCCGGACCGCCACGGTGCGGGTCACGGTGCCCAACCCGGACGATGTCTGGCGACCGGGGCTGTTCGTTTCGGTGCAGGTGGCGACCGACACCTACCAGGCCGGTGTCACCGTGCCGCAAGAGGCGATCCAGACCGTGGAGGACAAGCCTTCGGTATTCGTGCGCGTCGCCGACGGCTTCCAGGCCACGCCCGTGGTGCTGGGCGGCAGCGAAGGCGGCTTCGTCGAGATCCGCGAAGGTTTGCCGGCCGGGGCCCAGGTGGCGACCTCCGGCAGCTTCATCCTCAAGTCCGAACTGGGCAAAGGCTCGGCCGAGCACGGCCATTGATCCGCCTCATTCGCGAGTGCTTCCCAGGAGAGTGATTTCCCATGTTTGAACGCATCATTCAATTCGCCATCGAGCAGCGCATCATCGTGCTGCTGGCGGTGCTGCTGATGGCCGCGGTGGGCGTCGGCAGCTACCAGAAACTGCCGATCGACGCGGTGCCGGACATCACCAACGTGCAGGTCCAGGTCAACGCCAGCATGCCCGGCTACTCGCCGCTGGAGACCGAGCAGCGCATCACCTATCCGGTGGAAGTGGCCATGGCCGGCCTGCCGGGCCTGGAGCAGACCCGCTCGACCTCGCGCTCGGGCCTGTCCCAGGTGACGGTGATCTTCAAGGAAGGCACCGACCTGTACTTCGCCCGGCAACTGGTCAACGAGCGTCTGCAAGTGGCCCGCGAACAACTGCCCGAAGGCGTGGAGGCGAGCATGGGGCCGATCTCCACCGGCCTCGGCGAGATATTCTTCTGGACGGTGGAAGCCGAGCCGGGCGCGCTCAAGGAAGACGGCACGGCCTATACCCCGACCGACCTGCGGGTGATCCAGGACTGGGTCATCGCCCCGCAGTTGCGCAACGTGCCGGGGGTGGCCGAGATCAACACCATCGGCGGCTTCGCCAAGCTCTATCAGATCGCCCCGGACCCCAGGCGCCTGGCGGCCTACAACCTGACCCTGAGCGACCTGATGACCGCCCTGGAGCGCAACAACGCCAACGTCGGTGCCGGCTACATCGAGCGCAACGGCCAGCAGTTGCTGATCCGCGCGCCAGGGCAGCTCAAGTCCATCGAGGACATCGCCAACATCGTGATCAACACCGTGGACGGCACGCCGATCCGCATCAGCAACGTGGCCACCGTGGACATCGGCCGTGAACTGCGCACCGGCGCGGCCACCGAGAACGGTCGCGAAGTGGTGCTCGGCACGGTGTTCATGCTGGTGGGGGAAAACAGCCGCACGGTGTCCCGGGTGGTGGCGGAAAAACTCGCCGAGATCAATCGCTCGCTGCCCAAGGGCGTGACCGCAGTCACCGTGTACGACCGCACCAACCTGGTGGACAAGGCCGTGGCCACGGTGAAGAAAAACCTCATCGAAGGCGCGCTGCTGGTCATCGCCATTCTGTTTTTGTTCCTGGGCAATATCCGCGCCGCGCTGATCACCGCCATGGTGATTCCGCTGGCCATGCTGTTCACCTTCACCGGCATGTTCACCAACAAGGTCAGCGCCAACCTGATGAGCCTCGGCGCGCTGGACTTCGGGATCATCGTCGACGGCGCAGTGGTCATCGTCGAGAACGCCATCCGCCGCCTGGCCCATGCCCAGCAGCACCACGGGCGCATGCTCACGCGTTCCGAACGCCTGCACGAAGTCTTCGCCGCGGCCAAGGAAGCGCGACGGGCGCTGATCTACGGGCAACTGATCATCATGGTGGTGTACCTGCCGATCTTTGCCCTGTCCGGGGTGGCCGGGAAGATGTTCCATCCGATGGCCTTCACCGTGGTGATCGCTCTGCTGGGGGCGATGATCCTCTCGGTGACTTTCGTGCCCGCGGCGATCGCGCTGTTCGTCACCGGCAAGGTCAAGGAAGAGGAAAACTTCGTCATGCGCGGTGCCCGCCGTGGCTACGAGCCGGTGCTGCGCTGGGTGATGAGCCATCGTTCCCTGGCCTTTGCCCTGGCCTTCCTCAGTGTGCTGGTTTCGGGCCTGGTGGCCAGTCGCATGGGCAGCGAGTTCATCCCCAGCCTCAGCGAAGGCGACTTCGCCCAGCAGGCGATGCGCGTGCCCGACGCCAGCCTCACTCAGTCGGTGGAAATGCAGAAGACCCTGGAGAAAACCCTGCTGGCGCAGATCCCGGAAATCGAGCGGGTGTTCGCCCGCACCGGTACTGCCGAGATCGCCTCGGACGTGATGCCGCCGAACATCTCCGATGCCTACCTGATGCTCAAGCCCAAGGAGCAATGGCCAGACCCGGGCAAGTCGCGCGAGGCGATCATTGCCGACATCGAACGGGTCAGCAACAGCCTGCCGGGTAACGTCTACGAGCTGTCGCAACCGATCCAGCTGCGCTTCAACGAACTGATTTCCGGGGTGCGCAGCGATGTCGCGGTGAAGGTCTTCGGCGATGACATGGAGGTGCTGAACAAGACCGCCGAAGAGATTTCGCAGACCTTGCAGAAGATCGACGGCGCCGCCGAAGTGAAGGTGCAGCAGACCACCGGCCTGCCGGTGCTGACGGTGAATGTCGACCGCGACAAGGCGGCGCGTTTCGGCCTCAACGTCGGCGATGTGCAGGACGCCGTGGCGATTGCCGTGGGCGGGCGCAAGGCGGGCATCCTGTACGAGGGCGACCGGCGCTTCGATATGCTGGTGCGCATGTCCGATGCCCAGCGCACCGATATCGACGGGCTGTCGCGCCTGCTGATTCCGGTGGCGGCGGCCGCGGGCAGCGTCAACGGGCAACTGGGTTTCATCGCCCTCTCGGAGGTGGCCAGCGTCGACCTGGTGCTCGGTCCGGCGCAGGTCAGCCGCGAGAACGGCAAGCGCCTGGTGATCGTCAGCGCCAACGTGCGCGGACGCGACATGGGCTCCTTCGTCGAAGAAGCGACCCGGGCCATCGGCGACCAGGTGCAGATCCCGACCGGCTACTGGATCACCTGGGGCGGCCAGTTCGAACAGTTGCAGGAAGCCTCCAAGCGCCTGGAAATCGTGGTGCCGGTGGCGTTGCTGCTGGTGTTCGGTCTGTTGTTCATGATGTTCAACAACCTCAAGGACGGGCTGCTGGTGTTCACCGGGATTCCCTTCGCCCTGACCGGCGGGATCATGGCCCTGTGGCTGCGCGACATCCCGCTGTCGATCTCGGCGGGGGTGGGCTTCATCGCGCTGTCGGGGGTGGCGGTGCTCAACGGCCTGGTGATGATTGCCTTTATCCGCAACCTGCGCGAAGAAGGGCGGATGCTCGCCGCTGCGGTCAACGAAGGCGCGCTGACTCGCCTGCGCCCGGTGCTGATGACCGCCCTGGTGGCGTCGCTGGGGTTCATCCCCATGGCCCTGGCCACCGGCACCGGCGCCGAAGTGCAACGGCCGCTGGCCACCGTGGTCATCGGCGGCATCATCTCCTCCACTGCCCTGACCCTGCTGGTGCTGCCGGCGTTGTACCACTGGGCGCACCGCAAGGAGGAAGAACAGGAGCTGCAAGACCTGCTGAACGACTGACCCGCGATAGGCCTCACCCAACCCCGCCTGCGTCATGCGCAGGCGGGGTTTTGTTTATGTGGCCCCCGTAGCCGCTGCCGAGCACCGCGAGGCTGCGATCGACCGCGAAGCGGGCGCCGCTCTTGAACTCGCAGAAGGTCCTGCGGACCTATCGCAGCCTTCGGCAGCGGCTACACCGATCGCGTGCACCGAACTATCGGGTTGCACCTCTGTAGCCGCTGCCGAGCCTGCGAGGCTGCGATCGACCGCGCAGCGGGCGCCGCTCTTGGGTGCGCCGGAGGTCCTGCGGACCTATCGCAGCCTTCGGCAGCGGCTACATCGACTGCGTGTACCGAACT
>NZ_JAQZAB010000110.1:83945-170554 GCF_028640915.1 Pseudomonas sp. B3G-3 | reverse complement strand
GTAGCCGCTGCCGAGCACCGCGAGGCTGCGATCGACCGCGAAGCGGGCGCTGCTCTTGGGCGCGCAGGAGGTCCTGCGGACCTATCGCAGCCTTCGGCAGCGGCTACAGGGATCTGGAAACATCTGCTGAAAGAGTGCTCCCGCAAGCAAAAGCATGAGCAGCTAGGTTGAGATAGATGACCTGAATGGAGAGCAAAGGAATGCTGGTCCACTCCAATGGCTACCGTCTACTCAAAGGACGGGTATCGGAAGTCGGCCGTGTCTACTCGATTACCGTCGTGACTCACCAACGGCGCCCCTTGTTTCGCGACTTCCGCGTTGGCCGCCTGGTGGTTGATCAGCTCAAGCAAGTCCACGAAGCCGATCATGTACGTGCATTGGCCTGGGTTGTCATGCCTGACCACATTCACTGGTTATTTGAACTGCGAGGCAGATCCCTGGGAGAGGTGATGTGCCGTTTCAAATCCAGAAGCAGCACGCGGATCAATTCACACCTCGGCAGTCAGGGCCGTCTTTGGCAGAAGGGGTATCACGATCGCGCTCTGCGCAAGGAAGAAGACCTGAAGGCCATCGCCCGCTACATCATTCTCAACCCGGTACGAGCAGGGCTTGTTCAACGTCCCGGCGACTATCCCCTCTGGGATGCCATCTGGCTTTGATGTCGCCGCTGCATGACCGGGCCCATTGGGGCTATTCCCCTGTAGCCGCTGCCGAGCCTGCGAGGCTGCGATCGACCGCGCAGCGGGCGCTGCTCTTGAACTCGCAGGAGGTCCTGCGGACCTATCGCAGCCTGCGGCAGCGGCTACACCGATTGCGTGCACCGAACTATCGGGTTACCCCCTGTAGCCGCTGTCGAGCACCGCGAGGCTGCGATCGACCGCGAAGCGGGCGCTGCTCTTGAACTCGCAGGAGGTCCTGCGGACCTATCGCAGCCTGCGGCAGGGGCTACACCGATTGCGTGCACCGAACTATCGGGTTACCCCCTGTAGCTGCTGCCGAGCACCGCGAGGCTGCGATCGACCGCGAAGCGGGCGCTGCTCTTGGACGCGCAGGAGGTCCTGCGGACCTATCGCAGCCTTCGGCAGCGGCTACACCGATCGCGTGCACCGAACTATCGGGTTACCCCCCGTAGCCGCTGCCGAGCACCGCGAGGCTGCGATCGACCGCGAAGCGGGCGCTGCTCTTGGACGCGCAGGAGGTCCTGCGACCAGCGTGGCCCGGACCATCGCAGCCTTCGGCAGCGGCTACATCGACTGTGTGACCGGGCTACAGGGGGAGTCGGGGCAAAAAAAAGCGCCCCATGCGGGACGCTAAAAATTCATCTCTTTCCAAAGGAGCATTCGAAAAAACGCTTCAGAGATGAATGTGCTCGGGGTGGGCCGGCGTCAGCGGGAGGCTGTGCATGCCTGGGACCCTGGGGTTCTGTGGGGGGGGCGGTGTTGGTTGCGTCGTTGTGGTTCTTTTCGCCGTTGTACTGTTGCTGGCCGAGCCAGAATTGTTCCAGGGCATGCCTGGCGCGTTCGCTGCCGTTATCGCTGGGGAGCGTGCTGGGCTGGCCAGGCGGAGTCAGGTGGGCAGGCTTCAAGACATGATCTCCCGCAAGTGGCTGGCCGCTAGCGAAGCGCTGTCGGCTCGGGCATGGGGGCAAGTATACGAAGGCCAACCTGACGAGAAGGTGAGGGCGATATTACAGTTCTGAAAGATGGGCGTCTGTGAAGAAGTTTTAACGTCGGGCGGGCCTCGCACCCGCCCGGCGCAAAGGTTTAAAGAATGGCCAGCGGGTACTCGACGATCAGGCGGAATTCCTCCAGGTCGGACTCGAAGCTGCTGGAGCGTACGGTGGCCTGGCGGATGCGCAGCGACAGGTCCTTGAGGGTGCCACCCTGCACCACGTACTTGGCTTCGATATCGCGTTCCCAGCGACGCTGGTCGGTCAGCGGATTGCCGTCCGCGTCGCGGCGCATGTAGACCGCGTTGGCATTGCTGTAGTCGGCATCGCTGCCTTTGCCGTAGCGGGTCATGAACGACAGGCCGGGAATGCCCAGGGGCTGCATGTCGAGGTCGTAGCGGACCATCCACGAACGCTCCTTCGGCGAGTTGAAGTCGCTGTACTGGATCGAGTTGTCGAGGAAGATCGAGTCCGACTGGCGCAGGTAATCGAAGTCGTCGTCGCCGTTGTTGCGCTGATGCGACAGCGACAGGGTGTGGGCGCCGTAGGTAGCGCCGACCTTGGCGCTCCAGATGTTGTTATTGAACTCGCCGAGCAGCTTCTTGCCCTCGTCCACCGCCTTGTAATAGTTGAACCCGGCAAACAGCGAAAGCTCGTCGGAGATCGGCCAGGTGGCCGCGGTGCCGAAGTAGTACTGGTCCCAGGCATCCTTCAGGCGGCTGCTGTAGAGGCTGACGCTGAGGTGCTTGTTCAGGCTGTAGTCGCCGCCGAAGTAGGCGACCCAGGGCGAGTCGACCTTGCCGGCATAGAAAGTGGCGAAACCGTCGCGCAGGCTGCTGCTGTCGGGCTGGCTCATGCTGTGCAGCCGTCCGCCCTGGACACTCAGGCCGTCGATGCTGGTGTTCTCGAAGGTAGCCCCGCGAAAGCTCTCCGGCAGCAGGCGCGAATCACCGTAGTGCACCACCGGGGTTTTCGGGAAGACGTCGCCGACCTTGATCACCGTATCGAGCAGGCGCATTTTCGCCGCGCCGCCGACCTTGCTGTAGTTGTCGGCCGGGTGGTTGTCGCTGTCCACCGGCAGCATGTTGAAGGATCCGCGTCCGCCGCTGCGGCCGGTGCCGGAGTCGAGCTTGAGGCCATACATGGCAAAGGCATCGAGGCCGAAACCGACGCTGCCCTGGGTGAAGCCGGATTCGAACTTGCCGATCAGCCCCTGGGCCCAGGCTTCGGAATAACCGTTGCCGGTGGGGCTGGACTGGCCCTTGCGATCGTCGCGATTGAAGTAGTAGTTGCGGGCCAGCACGTTGAGGCTGCTGCCTTCGATAAAACCTTCGGGCTGGTCGTCTGCCGCGTTCACGGCCAATGGGCCGAGCCCCAGTACCGCGGAAAACACGGACAGGGACCAGCGGGTTTGAATGCGCATGTTGTTTGCTCCTGGATATGGGCAGCTATCAGCTGTTATGTCGCCTGGGGCGTTCTTGTTAGTTGTACTCGCGAACCGTCTGGTTAACGGCTGGAGTCAATATCGATAGTTGCAAACAACAGATAACGCGGAGGTGACCCGCTTATTACAATTCTGCAAGGATAAAAGTTGTAAGTTGTTCTTTGTTTTGGCTGGAGGCCTTGTTTTATATGGGGTTTGCTCAAGGGTAAGAAGTGGTCTGGGTTTTATTACATATAAGTAATGTGCGCGTGATCTTCCTGACAGGGTCGTCTGGTTATCCTCGTTGCAACTAACCAAAACGAGGAAGCAGTCATGAAGTTATTTAAATTGAGTATCGCCGCGCTGGTACTTTCCATTTCGTCCCTGGCCATGGCCGAGGGCGGCGGCGACCGCACCTTCGACCGCGCCATGCAGGCGAACGAGAAGGCCATGGCGGCCTACGCGGCGAAGCAGGGCAAGGAGGCGCCGGTGGTGGAAAACTATCGCTACGGCATGCCCCTGGACATCCAGAAGGTGGTCAACGTGACGCCGCCGGCCAAGGCCTGCAATCCGGTGCCGTCACGCATGACTTATGAGGATTCGGCGGGGCAGCTCAAGACCGTTGAGTATCAGGTGATGGGCCAGTGCCGCACCAATGGTAGTTAATCCTCAACGTCCTCATGGGGCGCGGGAAGCGGTTCGAGGGCGACGATCATGTCGATTTCCACCGCGGCATTCTTCGGCAGTTGATAGACCCCGAGGGACGTGCGGGTGTGCACCCCGGCCTCGGCAAAGATCGAATAGAGCACTTCGGAGGCCGCGTCGGCGACTTCACTCTGCTGGGTGAAGTCGGCGGCGCTTTGCACATAGACGTTGAGCCGCAGGACTTTTTTCACCCGCTGCAGATCGCCCAGCAACTGAGCGAGGATCGCCAGGGCGCGCATGGTGCAAATACGTGCGGCATATCGGCCGTCCTCCAGCGACACATCGCCACCGACCCTCCCGGTCACCCTTACGCTGTTGTCGATGCGCGGGATCTGCCCGCTGACGTATACCTCGTCGCCGTTCTGCACCGCGGGCACGTAGTTGCCGCCGATGCGCATTTCACCGTCGAAAGCGTGTCCCAGACGGGCCGCCACCTGGTCGAACAGGGCCTTGCGTGAAGCCTCCATGGATTGCACTCCGTCGATTGCCGTTGATTTTCCAGAGCACGACTATAGCCCCTCTTCCGAACCTTTGAGCATGGGTTAAAGCCCAGCAGGGCCGGGGCCTGAGGCGTTTCAAAGTTTTTTGGTCGGATATGTCTTATAGGGTCTTCAGAAAAATACCCGAGCGCCGATGGCTAGAGACAATGCTGCCCACTATTACTGCCCATCGGTGCATCCCATGTTCAACAAAAGCTTGAAGCAAGAGCTGTCGGCTCTACGCGAAGAACTCTCGAGCCTCCAGCAAGTGAAGGACAGCCTCGACAGCGAGATGCTGGTGCTGATTCTCGATCCCGATGGACGCATTCTGTCGGCCAACGACAACTTCAACCAGGAAATGCTCTACAGGGGCAGCGAACTGGTCGGCCGCCACATCGAGGACATCGTGCCAGCCCACGTCAAGGCCGATGAGTTCCACCACCGTTTCAAGGCGACGCTGACCCGTGGCGAACACTTTGCCGGCGCAGTGCGCCTGCTGCGCGGCAACGGCCAGGAAGCCTGGCTGCGTTCGATCTCCCAGCCGGTCCGCGATTCCCAGGGGCGGATCAAGCATTTTTCGATTTACTCCAGCGACCTGACCCGCACCATCGAAGCGTCGCGCGAGCACGAGAACCTGATCGGCGCGCTGGTCCGTTCCACGGCGGTGATCGAGTTCGACCTCAACGGCAACGTGCTGACGGCCAACGAGCGTTTCCTCAACGCCATGGGCTACAACCTGGCGCAAATCCAGGGCAAGCATCACCGCACCTTCTGCGAACCCGAGGAATACAACAGCGCCGAGTACCAGGCGTTCTGGAAGCGCCTGAACGCCGGCGAGTTCGTCGCCGGGCGGTTCAAGCGCATCGACAGCTACGGTCGCGTGGTCTGGCTCGAGGCCTCCTACAACCCGGTGGTCGATGCCAACAACCGGCTCTACAAGGTGGTGAAGTTCGCCACCGTGATCACCGACCAGGTGAACCAGGAGCAGGCCGTCGCCGAGGCGGCGAACATCGCCTACAGCACCTCGCTGCAAACCGACAACAGCGCCCAGCGTGGCACCACCGTGGTGACCGAGGCGGTGAACGTGATGCGCGACCTGGCCAAGCACATGCAGCAGGCCGGCGAAGGCATCGAGGCGCTGAACGAGCAGTCGCTGGTGATCGGCAGCATCGTCAAGACCATCAGCGGCATCGCCGAGCAGACCAACCTGCTGGCGCTAAACGCGGCCATCGAAGCAGCGCGCGCCGGTGAACAGGGGCGCGGCTTTGCCGTGGTGGCCGACGAGGTCCGGCAACTGGCCTCGCGCACCAGCAAGGCCACCGACGAAATCGTCGGCGTGGTGCGCCAGAACCAGGACATGGCGCGCGAGGCCGTGGCCCTGATGACCGATGGCAAGGCCCAGGCCGAGCAGGGCCTGGCCCTGGCCGCCGAAGCCGGCACGGTGATCGTCGAGATCCAGGACGGCGCGCAGAAGGTGGTGAATGCCGTCGGCCAGTTCGCCAGCCAGCTGTCGAACTGAGTCTTGTCCCTGATCCGGCGTCAGGCCTGTTCCAGGCCGTGACGTCGGGGATCAAGTGGCCGCTAGGTCGGTGGCCACGATCTGCCCCGATGCCTGTGCGCTTTGCGCCGGTGTGCCGTTAGGAAGTTTCCTGTCTCTATGGGAGACAAATCCTAAAGAGCCTTGAGCGCGTCAAGAATACTTCCCCAACGCCGATGGTGAGGCTCCAGCAGTCTCCAATCACGGGCTATCGGTGTATCCATGTTCAATAAACGTTTGAATCAGAAGCTCCTCGCGTTGGGCGAAGAGTTTCGTGCACTTGAGCAGGTCAAGGAAGGTTTCGAGCGCACCCTGCTCAGCATCGAACTCGATGCGCAGCGCCGGGTCCTGGTGGTGAACCGCAACTTCACCCAGTGCATGCAGTATTCCTCCGAGGCGCTGCTGGGCTCGCCCATCGACAAGCTGTTGCCGGACGATGCCCGGCCCGAAGAAGCACACAGGCGTTTCATGACCGCGCTCGCTTGCAGCGAGCCTTTCGACGACACCCTGCGCCTGCGTCGCGGCGACGGCCATGACGCCTGGCTGAGGGTGATCCTGCAGCCGATCTTCAACACCGAGCGGCAACTCAGGTCCTTTTCCCTGATCGCCAATGACCTGACCGAGACCGTGGAAACCACCTGCGAGCACGGCAACCTGATCGCGGCGCTGCTGCGTTCGACCGCGGTGATCGAGTTCGACCTCAAGGGCCGGGTACTGACCGCCAACGAGCGGTTCCTCAGCTGCATGGGCTACAGCCTCGAACAGATCCTGGGCCAGAACCACAGCCTGTTCTGCGAGTCGCAGGAGTACAACAGTCCGGGTTATCAGACATTCTGGGCGCGGCTGAACGCCGGCGAATACGTCGCCGACCGCTTCAAACGCATCGACAGCCACGGCCGCGTGGTCTGGCTCGATGCCTCGTACAACCCGGTGGTCGATGCCAACGGCAAGCTCTACAAGGTGGTGAAATTCGCCACGGTGATCACCGAGCAGGTCAAGCAGGAGCAGTCCGTCGCCGAGGCCGCGGAAATCGCCTACACCATCTCGCAGCAGACCGACAGCAGCGCCCAGCGCGGTTCCTCGGTGGTGACCGAGGCGGTGGAGGTGATGCGCGACCTGGCCACGCACATGCAGCAGGCCAGTGACGGCATCGAGGCGCTGAACGAGCAGTCGCGGGTGATCGGCAGCATCGTCAAGACCATCAGCGACATTGCCGAGCAGACCAACCTGCTGGCGCTCAACGCGGCCATCGAAGCGGCCCGCGCCGGTGACCAGGGGCGCGGCTTCGCGGTGGTGGCCGACGAGGTCCGGCAACTGGCCTCGCGGACCAGCAAGGCCACCGACGAAATCGTCGGCGTGGTCCGGCGCAACCAGGACATGGCCCGCAACGCAGTGGTGCTGATGGCCGACGGCAAGACCCAGGCCGAGCAGGGCCTGGCCCTGGCCGCCGAAGCCGGTACGGTGATCGTCGAGATCCAGGACGGCGCGCAGAAAGTGGTGAGCGCCGTCGGCCAGTTCGCCAACCAATTGTCCAGCTGATGTCCAGGCTGCCTCGGCCGGCGTGGGCGTCATGACCGGGCGGGGCGGTTGTCAGCCCTGCCGGTCGTTTTCGAGGTGGGGGGCGACCAGGGTTTCGAACCATTCGATAAAGGCGTTCAGCCGGCGCGAGCGATGGTTGCGATTGGGGTAGAGCGCGGAGATCGCCATGGACGCGGGACGAAAACCGGGCAGGACTTCCACCAGTTCGCCGCTGTCGAGCAGGTACTGCACGTCGAAGCGCGGGATCTGGATCAGCCCCAGCCCGGCCCGGCAGCAGGCGATGTAGTTTTCGGCGTTGTTGACGATCACCCGGCTGGGCAGGTTCAGTTCCAGCTCGTGACCGTCGGCCAGGTATTCCCAGGGCTGTTCGCGGCCCGTGCTGGGGGAGCCGTAGCCGACCATCCAGTGACCATCGGCCAGGTCGCCCGGGGTTCGCGGCTGGCCGTGCTCCGCCAGGTAGGCGGGGCTGGCGCAATTGATCAGGGCCAGGTGGCCC
Source organism: Pseudomonas sp. B3G-3 (assembly GCF_028640915.1). Taxonomy (NCBI): domain Bacteria; kingdom Pseudomonadati; phylum Pseudomonadota; class Gammaproteobacteria; order Pseudomonadales; family Pseudomonadaceae; genus Pseudomonas; species Pseudomonas sp. B3G-3. Next base: position 162,706 of record NZ_JAQZAB010000110.1, on the reverse strand, counting down.
AGGCGCCGGACGATCAGGCTGCTGTCGCGCAGGGTACCGACGCGGATCGCGCAATCCACACCCTCCTGCACCAGGTCGATGGAACGGTCGGTGGAGCCCAGCGCCAGTTTCAGGCTGGGGTAGCTGGCGAAAAGCTCGGGCAGGGCGGGGGCGATCAGGCGCCGGGCGATCCGGCTGGGTACGTCGACATTGAGGCGGCCATAAACGTCCAGCCGACGGGTGTGAAACAGCTGCTCGAGTTCCACCGCATCGCTCAGCAACAGGCGCGCGCGCTCCAGCAGGACCGCGCCGTCGGCGGTCAGTTGCACCTGGCGCGTGGTGCGGTGCAACAGGCGCGTGGCGAGGGCGGTTTCCAGTTGCTGCACCGCTGCCGAGACGGTGGCGCGGGGCAGTTCCAGGGCATGCGCGGCCTTGATGAAACTGCCCATGTCGGCGACCTGGATGAACACACGGTATTGCTCGAGCTTATCCATGGATGGGGCGGGGTCCGAAGCGTGCGGTGCGTGTTTTTCGTAGGAGCGAGGCTTGCCCGCGATAGCGTTGTATCAGACAGACCTTGATCGCGGGCAAGCCTCGCTCCTACGGAATCATCTCGCACCTGATGGCGATCTTTTCCAGACGCCAATCTACCTCGCCCCTTGGCGGATTACTCGGGTCGATGACAACCGTCGATCAGAAGGCCGGGCCTCACTTGGTGGTGTAGCCGCCGTTGATCAGCAGGGTCTGGCCGGTGATCCACCAGCCGTCGGTGACCAGATGACGGATGAAGGGCACCACGTCCTCGATGTCGGTCAGGCCGGTCTTGCTGAAGCCGGACAGCGCCGCGGCGGTCTTGTGGTAAGCCACGGCATCCGCGCCTTCGGCCGGGTAGAAGAACGGTGTGTCCATCGGTCCCGGGCCCACGGCGGTCACCGAGATACCGCGGGTGCCGAACTCCTTGGAGGCGGCGCGGGTGAAGTGTTCCACCGGGGCCTTGGCCCCGCCGTAGGCGGCATAGAACGGCGTGTAGGCGCCGAGCAGCGAGGTCACCAGCGTCACCAGCTTGCCGTGGTCCTCCAGCTGTTTGCCGGCTTCCTTGATAAAGAAGAACGCGCTCTTGGCGTTGACCGCGAACATGTCGTCGTACTCGGCCTCGCTGATCTCGACTATGGGCTTTTTCAGGACCTTGCCCACGGTGTTGATGGCGATGTCGATCTTGCCGAAACGGGCCTTGGCGTCGCTGAAGAGTCGCTCCACGGCCGCGGCGGTGGTCAGGTCGGCCTGCCAGGCATGGGCGTCGACGCCCAGGTTCTTGATCGCCGCCACGGTCTGCTCGGCGTCGGCCTGGCTGGCGCTGCTGTTGTAATGCACGGCGATGGCCTGCACGCCGTGGGCGGCCAGGTCCCGGGCGATCAGGCCGCCCAGGTTCTTCGCGCCACCGGCGATCAATGCGACCTTGTTTTTCAGAGAGTGGTCTGCCATGGGAAAGCTCCTTCAGCCTGTGAGGTGAAGGCCCAGTCTAAGCAGCCGCGAGTCAGGGATAAGCCCGGTCAATCTGGATGGATTGTCCAGGAAAAATGCCCAATCCCGGCTGCTGCCCAGCACCGGGATGTCGCTACAATCGACTCTTTTTCCCCGGAGCCTTACCCATGAGCGCATCCCATCGTCGCCCGGTTTCCCTGGCCAAGGCCTATCGCCTGCTCAACCACGGGCCGACCGTGCTGGTCAGCGCCACCCATGGCGGCCAGCGCAACATCATGGCCGCGGCCTGGGCCATGCCGCTGGATTTCGATCCGCCGAAAGTCGCGGTGGTGCTCGACAAGTCCACCTGGACCCGCCAGCTGCTGGAAGCCGCCGGCACCTTCGTACTCAACGTGCCGTGCGCCGCCCAGGTCGATATCGTGCAGACCGTGGGTTCCACCTCGGGCCTGGAGCTGACCCGCGACCAGGGCCGCGACAAGTTCGAGCGGTATGGCCTGCCGACCTTCGCCGGCGAGCAGGTCGACGCGCCGTTGCTCGATGGCTGCGTGGCCTGGCTCGAATGCCGGCTGCTGTCGGAGCCGGACAACCATGAACGCTACGACCTGTTCCTCGCCGAAGTCATCGCCGCCCAGGCCGATGACCGGGTGTTCAGCGAGGGCCGCTGGCATTTCACCGGGCACGATGCCTTGCGCACCTTGCATCATGTGGCGGGCGGGCATTTCCTGACGATTGGCGACTCGCTGGATGGCAAGACCCTGCCATCCCCTCAAGAAATGTCGTAACCCTGTAGCCCTGTAGCCGCTGCCGAGCGAAGCGAGGCTGCGACAGGTCCGAAGGACCTCTTGCGAACTCAAGGGCGGCGCCTGCTGCGCAGTCGATCGCAGCCTCGCGGTGCTCGGCAGCGGCTACAGGAGCACACGATCGATGTAGCCGCTGCCGCAGGCTGCGACAGGTCCGAAGGACCTCTTGCGGACTCAAGGGCGGCGCCTGCTGCGCAGTCGATCGCAGCCTCGCGGTGCTCGGCAGCGGCTACAGGGGCACATGATCGATGTAGCCGCTGCCGCAGGCTGCGACAGGTTCGCAGGACCTCTTGCGGACTCAAGGGTGGCGCCTGCTGTGCAGTCGATCGCAGCCTCGCGGTGCTCGGCAGCGGCTACGGCGGCTGCTTACCAGCTGACGGTGTTCAGGGCGTCGGCGAAGACCTTGAGTTTGGGCGAGTACTGGCGCGACGGCGGGTAGACCAGCGACAGCGCCCGGCTGCGTCCGGAAAAGGCCTGCAGGATTGGCACCAGGCGGCCATCGGCGAGGGCGTCCTCGACGGCGAAGTTCATCAGTTGGGCGATGCCGAAACCTCCCAGCACCCCGTCCACCAGCGCGTCGCCGATATCGAAGATCAGCCGGCTGGGCACGCTGACATCGCGCACCTTGCCGTCGAGCATGAACTGCCAGTCCACCAGGCGCCCGCTGCGCAGGTTACGCACGGTCAGGCAGTTGTGCTGTTGCAACGCCTCCACTGTCTGCGGTGTGCCATGGCGCGCCAGGTAGGCCGGGGACGCCACTGTGACCCAACGCAACGGCGCCAGGGGCCGGGCGATCAGGCGCTGGTCCTGGATCTCGCCGGTGCGCAGGATGGCGTCGAAGCCTTCGTCGACGATGTCCACCAGGCGATCGGTCATCACCGCCTCGATGCTCAGGTCCGGGTATTGCTCGGTCAGGCGGCCGATCAGCGGCATCACCACCTTGCGCCCGAACAGCGACGGCGTGCTGATCTTCAGCAGCCCGGTGGGCGAGTCGCGGCGGTCCAGCAGCAGGCGTTCGGTCTGCGCCAGTTCGGCCAGCAGCGGTGTGGCGCGCTCCACCAGCAACTGGCCATCCGGGGTCAGGCTGACGCTGCGGGTGTTGCGTTGCAGCAGGCGCACGCCCAGTTGCTGCTCCAGGCGCGAAATGGCCCGCGACAGGCCGGACTGGGTCAGCCGCAGATCGCCGGCGGCACGGGTGAAGCTGCGGGTCTCGGCGACCCGGACCAGCAAACGAACGGCGTTCAGATCCATGATTAAAGTCATCACTGAAAGAGCAGTGACGGTATTTATCATCTAATCGGCATCAAAGAAACTGAGGGCCCTTTATTCACGCAAGGACTCGACACGATGCCCGCCACCTCTTCAGCCAGGCCATCCGGCTGGATGCTGCTCCTGCTGGCCAGCGCGCAGCTGATCATTGCCCTGGACGCGACCATCGTCTTTGTCGCCTTGCCGGAGATCGGCAGCCACCTGGGTTTTTCCGCACAACAACTGCAATGGGTGGTCAGCGCCTACAGCGTGGCCTTCGGCGGCTTTCTGCTGCTGGGCGGCCGGGCGGCCGACCTGCTGGGCAAGCGCCGTTTCTACATCGTCGGGCAAAGCCTGTACGCCATGGCTTCGCTGGCCGGCGGCCTGGGTGGCAGCGCGCTGCTGCTGGTGCTGGCGCGGGCGGTGCAGGGTGTCGGCGGGGCGATGCTGTTCCCGGCGACGCTGGCGTTGATCAACAGCCATTACCCCGAAGGGCCGGCGCGCAACCGGGCGTTCGCGGTGTGGAGCGCGGCCTCGGCGGCGGGCCTGGCCCTGGGCGCGTTGCTGGGGGGCGTGCTGACCCAATGGTGGGGCTGGGAGGCGGTGTTTCTGGTCAACGTACCCTTGGCTGGCGCCTGTGCCCTGTTGGCCCGGCGCTGGATTCCGGCCGATGGCGAGCGCGAGCGTGGCCGGCGTTTCGACCTCAGCGGCGCCTTGACCGTGACGGTGGGCGGCACGCTGCTGGTGTTCGCCATTGTCCAGGGCCCGGAATGGGGCTGGAGCGCACCGGCGACCCTGGGCTGTGGCGCGCTGGCGCTGCTCCTGCTCGGCGTGTTCGCCTGGATCGAACAGCGCGGCCATGACCCGCTGATGCCGTTGCGCCTGCTGGCCCATCGCGAGCTGCGCCTGGCGATGTTTCTCACGGCTTTGTTCATGAGCAGCTTCGGCGTGCAGTACTACTTCCTCGCGTTGTACTTCCAGCAGGTCTACGGCTACAGCGTGCTGCAAAGCGGCGTGGCGTTTTTGCCGGCGACGCTGCTGTGCACCGTGGGCATCTGGCTGGCCGAACGTTCGTTGCTGCGCTTCGGGCTGCGGGCGACCCTGGTCAGCGGTCTGCTCCTGGGGGCGCTGGGTATCGGCGGGGTGTATGTGGCGCTGCCCGACGGGGCGGGGTTCTGGTGCCTGATGCCGGGCATCGTGGTGCTGAGCATTGGCCAGGGCATGACTTGGACCGCCATGTGGGTCTCGGCCGGCCAGGGCATTGCGTCGGGCGAGCAGGGCGTGGCGGCGGGCATGGCCTCCACCAGCCAGCAGATCGGCGGGGCGCTGGGGCTGGCGCTGCTGGTGTCCCTGGCCAATGCCGGGCTGGGTGGCTCGCAGGCGGCCGGCATCGAACAGGCGGTGGGCGCCAGCGCCTTGCTCGCCCTGCTGGGGGCGTTGCTGGCCTTGCGTTTGCGGGTGCCGGCGTCTGGCTCCGAGGGCCTGGCGGCAACTGCCGAGCGCGGCTGAGGGGCAGCAGATGACGGTGTACCTGTAGCCGCTGCCGAGCACCGCGAGGCTGCGAACGAGGACGCAGTCCTCGCCAAACCTGCGCATGCGGTTTGCCTTGAGGAACGTATTGTCCGCCTTTACGGCCGCTGCGCTGCCGATCGCTGCCTCGCTTCGCTCGGCAGCGGCTACAGAGGCTCAACCCCGGGGCAACTCAGATCCACACATCATTGGCCGCCGTGCGTTCGCCGCCTTCTTCGCCGGTGTTGCGCACGCCCTTGGGTTCGATCAGCAGCAACTTGACCTCCTGCTCGGCGTACGGCTTGTGCTTCATGCCCTTGGGCACGACAAACATCTCGCCCTGGTTGATCGTCACCTGGCCGTCGGCAAAGTCGATGCGCAACTGGCCTTCGAGGACGATAAAGGTCTCGTCGGTGTGCGGGTGGTCGTGCCAGATGAAGTCCCCTTGCAGCTTCACCAGCTTGAACTGGTAGTCGTTCATTTCGGCGATGACACGGGCTTGCCAGTGATCGTCGAACAGGCTGAGTTTGTAGGCGAAGTTCAGGCTCTGGTAGGGGATGGGCGTGGTGCTGGCCGGGTTCATGGTGCGGCTCCGTAAAGAGGTGATCGGGCCTCTACGGTAATCAGCGCGGTGCTGCGGTTCTTGTACGATTGTGCGTGCCGGGCGGCGTTCAGCGGCCGTGCATTTTCAGCCAGCGGGCCGGCGGCAGGCCGTAGGTCTTGCTGAATTGCCGGGTCATGTGGCTCTGGTCGGTGAAGCCGGCCAGCAGCGCCGCGCTGACCAGCGACTGGCCTTGCAGCAGCAGGGCCCTGACCAGGTCCAGGCGGCGCATGGTCAGGTAGCGATAGGGGCTGGTGCCGAACAGCAGGCGAAAGTCCCGCGACAGGCTCCAGCGGTCGCGACCGCTGTGGGTGGCCAGTTCGTCGAGGGTGATGTTCTGGTCCAGGGCGCTGTGCATGTATTCCCGCGCGCGCTCCGCGGCCTGATAGTCAAAGCGCTGCGCCGGCCGGGAAACTCCGGAAACGGCATTCAGCGCATGGGCCAGGTCGAACAGCGCGTCTTCCTGTTCCAGCGGGTCCAGCGGGCTTTCCATGCTGCGCAGCAAGGTGTCGGTGGCGGCGAACAAGCGTGGGTCGGTGGACAGGCCGTTCTTGATGAAGGGCAGCGGCTGGCCGCCGAGGATCTGCTGGATCAGCGCCGGCTCGATATAAAGCATGCGGTAATGGAAGCCGTCCTGGGTGCCGGCTTCGCCGTCGTGGACTTCATCCGGATGCAGGACCATGGTCCCGCCCGGCAGGTTGTGGCGCCAGCCGCCGCGGTACTGGAAGCTCTGCACCCCCGACAGCGTGCGGCCGATGGCGTAGGTGTCGTGGCGGTGCAGGTCGTAGCCATGACCGGCGAAAAACGCCTCGATACGCTCCAGCCCCCGGGTGGGAGGCGCGCGGTGGACCCAGTCTTTACGGGGGGCGGGCTTGCCCATGGAGCTGTCCTCGACACAACGTCAGGCCCGTACGGTAACCCAGGCGCGTGCGACTGTCTTCAGCGCGTCATCCGCCCGCGTCCGCTTTCTTGGCCTCTTTGCCAAGGGTGCCGAACTCGATCGGCGTCTTGATGTAGAACAGCGCAATGTCCTCGTCCTCCAGGCGTTCGAACAGCCGGGCTGACTCCTCTTCGGTGAGTGCCAGGCGGACCTCGATGGGTTGGTCGGCGAGTTCGAAAAAGTGTGCGGAGTGCAGCCGGCCGGTGTGGCCGAAACCTTCGATGGCGGTGCTCATGGTCGCGCCGCGCAGGCCCAGCTCGTTGGCCAGGTCGACGAGCCAGTCACCGACCATCTTGCCGTGATAGCGGCGATTTTGCTGGGTGAAGAAAATCACCAGGAAACCGTTCATGAGCGTTCTCCAATGGCCTCCATTACTTTCAGCATAGCCCCGGGGGTATTGCTGGGCTTATGAATTAAATGATCGAAAAGCAGAAATTAATTATTGTTTTACGATAATTAATTCTTTATGGTTTCTCCCACATTCCTTCCTCTGGAGCCTTCCCATGACGTCCCAAGGTCTTGCCCGGTTCAGCCAGCGCATGTCGGCTGTCACCCTGTTATTGATCATTGCCATGTTGCTGCTCAACGCGGCGCTGTGGCTGTTTCCGCAGTTGAGCGCGGAAAGTGGCTACGGGTTCGGTTTTGGCCTGAGCAATAGCCTGTCGAGCCATCTGGCTGCCGGTGCTGTCTTTCCCTGGTGGCAAACCCTGGGCGGCATTCTGCTGTCGAGCATCCCCCTGCTGGCGCTGGCCTTTGGCTTGAGCCATCTGCGCCAGTTGTTCCAGAGCTATGCCCGCGGCGAGTACTTTTCCAGCGCGGCGGCGGTGCATTTGGGCAAGGTCGGGCGGGGCGTGGCGTTGTGGGTGTTGCTGGACTTTCTCTGCGAGCCGCTGCTCAGCATCTGGGTCACCCTGAACGCGCCGGTGGGCGAGCGCCTGATCAGTCTCAGCATCACCGCCCCGACCTTTGTCGCGCTGTTTTTGGCTGCGTGTATTTCCATCATCGCGCGTATCCTCTGGCAGGCCAGTGAAGTGGATTCGGAAAACCGCGCCTTCGTGTGAGATCAGTATGTCAATTGTCATTCAACTGGACGTGATGCTGGCCCGACGCAAGGTCAAATCCAAGGACCTCGCGGCGGCGATCGGCATCACCGAGGCCAACCTGTCCCTGCTCAAGCAGGGCAAGGTCAAGGGCCTGCGGCTCGCGACCCTGGACGCGATCTGCCAATACCTGGAGTGTCAGCCGGGCGACCTGTTGATCCATGAGCCCGAGGTGGAGTAGCGTCGGCCTCCCTTAACGCGATAAAGGCGGTCTGTGTCATGGCGCTCGAACATTTGCTGTATGCCGGCCCGCTGCTGTCGCTGGCGCTGCTCTGGACCGTGGCCGTGGTCACGCCGGGGCCGAACTTCTTTACCACGGCGCAATTGGCCGCCAGCTGTTCGCGTCGCCATGGCATGATCGCCGCGCTGGGCGTCGCCACCGGCACGGTGCTCTGGGGGCTGGCCGGCGGCCTGGGGATCAAGTCGCTGTTCAGCGCCGCCCCGGCCCTGTACCTGGCCTTCAAGATCGCCGGTGGCTGCTACCTGATCTACCTGGGCCTGAAGCAGTTCAGGCGCAAGCCGGCGCCGACCGGGGCGGGCAACGGCTTGCCTGGTGAGTCGGGCCGCAGCCTGTTCTCGGCCTATCGCCTGGGCTTTCTCGGCAACATGACCAACCCCAAGTCGGCGCTGTTCGTCGCCACCATCTTCGCCACCTCGATGCCGGCGTCACCGCCGCCGTTGCTGCTGGCCCTGGCCGTGCTCACCATGGCCTCGTTGTCGTTCACCTGGTACTGCTGCGTCGCGCTGTTCTTCGCCAGCAACCGCATGGCTGCCGTCTATAGTCGTTCGCGCAAATGGCTGGACCGCTTTGCCGGCAGTTGCTACCTGCTGTTCGGCGCCCATCTGGTGGCCAATCGCTGAAACCGGGGCCGGGCGCACGCCATGGATTTTCAGGGTCAGGAGACAGGACATGAGCTTCACTTTTCGCCCCGTGCAGGATCGGGATATTCCACGGATCTGCGGTTTTGCCGGTAATCCCGAGGAGCTGTTTTTCTTTTTCCCGGCGGCCAGCTGGCCGCTGACTCATGAGCAACTGCGCGACTCCATTGCCCAACGCTGCGATTCGACAGTGATCGAGCGAGACGGCCAGGTACTGGGTTTCGCCAACTTCTACCGGTGGGAAACCCACGGCACCTGCACCCTCGGCAATCTCATCGTCGATCCCGAGGCCCGCGGCGCGGGCGTCGCCGGGCAGTTGATCGGCGAGATGCTGCGCATCGCCCGGGACAAACACCAGGCCGCACAGGTGACCCTGTCCTGCTTCAATGACAACGTGGCGGGCCTGCTGCTGTATCCGAAGCTCGGGTTCGTGCCGTTCGCCATCGAAGAGCGCCGGAACAAACAGAATCAGCGGGTGGCTGTGATTCACCTGCGACATCAGTCGGCTTGAGCGGTCCGATACAAGCGCTGAACCACTTTTTAACGGGAACAAACCATGAGCAAGCTGCGGGTCGGGATTATTTTTGGTGGCCGTTCGGCCGAACACGAAGTGTCGCTGCAATCGGCGCGCAACATCGTCGATGCGCTGGATCGCGAGCGCTTCGAACCGGTGCTGATCGGCATCGACAAGAACGGCCACTGGCACCTCAACGACACCTCGAACTTCCTGATCAACCAGGAAAACCCGGCGCTGATCGCCCTCAACCAGTCCAACCGCGAACTGGCGGTGGTGCCGGGCAAGGCCAGCCAGCAACTGCTGGAAACTTCCAACCAGGAACTGCTGGGCCACGTCGATGTGATTTTCCCCATCGTCCACGGCACCCTCGGCGAAGACGGCTGCCTGCAAGGCCTGCTGCGCATGGCCGACCTGCCGTTCGTGGGCTCTGACGTGCTGGGTTCGGCGGTGTGCATGGACAAGGACATCAGCAAGCGCCTGCTGCGCGATGCCGGCCTGGCGGTGACGCCCTTTATCACCCTGAACCGAGCCACCGCGGCGCGCACCGACTTTGCCCAGGCGCAAAGCAAGCTGGGCCTGCCGATGTTCGTCAAACCGGCGAACCAGGGCTCGTCCGTGGGCGTGAGCAAGGTCACCAGCGAGGCGCAATACCACGCCGCCATCGAGCTGGCGCTGGGCTTCGATGAAAAGGTCCTGGTGGAGTCGGCGGTCAGTGGGCGCGAGATCGAATGCGCGGTGCTGGGCAACGACCAGCCGATCGCCAGCGGTTGCGGGGAAATCGTCGTTGGCAGCGGTTTTTATTCCTACGACAGCAAATACATCGACGACCAGGCGGCCCAGGTGGTGGTGCCGGCGGACCTCAGCGAAGAGGTCAGCGAACGCATTCGCGCCCTGGCCGTCGAGGCATTCCAGGTGCTGGGCTGCTCGGGGCTGGCGCGGGTCGATGTATTCCTGACCCAGGGTGGCGAAGTGCTGATCAACGAGATCAATTCGCTGCCCGGTTTCACCCGCATCAGCATGTATCCGAAGCTGTGGCAGGCGGCGGGCATGACCTACAGCGAACTGGTCAGCCGCTTGATCGAGCTGGCGCTGGAGCGCCATGCGGCGCGCCAGGCGTTAAAAATCAGCCGCTGACTTCTGGAGGGAAAAATGAGCGTTGCCACTGAAGCGTCGCAGTATCTGTTTTCCTACGGCACCTTGCAGGACAAGGCCGTGCAACTGGCCAATTTCGGTCGCGAACTGCAGGGGAGCGCGGACGCGCTGCCGGGTTATGAACAGGCTTGGGTAGAGATCACCGACCCCGAGGTACTGGCCACCAGCGGCAAGACCCATCACCCGATCCTGCGCCCGGGCAGCGCAGCCAGCGCGCCTATCCCGGGGACGGTGTTTCGCATCACCGCTCAGGAACTGGCCGCGGCGGACAGCTACGAGGTGGCGGACTACAAGCGCGTGAGCGTGGTGCTGCAGTCCGGGATCGAGGCGTGGGTGTATGTGAGCGTTTGAGGTGCCGGGCTCAGGCCCGCCCTATCCAGGAATACTGAAAGGATTTTTCCTCTCCCCGGTGGCCGCGGCGGCGATAGCTGGCCAGGGTCGCGCTGGAACAGTAGGTGCAGTGCTCGCAGTGTTCGATCTGTTCATCGCTGATACCCGCCGCGCGCAACAGGTGCAGCGCATAGCCGCTCAGGTCGAACCACAGCGAGTCCGGCCGGGTCGGTGGTGGCGGGGCAATTTCTGGCGGTAGCTGTGGCGTGGGGCGTTCGTGGCTCCAGGGTGCCTGCTCCTCTGGCCACAGGTGGCCCTGGGTGGCCGACAGGGTGTCGATGAACTCCGGGCTGACTTCGTAGCAGCAAGGCTTGATCGAGGGGCCGAACGCTACGCGCAACTGAGGGGCAGCGATGCCCTTGGCGGCGAAGTGTTGCAGCACGTTGTCGATGATGCCGCCGTGCAGACCTTTCCAGCCGGCATGGACCGCGGCGACCCACGAGGCGTCTTCACTGCTGATCAGCAGCGGCAGGCAGTCGGCTGTCATCACCGCTATAGGCCGGCCGGTGCGGGTGAACACCGCATCGCCGCGGATGATGCCGCTCGGCAGCGTGGTGCTGGCCTCGACCACCTCGCCGGTGTGGGCCTGGGAGCAGAAGAACAGGTTGGCAGGCAGTGGTGCCCCGATCCGAGAAAACTCGTGACGGATGCCTGGTATCTGTTTCAACACTGGCGCCTGGAAACTCATCGGACCTTCGCTCTGTTGCTGTGGATTAGCTACAGAGCATAGCGGGATCATGAGTCCTTTTGCTGACAGAGACCTGTCATCTGGTCGGCTGCTTGTCCGATCGGGGCATCAGCTTTTCAGCGGGATATAGAGTTCGACCACGCTGTCCGGGTGCATCGGCCCGAAAAAACGCTCCCCGGTATATTCGAATTCCACCCCCTCATCGGCCCGCATCCCTGCGGCCGGCAGCCATTCGCTGTAGGCGGCGCGGAAGGTTTCCGGCAGGGTCTGCACCGTGCCCCGGTGCTCGACCCGGGCGTACTGGCGGGCGGGGATTTCCAGTTCCACCATGCCCTCGACCAAGGGCGCCTCGGCGCTGACCGGCAGCCCGGCGACGTAACGCCACTGGCCTTCGCTCAAGGGCTGGCAAATACCGTAAGTGCCGACCGGTTCGGCCAGGCGCTGGATCTCCTGCTCCCGTGGTTCGAAACGCTGCCACAACTCGGCAATCGAGCCCTGGTCATCCTGCTGCCAGGCCATGCCGATGATGCGCTGCGCCGCCAGCGTCACCCGCACCGGCGTCTGCGGCGCCGGCAGGCTGCGCTCGGGCTGCGCCAGATAACGCTGCAACTGGCCGAGCACGTTCTGGCTGCGGGCGATCTGCGTTTCCAGCTCACCGGCATGGGCCTGCAACGCCTGGCGCAAACTCAAGACACTGTGCAGCGCACCGCTGTCCGCTAACCCGCGAATCTCCTCCAGCCCCATGCCCAACTGCCGCAACCAGACAATGCGCCCGAGGATGCCAATCTGCTCCGGCTTGTAATAGCGATAGCCGTTGTCCTGCCCGGTCAGTGCCGGAGTGAACAGACCGATGCTGTCGTAGTGGCGCAAGGTCTTGGTGGTGAGGCCATGGCAGCGAGCCATTTGACCGATGGTGAGCATGCAAACGTCCTTTTTTGTGGTGAGGGTCGAGCGGCACTTTAGGGGTTTACCTAGGGGCAAGCTCAAGGCTGTTCCACGGTATTTTTTTAAGTGTCCAAGAATCTTTCAGAGAAGTCTGGAGGGTAAATAGGCGCGGGATGACAGCCAGGTTAGATGGGTAAATCTATAAGGCAGAGCTGCCGAGAAGAAGGCTCGGCGCCAAGTAAGGAGCGGTAATGTTTTTTTTCAGGAAGCTGAGCCGGACCCGGATCTGGCAGTTTTGGGGCGGGCTCGATGCGCTCTATTTGTTGTGGTACGTCACGAGCAGTGTACGGCTGGGCAAGACCCCGTTCTGGGATGACCTGACTGTGGCGACTGAAGTGCTCAAGGATCATGGAACCACTGCTGTGGTTATGGTGATGATCAATTGGGGTTTGCAACTATCGATAGTCGTCAGCGCTTTCCTGTTTTTGTTTCAGCGCAAAGAAGCCAAGTGGCTGGGGCTTGCGCAAATCCCTTTGCGTTTGGTGTTTGTCGTGCCGTCTTTTTCCGTGCTTCTGATCGGCGCGTATTTTTTTCCGAACTACAACCCGCTGATGATGCTGGGGATGATTGTGCTCTCTGAAATCATCAAGGGCTGGAGTTTATGCGTGGTCAGGAGCACCCCCGCTAAGGGCGAGGGTGTAAAGCCTGAGTCATTGGAGCCTGATCGAGGATAGAACCGCTCAGACCGACTTCACCGGCTTGATCAGGCTCTCGGCGGGGATGCCGAACAGCTGGTGCAGCTTCCAGATCATTGGCAGGGTCAGGGCGCGTTTGCCGTTGAGCACTTCGTAGACCCGGTTGGTTCGGCCGATGGCCGGGGCCAGGTCGGCGGCCGAGAGGCCCGATTGCTCCATGCGGAACTTGATGGCATCGATCGGGTTGGGCAGGTCGATGGGGAAGTGCTTGGCTTCATAGGCTTCGATCAGGGTGACCATCACGTCGAAGTAGTCGCCTTCGGCGGTGCCGGGTTCGGGCTCGTTATCGAACAGCGCCGACACCTGCTTGAGTGCCGCGCGGTAATCCTGGTCGGTGTGAATGGGGCGAATCTGCATGCTCGTTACTCCATTTCAACGCTGTCGGCGTCGATGGCATCGTACTGCTGGTGAGTGCCAACGAACTTGATGTAGAGGGCGCCAAAGCGGTAAGCCACGGCGACTACCAAGCGGTAGTCATTGCCTTTGATGTTGAACACCACGCGACGGCTTTTAAGAAGGCTCGCGCTGCAAAACTGGTCCTTGATCTGCGCCGGGGTGGACCAGTTGGCATTGCGTGCTTCATCGATCCAGGCCAGAAGCGGTTGTTCGACATCCGGGTGCTTGTCCCAGAACGTCTTCAAATGACTGACGGCGATAATCCTCATGGCTCGAAATCCTAGTCCCGCCATGGGACTTAAGCAAGGGAGTGAGAGAGGAAGGCGATGGACGGACAGCCATCGAGGCTACCCGTCCCGCAGGTGCGGCTCAGTGTCGATCAGCACCTGCTGTCATCGCGGTGTGCACATCATCCATCACCGCTTTACCCATCTCACCCAGGTAATGTGCCGCCCAAGCATAGCGGTCCGCCTGCGGTTCCATGGCCGCATCCAGGGTCAACTGTTTTGCCAGATGTAGCAGCAGCGAGGCGTGTTCCAGGGCATCGGCCAGGGGCACGTCGGCATTGACCCGCAGCAGCGGGCGTTTGCCTTCGCCACAATTGGCAAAGGTTATTTCGCCGAGGGTATGCAGGGAGGAAGGGGACGGATTGAGGGTGTGTTTCATGGTGACGAATCCTTTCGTTTGAGGGGATCACCACCGTCTGCCGCCAAGCAGGTTAGGGTGGCGAATTGCACAAGGTTGGCGGACCGGCACGAAAGGAACCGGCACCCCCGAAGGGGTCCCTGCGCAATTCGCCATGACACAGAAACGCGGGCACAAAAAAAGCGCCTGCATTCGTGTTTTGGCGCTGTTGCGCCTTTCGTGGTTCGGGCCGCCAAGCCCGTTCGCTGATATTGCAGCGACGGGGCGAAGAATAGCGGGCGGGGCAGAGCGTCGCAACGGCATTGCTACGACATTCTGTGACTATGAGAAACATATCAGTCGAAGGCACATCGGTCCCTGTAGCCGCTGCCGAAGGCTGCGATCGACCGGAACGGGCGCGGTGATCTTTCTGGCGCGAAGGCCCTTCGGTCCTTATCGCAGCCTTCGGCAGCGGCTACAGGAGTCCGTGTTCAGTCGCCTTCCAACACCTTCGCCATTTCCGTGGTGGCCGCCCAGCCCAATCCGGCATACACCGGCTTGCCCACTTCGGTGGCATGCAGCACGGCGAAGCTCAGCCCGCGCTGGATGAATTCGGCTTGCGCCAGCTTCATCAGGGCCGAGGCCAGCCCCCGGCGCCGGTAGGCGGGTTCGACGTAGACGTTGAGCACATAACCGCGCTGGTCCTGGGTCGGATGGGACGGGTGGGGCGGCCAGTCGATGCTCATCAAGCCAATGGCCGCCACCGGTTGCTGGCCGTCCAGCAGGGCAAAGCCGTAGTAGCGGCCATCGGGCAAACGCTCGCGCAGCCAGGGGCGAAAGTGCTCGGTCATCCGTTGCAGGGCCGCGGGTTCTCCTCCGGCTTCGAGGAACATCGCCTCGCGGTGGCGGCAGACCCGTTCGAGGTCGTCGGCCTCCAGCCTACGCACGGCCAAACCTGAAAAATCGATACCGCCGGGAATCTCGTTCATCGCCTGCCCCTCGGCCAAAAAAGTGATGCTAGGAGGGATCAAAAGATCGCGTCAGACACAGAGCGCCGTAAAAATCGGCATACAGCCTTGGCCCCGAATGCCGGCGCTTCTGTGGCGGAAGCAATAAAAAGGGCCTGCCTAGCGGCAAGCCCTTCTGGTTTTCCGGCGTTGGCCTCAATCCCCCAACGCGGCCCCTTCACGGCGTGGGTCGGCGCCACCGGCCCACGAGGTTTTACCCTGGGCATCGCGCACTCGCACGATCGCCTGGGTGCCGCTGGTCATGTCGATGTCGGTCAGCTCATGCCCCTTGGCTTTCAGCGCCGCTTTCAACCCAGGTGTGAACTGGCCTTGCTCCAGTTCGGTCGGGCCGTTGCGGCTGCCGAAGTTGGGCAGGCTGATGGCGGCTTGCGGGTCGAGGTTCCAGTCGAGCATGCCGATCACCGACTTGGCCACGTACTCGATGATCTGCGAGCCACCCGGCGAGCCGACGGTGGCCAGGAATTCACCGCTGTTGCGGTCGAAAATCAGGGTTGGCGCCATGGACGAGCGTGGGCGCTTGCCCGGCTGCACACGGTTGGCCACTGGCTGGCCGTTCTCCTCGGGGATAAAGGAGAAGTCGGTCATCTGGTTGTTGAGCATGAAGCCCTGGACCATCAGATGCGAGCCAAAGGCGGCTTCCACGGTGGTGGTCATGGACACGGCGCCGCCCTGGTCATCCACGGCCACCACTTGCGAGGTGGAGATGCGCATCGGCGAGCGATCCGGGGCGTAGGCCACCTGGATGCCCTGGGGCTTGCCGGGCTCGGCCTTGGCCATGCTGCGCTCGCCGATCAAGGCGGCACGCTGCGCCAGGTACTGCGGGGCGACCAGGCCGGCGATCGGCACCGGGGCGAAGTCCGAATCCGCCACGTACAACGCGCGGTCGGCGTAGGCCAGGCGCTCGGCCTCGGCGATCAGGTGCACGGCTTCAGGCGCCGGTTCCAGGCCGGCCGGCAGGCTGGTCTTGACCGGTTTCAGCGGTGGCAGTGCATAACGCGGGTCGCGGGCTTCCAGCGCCTGCAGGGTGCCGAGGATCTGCGCCATGGCGATCCCGCCCGACGAGGGCGGCGGCATACCGCAGACCTGCCAGCGCTTGTAGTCGGTGCACAGCGGTTCGCGCTCCTTGGCGCGGTAGCCTTGCAGGTCGTTGAGCGACAGGCTGCCCGGGTTGGCGTGGCCTTGCACCTTGGCGACGATTTCGCGGGCGACCGGGCCTTGGTACAAGGCGTTCGGGCCTTCTTTGGCGATGCGCTCGAGCACCGCGGCCAGCTGCGGGTTTTTCAGCAGGGTGCCGACGGCTTTAGGCGTGCCATCGGCATTCAGGAAGTAGGCCGCCATGTCCGGCGATTTCGCCAGGTACGGGTCGGCGACGATCATGCTGTGCAGGCGCGGGGAGATCGGGAAGCCCTGGTCCGCCAGGCGGATCGCCGGCTCGAACAGCTGCGCCCACGGCAGGCGGCCGTGTTTTTTATGGGCCAGTTCCAGGGCCCGCAACACCCCAGGCGTACCCACCGAGCGGCCGCCAATCTGCGCCTGGGGGAACGGCATGGGTTTGCCGTCGGCCTGCAGGAACAACTTCTCGGTGGCCCCGGCCGGTGCGGTTTCGCGACCGTCATAAGTGCGCACCGCCTTGCCGTCCCAGAGCACGATCAAGGCCCCGCCGCCGATACCCGACGACTGCGGCTCCACCAGGGTCAGCACCGCTTGCATGGCAATCGCCGCATCGATGGCCGAACCGCCCTTGCGCAACATCTCGCGCCCGGCTTCGGCCGCCAACGGGTTGGCCGCGGCCGCCATATGCTGGTCGGCGTGCTGCACTTGCAGGTCGGTGCGATAACCCGAAGCGATTTCCGGGGCGGGGGGCAGGGCGGTGTGGGAGGGAGCGGAAGCGTTGCAGGCGGCGAGGCTGAGGGCGACGGCTATCAGCGAGAAACTGGCAAGCCGGCGGTGACGCGGATTGAGGGTCGAGAACACGCGTTGAACTCCGTTCACTGGGTAAATGATGTGTCGTCCGTGGGGAGGAATGTACAGCAGTGAGCGGGCCCATGCTGAGCCTTTCGTTGATCGCTACGGTGCCGATATGGCTGGCGCTTCTGGGCAAGGCCCGATGCCAGACGCTGGCCTGGAGGTGGCGGGTGGCAAGCCAACCGGCGACAGGCTGACCGCTACAACTGAACGAGCCTGCCAAGTGGCATGGCTCGAACAAAGGGGGGGCCGGCAAACCTGGCTCGTCTCGGACCGAGATCCCGTGCAAGCGTAGCCAGGCATCCAGCGCCAGCGCTGTAACGGGCTCCTGCTGTATTCATTTGGATGCTAATGGGGCGGTGTACTACCGTTGAAGGTTGGAAACTTACGGGATGCCAGGGGCCGGAGGCGGACAACCCTTCATTCGTGCCGAGTTCAGTCGGCACGAATGAAGGGTTGCGCGGCGCCTACACGGCAATCAGGTCTATTTGGCGTTGAGTCCCACCATGCGGCGTATCAGGCTTGTGCTTTTGCGGTAGTCGTAGTCCAGCACCAGGCTATCGCGCAGCAGGGGCTCGCTGAGTGCGTGCTGTTCTTCAAACACCAATGCACGTGTGGAGTGCTCACTGGCAGCTACGTCCCACACCAGATTCATCAGCAGGTTCTTCTCTCTGGCGCCCACGCTTTGCGTGTCAAGAAACCAGGAGAACTTCTGACCAAAGGCGGCGTCGGTGGCCAAGTCTTTCTCGTTGAACCTGAGGATCAAGCCCTGTCCGCACAGCTCTCTGAGCAAATGCAGCACCCGAGGCAATTTCTCCATGGCAAAAATCCTTCCGGCGGCCAGTGCGTTGGGGCCAGGCAGCAATATGTCGCCTTCGGACATCTCGGCCGTTTCGATGGAGGCGATGCACATGCCTTTGAGTATTTCCGCAAGCTGCACTATTTCGCTGACCCGCTGGCGAACCACCGCAATCCCCTCAAGGCCCAGGACTTCCATGATCACCTTGGCCAGTCCGGCATACAGGTCAGCCTTGGTTTCCAGGCGCACGAGCGTGTACCAATGGCTGTATGAGGTCCACAGGCTGAAGAAGCCGGCGTTGGCCAGTTCCGGCACGTTCGCCGCCATGATTCGCCAGCGTGGAATGAACACGTTATCGAATACCACCATCGCCTCGGCTTCTTCACCTTTGGATATGAGCGGGTGGTCATAGGCGCTGGCGTGAGGCTGGGAGACAATCTCTCGGCAAAAAATCTTCACCCCCGGCGCATCGGCAGGGACGTAAGCCCAGAATGACTCGTTGGGCGCTGCGGGGAACAAGCTGCCAACAAATATTTCATTGGACTGCGGTGCTACCGTGCCCACGCCTTTGACGCCGCTGATCCAGATGCCCTCGGCGTTCTGCTTGTTGATCCTCATCACGGCACGATCGGGCGGCGGCAGGTTGAGGTCGGTGCCGTGGGTACGTGCCCGATAGCCCTGTGGATCAACAATGGCCTCAGACAAATACAGGCTGTTGCGCTCGGCGTAGTCATGGTATTCGGTAATGTTTTCTGCGTACTCAGGGCATTTTTTCCTGAATGTCGGCCGATATCCCATCATGCCGACGGTGAAGCTGGCGATCATGTCCAGGTTACGGCAGTGGGTGCCCCAGGTTTTTTGCGAGACGTACGTGATTGCGCGGCGTCGCGACGCCAAGTCTTCTTTGTTTCTAGGGGGCATATAGGCAGAAGAGGCCAGGTAACCGTCGGGGCGTACGTAAGTCAGAATGTCGTCGTGTTCACCGCTGAATTGTTCTTCGTAGATTTCTGCAACTTGCGATATGCCTCCAGCCGTAGAGAAGTGTGTAGTCACATCCTCAACAACTTGGCCTTGATAAATAACAGTGCGGTCATCACGCAGTGAAGCTTTGAAGGATTCTGCACTTTTCAGATATTTACGCTTGTTTTGAAGATCTAGCATGGTAGCAGCCTCAGTAATGTCTAACTTTGTTTGTGTAGTCTCTGGCCCGATGTCTATCGCTGGGTCAAGGACAACGTTCTAGAGCAACTATAAGATTCAGATAGGAATTAATGTCGTTACACACTTTGGTGATCCGGACTCTCTGTTTGGTATTTCGAATACGCGTTCTTTCGCATCTGGACTCTTCTCATGTTGACCGGATGTCATAAGTGTTGAAGTTCGCGCAATGAGTTCGAAGTTGGAGCCGCCAGGCACTTCAAAGCATATTTATCTCGGTACCCTACGGCTGTAATCGGCGATGTTTCCAGCCTTCAGCGCTGCGGTCATAGCGCAAGCGTTCATGCAGGCGATCCTGGCCGTTACCCCAGAACTCCAGCGATTCAAGGCGCAACTCAAACACGCAATAACCCTCGGGACGCGGCAGCGGACCTGGAACCTCGGCCAGTTCCCTGGCGGCGTTGCGCAGGGCCTCGACATCCGTGAGCTCTTCACTCTGGCGAGACGCCGATGACATCGGATGCGTGGCATAAGGGCGCTTCAACCAGGCCTCGTCAGCCTTGGCATCCGGCATGCGCACGGCCTGGCCATTGAGGATGATCTGCTGGCTGGTTTCGCGCCAATACAGCGTCCCCGAGGCCCAGGGGTTCTCTGTCAGTTCGCGGCCTTTCTGGCTTCCGGCATGGGTGCTGAACAGCACCCCGGTGTCATTGATCTCACTGATCACCACGATGCGTGTCGAAGGCCGGCCCTGGCTGTCAGCCGTGGCCAGTGCCAGCGCACGGGGTTCGCGGATGCCCACGCGGCGTGCGCGTTCGAGCCAGTTGTGCAGCACGCTCATGGGATCGGCAGGCGGCTTCTGGTACTCGGGGAACGGCGCATCCAGGGTGCCGGTCAGCGATTCCGACATGCCTTTACCCAACAGCGGCTTGCCTAGTACTGAACTGTTCATAGAACGATGGTCCCCCGTCCGAAGGTGATGCCATTGCCTGATACTTCGACCCGCGTCAGTTGATCGGCGCGGCCCTCGGCCCGGGCGAACATGAGTGAAGGGCGGCCGATTTCCACGCCCTGAAGAATTTCGATCTGCTGGCCGAACTCGATCTGGCCATGCCGCGCCAGATGGATCGCCAAGGGCCCGGCAGCGGAGCCCGTGGCCGCATCCTCGACCACCCCATAGGCCGGCGAGAACATCCGGCTGCGCCAGCGCCGTCCCGCACCGGCAAAACAGTTGATGGCCATGTCGTGGAAGCTGCACAGGGCACGGTGGTCGGGATGCAGGGCCGACAGCGCGGCGATGCTCGGCAGGCCGACAAACACATGGCGCGGGCCGTTGTGATAGATCTCGATGGGAAAGGTCGAGTCGCTGATGCCCAGGGCCTTGAGCAATTCGGCGTCGCGCCCCAGGGCCGTCCAGGTCGGTATCGGCTGGTCCATGCTGGCGGCGATGACGCTGCCGTTCTGGCGTTCCAGCTCAAAGGCGATGGTGCCCATCTGGGTTTCCAGGAACAGCCGGTGATTGTCGGTGCGCGCACCCAGGGCAATGGCCGTGCCCAGCAACGGGTGCCCGGCGAAGGGCAGTTCGTTGACCGGGGTGAAGATCCGGATCAGCGCATCACCACAGTTACGTGGCTTGAGCACGAAGGTGGTTTCCGACAGGTTCATCTCCCGGGCGATGCGTTGCATTTGCTCGGCCGACAAGTCATCGGCGTCAAAGAACACCGCGACCGGATTACCTTCCAGCGGGACGCTGGCAAAGGCGTCGATGATGACGTAGTTGTGCATGGTTATCTCCCGGCGGCCGAAGCGTTGTTCTCGACAGGTGTGTGGATCAGGGCGTGCCGCAGCAGGTCGGCGATGATGCGCGGACCTTCCTGGGTCAGCAGCGACTCGGCATGAAACTGCATGGAGGCAAACGACGGTCCACGCAGGGCATGCACCTCGCCGGTCTCGCTGTCGCGGCTGATTTCGACGGTGCCGATGCCGTCGATGTCCAGGCGGTCACTCGAGCTCTGGGCGGCGAAGGTGTTGTAGAAACCCACCCGTTCGGTGGTGCCGAACAGGTCGATCTGTTTTTGCACGCCCTGGTTGGGAATGGCTTTGCGCTGCAGTTCCAGGCCCAGGCACAAGCTCAGCACCTGATGGCTCAGGCACACCGCAAGGAACGGCCGCTGCTGGCTGAGCAAGGAGCGGATGGCCACGTGCAGGTGGTTGATTTTCGGCTGTTGGACTTCGCTCGGGTTGCCGGGGCCGGGGCCCATGATGACCAGGTCGTAGCCGTCAAAGCTGTATTCGTCGCTGAAGCTGCACACCGTCACCACCAGACCCAGGGCCCGCAGTTGCTTGGCGATCATCGAGGTGAAGGTGTCTTCTGCGTCGACGATCAGCACCTGGCGGCCACTGAAGTCGGCCTGGATCTGCTCCCGCTGCTGGCTGTCCATCAGCCAGAAGTCCGAGACGTAGGCATTGCGGCTGGCCAATGCGGCGCGCACTTGCAGGTGGTTGCCGAAGCGCGAGGGCGCCTGGTTTTTCAGTGCGCTGATCAGGCCAGTGGCCTTGGCCCGGCTTTCGGCAGCCTCGGTCATCGGGTCGGAATGGCGCACGATGGTCGAGCCCACGCTGATTCGCACCTCGCCGCTGTTATCGATGTCGGCGGTGCGAATCAGGATCGCCGAGTCCAGGGAACGGCCGCCCTTGCCATCGCTGCCGATCAGCGCGGCCATGCCGCTGTAGTACGCGCGGCCTTGCGGCTCATAACGCTGGATGACCCGGCAGGCGCTTTCCAGCGGGCTGCCGGTGACGGTGGGCGCAAACAGGGTTTCGCGCAGGATTTCCCGTACATCGCGATGGGTCTTGCCTTCGATGAAGTACTCGGTGTGGGCCAGGTGCGCCATTTCCTTGAGGTAAGGGCCGAGGACGTGGCCGCCGTCCTCACAAATGCGCGCCATCATTTTCAGCTCTTCATCCACCACCATGTAGAGCTCGTCGGCCTCCTTGCGATCCGCCAAAAAGTCCATGACTTCGCTCAGGTTGGGGCCGGCGGGCGGATAGCGGTAAGTGCCACTGATGGGGTTCATCACCGCGAGCCCATCCTTGATGCTGATGTGGCGCTCGGGGGACGCGCCCACGAAGGTACGGCTGCCGGTGTGGATGATGAACGTCCAGTAGGCGCCTTTCTCCCGTTCCAGCAGATGGCGAAAGAACGACAGCGCACTGGCCGGGCCGTACTCGCTGATCTCGGCCAGGAAGGTGCGCTTGATGACGAAGTTGGCGCCTTCCCCGGAGCCGATTTCGTTGGCGATCACCTGGCTGACGATCTCGGCGTAGCTCGCGTCGCTGAGGTCGAAGCGTTCGCTGTTCAACTGGATCGGCACGTTGGGCAGCAGTCCCAGCAAGCGCTCGATGCTGATGGATTGCTGCTCGGTGATGTTCATCGCCAGCAGCGGCGACTGGTCGTCCACCGCCTCGAAACCGCGTTCGGCAATCTGCCGGTAGGGGATCAGCGTCAGTACATCCAGGCGAGGCGCGCCGATCGAGGTGGCAGGCAAGTCGATATCGGCCAGGACCTGCGGCTCCGACATTTCGCCGATCAGCACATCCAGCAGGCCGGGCCCGCTGGATTCCGGGCGGTACAACAGGGCAAACGGCTCGGGAGCCGGTTGCAGGATGCGCTCCATGAGACGGGCGGCTTGGCTCATAGCACCACCTCGTCGGTGGTGATGACCATGGCGCAACGGCTGGCGGCGTATTCGATGGCCATCCAGTGATGCTCCTTGCTGAAGTCGGCGATGGCGTCGGCAACGAGGAAGGGCTGGATGTCGTTGGAGTAGGCATCCACGGTGGAAATCAGTACCCCGACATGGGCGTACACCCCGCACAGGATCAACTGATCGCGATTGTTGGCACGCATGCGTTCCAGCAGGTCGGAGTTGAAGAACGCGCTGTAGCGCCACTTGGTCAGCAGCCAGTCACTGGGCTTGGGGGTCAGGGCGTCGACCACCTCGCGGTCGGTGGGGCTGGCCTTCATGCCCGGGCCCCAGAAGTCCTTGAGCAGCCCGCGTTGCTCCTCGCTCATGCTGCCAGGTTGGGCGGTGTAGGCCACCGGAACGCCGTTGTCGGCGGCCCACTGGCGAATGCGCGCGGCATTGCTCACGACCTGTTCACGCAGGGCGTCGGGCAAGGGCCGCAGGAAGTAGCGCTGCATGTCATGCACCAGCAGCACGGCACGCTCGGGGTCGATGCTCCATTGCGCGAGGTTGACGGGCAGGTCGCGCGAAGTAGGCAAGACGTAAGGGACGATCGATGGAATGCCGGTCATGTCGACAAACTCCAGTCAAAAGGAGGCAAGGGTTGAGGTGGGCTGGTTCTTCCAGGCCATCACCGCGGTAATGGCCTGCCAGGGGGTCAGGCGCGGGTCGCACAGGCTCTTGTAGCGGCTGGCGACCTGATGCAGGCCGGCGGCATCGGAAGCGCACTCGCTGACGTCGTCAGGGGTGGTTTCCAGGTGCAGGCCGGCGGCCACGCCACCGGCTGAGGTCACGGCATGCTTGAAGGCGGTGATTTCCTCGGTGATGGCCTGCACCATGCGGGTCTTGTTGCCGCAGGGCGCGACGATGGTGTTGCCGTGCATCGGGTCGCTCAGCCAGATGATCTTGTGGCCGGCCTGGCGCACCGCTTCAACCAGCGGCGGCAGGCGATCGGCGACCTTTTGCGCGCCCATGCGGGCAATCAGGGTCAGCCGGCCGGGTTCGCGCTTGGAGTCCAGGCGTTCACACAGGCTCAACAACTGGTCCCGGGTGATGTCCGGGCCAACCTTGCACGCCACCGGATTGAGCACTTCGCTGAGCAGCGTCACGTGAGCGCCCGTTAACTGACGGGTACGCTCGCCGATCCACGGCCAGTGGGTCGAACCGAGAAATACCCGGCCCTGTTCGTCCTGGCGCAGTTGTGGCAGTTCGTAGTCGAGTACCAGCATTTCGTGGCTGGTCCAGGCCGGTGAACCGCTGAGTTGTTCCTGGCTTGCCGACGCTTTCCAGCCCAGGTGTTGCATGATGTCCCGCGCGGCGCTATAGCCTCGAACCAGGCGTTGCGCATCGTGCTGGCGATGACCGCAGATGGCCTCGCGGCCGTTGACCATGTCGCCGCGATACACCGGCAATTCGACATCGCCGATGCGTTCGTTGTTGTTGGAGCGCGGCTTGGCAAACTGCCCGGCAATCCGGCCCACCCGTACCACCGGTTGCTGGGTCACCAGCCGGAACGTACCGGCCAGGATGTCCAGCACCGCGGCTTTGCGGACCACATGGTCGGGAGTGCTTTCATCCATGTCCTCGGCGCAGTCACCGGACTGGATGACCATCGCTTCGCCGGCCGCTACACGAGCCAGCGTGGCGCGCAGCACCAGGATGTCTTCCACTCGTATCAATGAGGCGCTGTCCCTGAGGTAGGCCTGCGCGTCGTGCAATTGTGAGGGCTCGCTCCATTGAGGCTGCTGGAACGCTTCACAACTTAAAACCCGTTTCAGTAAGTCTTCCATGATGCGATCACTCTCACGAGGGATTAAGTTGGAATGCCTTCGCGTTTGATTTGCGGTACTGGAATACCCAGGGCGCGCAGTTGCTGAAAGACGTTCATGAATTCGCGATTGCGTTTTACTTTGCCGTCTTCCAGCTCGAAGGAGTGCAGGAAGTGGTTCTCGTAATAGCCTTCCGGATAGCCGGGAAAGAGGATCTTGCCGCGGCCATCGCACTCGACCCAGATATGGTTAGGGTCATCGGTTTCAAATACTTTGACGTTGTACCATTCCCAGTCCGGGAAGCACTTGAGTGACCAAACAGCATGTTCGGCCAACTTGGCTTTGCCACTGATTACAATCGGCGCGCCGGTGTCGGTGGTCCATAAGCCGCCTGTACCATCTTCGGTAAATAGTTCATGGCGGCGCAGGCGGTCCTGGCCTTTGGTCCGCATATATTGCTCGACCGTGGCGCGGTTTTTGCGGCGAAGTTCAGTGGTGTCGTTAGCGGTTAGTTGTTGCGTTGCACTGTTAGGCATGCTCAATCTCCAATGAATTAGGGGGGGCTTATGAGGCGGGGATACCTTCACGCTTGATTCTTGGAACGGGGATACCCAAGGCGCGAAGTTGTTCGAAGGGGTTCATGAATTCACGGCTCTGCGTGATCTTGCCGTCATCCAGTTCGAAAGAATGGATGTAATGGTTTTCGCAATAACCTTCGGGATAACCGGGAACCAGAGTCTTGCCGCGACCGTCGCTCTCCACCCAGAAGTGGTTGGGGTTATCGGTTTCAAACACCCGGACGTTGTGCCATTGCCAGTCTGGAAAGCACTTCTCCAGCCATGCGCCGAGGGCGGCCAGCTTCGCGTGGCCCTGGAACACGAGGGGTTTGCCGGTTTCGGTGTTCCAGGAACCGCCACTGCCATCCTGAGTGAACAGTTCATGCCGGCGCAGGCGATCTTTGCCGTTAGTGCGCATGTACTGTTCGACGGTGGCGCGATTTTTCTGGCGAAGTTCAAGATGATCATTAAAGCCGCTAGGGGAAAGCGAAGCAGGCATGGGCAGCATCCTCCTTAGTTGGGGGTGATAATGTTGAAAGTAAATATTTAGTTAATTGACGTGGGTGAATATTTACAGTGTTTAACTATGTTCCTGCGTGGCGGTGCTGAGCGGGTGTTGTTTATACACCTGCGTTTCTTGGGGGTGGAACTACCAGATCTTGTAGTGATTAGCGTATGAACGGGTTGGCTGCAGCCCACCGAATGAACTGTTGCATTATTGTGAAGAGGCAGGTTCATTCGTCGGCTGAGAGGCGGTAATGGCTTACTAACATCGCCCGGATGCAATGTTCTAAGTAGTTGGTTGGATTAGGCGCAATGAATCTAGTGCTAGCGCAAAGCCTTCTATGACGATGTGATTTTGCTTGTTGACAGAGATTCAGGTTGGTCTAGTCTAACGGCCTGTTTTCAACTTTAGTGGTGCTCAAAATGGAATTAGGGCAGCAGTTGGGATGGGATGCGTACTTTTATAGTATCTTTGCGCGAACCATGGATATGCAGGAGTTTACGGCTGTCGCGTTGAGGGCCTTGCGCGAACTACGGTTTGATTTTTTTGCCTACGGCATGTGCAGCGTGACCCCGTTCATGCGGCCCAGGACTTATATGTACGGCAATTACCCCGAGGACTGGGTGCAGCGATATCAGGCGGCTAACTACGCGGTGATCGATCCCACGGTGAAGCACAGCAAAGTCTCGTCGGCCCCCATTCTATGGAGCAATGAGTTGTTCCGGGGATGCGCGGACCTGTGGTCTGAAGCCAAGGATTCACATTTATGCCACGGCCTGGCACAACCCTCGTTCAACGCCCAGGGGAGGGTCGGGGTGTTAAGCCTGGCGCGCAAGAATAACCCCATCAGCCTTCAGGAATTTGAAGCCTTGAAGCCGGTGACCAGAGCCTTTGCCGCCGCGGCCCACGAGAAAATTTCCGAGCTGGAGACCGACGTGCGTGTCTTCAATACGGGCGTGGCGTTCAGTGGGAGGGAATGTGATGTGCTGCGCTGGACGGCCGACGGCAAGACCTCGGAGGAAATCGGCGTGATCATGGGGGTGTGCACCGATACCGTGAATTACCATCACCGCAACATCCAGCGCAAAATCGGCGCCAGTAACCGCGTGCAGGCAGTGTCTTACGCAGTCGCGATGGGCTATATCTGAGGGGCATTCAAAAAGGACGACTCGGCCTGTATCAAGCTGTCTCTTTCAATAATGTGTCGGACATGAAGGCTGACGGTGCGACCGCGCTGCGATGGTGCTCGCGGTGGGCCGAGAGTTTGATGGCGAGGATTTTCTCATTCTGGTGCACCGTGACCGGGCCCAGCCGTTCGTAGTGGACGCCGTTGATTTTGTAATAGCGCTCCATGGTGCTGTTGACGATCCCGACGATGGCCTCTGCGCCCGCCAGGGCGGCCGTCTTGAGGCTTCTCCAGAACAACGGCATCGCCAATTGCGGTTCGCGGGTGGTGAAGCGAGTCATTTCCCAGATGGTTGGATGCTTGGGCGGCGCCCCGGCGCAGGCATGGCTGAACACCCCCTCAAGCAGGTTGGGGAGCGTGGTGGGAATCAGCCGGGCGCAGCCAACGATGGCGCGGTCTGCATTGAACGCCAGGAGGTAGCGGGCGTGTTCGGTGTCGTATTGATCCCATTCACAACCTGCCTGGCTCGGATGGGCGGGCAGCCGCCATCCGAGTTTCTCGACGAATTGTTCGTGCCGAAAGCGGCCGAGCATGAGTTTCAGCTCATCGTCCATTTCGCTCAGTGTGTGCTCTTCCATGTGCATTGCTGGGGTTCCTTAGGGATGGAGTGCAGTTTTATAGAGGACTTGCACAGGCTTGGCACCTGCAAGATCTGGTAGGGGCTTCGGTGGAATCGAGGTCAAGCCATTCGTTGGGGGCTTTGTCGAAGCGAGCGGCGGCGACGGGGGCGTTGATCCAGCCGTTGGCATTGAAGGCAATAGTCTGGCCCAGGCAGTCGCAGAGAATGCTTCGTGCGCTCATGGGGCAAGAGGGCGGAGGGAAGGCGAAGGTAGAGGGGGGATACGAGGAGAGATAGCCAGAAACAACAAAGCCCGCACAAGGCGGGCTTTGTTGAGGTACTTGGTGGTACACAGTCATTTGAACTGGAAAGGTAAGACTTTGTATTTAAAGGATTTAAATATCTATTGCTTTATTTGGCATACAGGTAGGCATACAAGGTGCTGGTTTCTGACTGATACCTTAACCTGCACCCTCAGACGCTGGGGAGCGTGTTTCGAACAGGTAGGCTTGGCCCGGTAAAATGGTAGCCAGGGTTATAGTTTTGGGTATGAAATTGTGCCGAGCACTGCGCAAATCAGTCGATGATCACTTACGTTGAAAAACTCAGGGTCATGGCGGTCTTGCTCTGCGACAAAAAAAACAAAAGGCCGATGCTTAAGATCTTTCTCTTTTACATCAATGCCCTCCAGTCTTGCGACCTCAAGCTCATTGGATACCATCGTTTTTTTGTATTTGGACCAGCTTGACCTGTCAACGCGCACTTTGTACTGCCGCACCCACCGCTCGCCATCACGCCACTCACCAGCAGAGAGCGGAATAATCAAAAAATCACCCTCTTCCTGGGGTCTGCTCCACGTTAACTTGGCATAGAAGATTCGTGCACGGGAAAACGTCTGTATTCCAGGGCTACTAAGCGATTTGAATGCTTGCAGGTAGGTTTTGTCGGCGACTCCCGGCACGTCGAGAGACATTTTCCGATCAAAGGGGAATCTCATAAACGCTCTGCAAATTGGACGTATGCTGTTCGCTGCACGCCTGCCTTTGGGTCTTGCTTTTGCCTCATCCCCCGTACGCTCGGCGTTTCTTACGGTTGAGGTCTGCTCTGAGGAGGGCTTGCGATCCGGATCGACTATGGGGCGTTCATTTATCAATATGAGCTTGGATGGTGACAGATCCGGGCTAGTTTCTAGCTCGTTGCGTACGCTTCCTTTTTTCCCTCGGGATACTGTTTTTTCATCACCGTCGATGTTGCAGCCATCTTTGTGCGGAGTATTTTTCGGCTTCCGAAAGTGTGGCCTTTGAAGGTTAGATTGGTCGTAGGAGGCCGGAAATACTTGTATACCGCAGCCTCCACACTCATAGCCGTATGTATCGACCTCGGGAAGCATCCATAGGTCCTCCCCTTCAACCATCTCTCTCGTGTACTTATCGCGTGCTGATTCCATGTCGCCTCCAGTTCCTTAGTCAGAGTGAAAGCTAGCATGCTTACCTTTGATCCCCAAAACAGCGGGGCCCCTGACGATTCTGTGACGGCACGGGGCATGAAACCCGCGGGACTTCAGTACTGGAAGGCGCTCCACCTTACTGAAATTCAAAGGTTGAAATTGAAAGGATCTTGAAGAGAAAGGGGCATCGTTACCGTATCTGCAATGGTGGTCCCAGATCGGTCATTTCATAGGGCAAATGCACAGGTGAACAGGCAGTTCACCGGGTTCACCTGTTCACTAATCTGGGAGTTCTCCCACTAACAAGGTCTGGCGGGTTTCCGACCCCGTATCCCTGATATTCCTCCAGGGTCCCCGACTGCTTCCAGAATCAGGACGAGGGGGGATTGCCTCTGCCGCTGAAGGTACGATCGGATAGGGGGCACGGGGTCGCTAGATAACTATGAATCTAAAACGGTGTAACAGGTGTAATGGGTGTAGCGATATCTCGTAACCTATTGATCCTAAGGGTTTAAGATAACGATACAAGCTGATGTACGTGCTTTGCTCCAGCAGTGTAACAACTGACCCAGTGTAACCCTGGCTGTCCGCTATCGACCCACAGCAGTCTTTGAGTTAGTACTCGACCAAACTGTTACCAATGTTTGAAAAGGAGCCCATCGCCTAGCCGAAAGGGCTTCCGTCCGAACTTACAAGCGACGCGGTAACTTGGATGAAGACTGCTACAAGGGGGGGGCACCGACAATAACGGCGTGATCGAACCGCTGCATCAGTGGCGCAATGCAGAGGGCAAACATGTCGTGCTGAGCACGCAGACGGCCCAGCGTCCAGCACAGGAGATCATCAAGAAATTGGCAGAAGAAGTGCTCCCACTGCTCCCTCAGTTGGCTGGGCCAGAGCCTCCAGCCCAAAACCGGCAATCATCGCGAAAACAGCCGCTTTCGGCGCTGATAGTTATTGAGTATAAATTAGCGCTTTAGAAATGACATGCCGATTTTGATGCGTGATTCACATGAAGAGGTACTTGAGCCTCGTGTTTGGATAACTCCCATTTTGATTGTCAAATGCTGCAAATCGGCAAAACTCTGCCATAAAACCCTCAGATCTGAAAGGGCTTCTAAATAACTCAGGTACTGGACGAGCGTTTATCTCCGTAGTGACAACTACCAGTGCAGCATGCTCCCTTGTAAATAGTTTGTCGGCCAATCTTCGGAACTCGCTTTCTTCATTATTTGATAGCCATATAGACGCTGCTGTATCATTAACGAACTGTAGTGCGACCGCTCCGGGCCTTTTCTTAGTAAGCTGGCGATCAAGGGCATCCTTACCAGTTTTTTCAGCCTTTCGCCATAGCGTGAATTTACCCGACCAAGATACTTGGAAGCCTTTCCAGCCCTCTTCATGGGATCCAGTCGCAACAAAACCAAGCATTGAGCCTGGAAGTTGATTTGCTGCCGCATGGCAGGAATCAGGATCGTCGGGATTACCTATTAGTGGGCGTACATCTTTTCGAATTCTGAATGCAGGAGGTACTTTGGTTGGGTTACCTCCTTTAATACAAGAAATAATCTCGCCAGCCATAAGTTTCAAGGATTTTTCATCTTTCGGTATTGCGCCAGATACATCAACTGTCAAGATACTGGCCAACTTGGGGTGACTGGGTATCAACTCATGAATTTTAGTCAAATTCATACATGCCTCCAGCAAGCGCTGACCATCAGATATTTCAACTGAAGCACCTTTGGCACCGCCGAATGACTTGCATTCAAGCTCAAATTCAGGGAGCCCATTTGTAGGCTGCACCAAGAGGTCAAATGTTTCTTCTCCAGCGCTTTCTTGAGGCCATTCTATCTTGCAGCCGCGAAGTGCAAGCAGCTCAGCCATATAAAGCTCAAAGCGAATCGCCCGTCCATCATCTGGGTTTTTCATGGAGCCTCGAAAACGTTGTTCTAACTCTCTCGGCCCTTTCAACCCATTCTGCACAGATTCGCAGTGTCGTGCCACCCGTTCCACATGCAACATCGCTTCAGCTAGGGCTTTCCATTCGTACGTTGAATCAACCTTGTATAGTCCGCGTTCAAACTTTGTTAGCGAAAAAATAATCCAGTTATCTACCTCGGCTTGGCCTACACGCATAGGGAACGCACTTCTCATTTCCTGTATTTTATCAACGGCGTCCAGCCAAGGCTTGTCGGGGTAAATATTTGTGATTGCGCGATATATGTCTTTAAGCCTGCTGGAAATAGGCGCTGCCTGGAAAATCATTTTTCACTCCGTAATTATTATGCCGCTTGGGTTTGCGCCTTATTTAATTTAGACTTTTATAAGGTATCGGGAATGATAGTGAGTCGAAGCCGTCTTGATATATATGGTGGCGTGGCACTTGTCGCAATGAGGATTGCATCTTATGTTCACGTACGGCCGCATCAAAGACCCTTCGAAATGCCTAGCAATTCAGTTTGGAGCGACTCAATACTTTATGCAAGCCTCAAAGCTTGTTGCTAGTCGTCGTGTCGTCTTAATCATGGCAGCTTTGGGTCGTTAGCAGCCATTCGCGACTGCCCCTTAACGACCCTTAGCTGACAGTAGGCACAGTCAGGTATCGATCAAAAGTGGTCCTCAAGAGTCTACAAGAACAATGATGATTTACGGATCCATAGGAATCATTTGTTCTAACCCGCGTTATCCCGCTAACCGATCCGAAGCTGCCCTTCCCGAGCAGTAACAGTCGGACAAAAGCAGGCAACGATGGCTCGCAAATGACGAGAAAAGGTTCGCCACTCTGCTTATTGCAATCAGTCATAAATATAAATTTTTACCTAGTCCTATGCTAAGAGGATAGCGATCTCCCCCATGGAGTGCTTTCATACAGTCATTCAGGCCTCCGTGATGTTGTTGACTGCATAATCATAAACTCCAGGCTTGGCTCCCAACTTAGAGAAGTGATTGCCGTGAGTGACTTTTTAGCTGTCATATTTCATACGATGTATTACACCAGCAATCATTCTAAGCTGATAGAGTTTGCAATGAGCATAACGAGAAGATACCAGCTCCAAAATTTCAGCTTTGACTTCTTGGCTAGTTTTCAAGCCAAACGTAATTGATTCTAGTTCTTTGGGGTGGAATTTAAAATCTGTATACCGAGCACCTTTAATAGGGGTTACCTTGTAAATCACTCGCCACTCTTTTTCGTACTCCCAATCTTTTGCTTTTGTATAGTAGATAGCCAGTCTTGTTTCTTTGTTTTGTTTTGGACTAGGGCCATACAAATAAAAATCGACAGCGCTACCAATGATCGGAGTTTCATCGGTGTACCTTACTTTCTCGGCTGCGGCGAATGGAGTTGACAGTTTTTCAATATGCTGAAATCCTAGCATGCAGCCTTTATAACTATCACCATAATGCGCCCACATTAAAGTGCTAAGTTCATTTTCAGTCAGGCAGAAGCAGCGAAGGCTACCATCGTTATTTAGCTCGGTACTTTTCCTAAAAACACTTTCTAGGTTTTTTGTGCCTTGCGGAGAGGCTGATTTGATTTTATTTAGAGCCATATCTGAAGATACGCCTTGCCTTTTTATCTCTTGTAGCAACGCAATAATTTTTTGTGTCCATTGAGAGTAAAGAGGCAGATTGATATTCGCTTCTGAGTACGCAATATCAACGAGCTTTTGAAGGTAAATCGGTTTTGACTCTTCGAAATCTGGAGACAATATTGGCATCCGCTGAAGCTCACCAACATCGTTAAACTGACAAGGGCTTTGCCACCTCAAACGCCCCGTTTCTAACACTATCTTGGTAGTGCTAGCAGTTGTGTATTTGTAAAGAATTTCTGGAGCCTTCATTTCCTCTCCTGACGACTATTCCATAAACAGACATAAGTGACTTAATTTTTATTTGGCTTGTGTCTTCTCCGATCATAAAAATTTCTGTTTGACTCAAGGGGCGCGCCAGAAACACGACCTGTTGAAACGAAGAAAACAACGTGACAAATCAACACGATACCGTTGGAGCAGCGGCATGTTATTGATCAGCCTCTGGCCGATTGATGCCAGCGTCGACCTCAGGCTGAGAGCTGAAGTTTGCTAACGCCCGCTCTGAGATAATTTATCGCTGGTGGCACATGCAGAAAGCTGAAGACTGCAACTGCGCTGCATCGATGAAGAGAGGGTGTACGTTCCTCGGTTCTTAATACCCACGGCTTTAGCAGCCACTCAGTATATCTACCGGCTGTTAGGCGGCGCAGTGCGGCTGCAAGCATCTCAGATGTTGAGTCACCCGCCTGGCCGTTAGTATCAATCAAGAGAAGAAGCGCTCGATCTTCGTGAGCATGCTGCGCACGCGGGAGCTGCAATTGGCCCCGTCGCGAAGGAAATCCAGCAGCTCAGTCCGGAGCTCCATGCCCGCTTGACTCGCTCCAGCGACTCCTGACCAAGGGGCATAAATGTGGTCTGAACGGCCGCCGTCCGTGAAACCGACGCTTTCAAGAATCTGCTTTAGTGCTTCTTGGCCTGGAGACCCAGCCGGCATGCTTCCTCTACCCAAAGCAGACAACCTGATGTACCGACGCGCTTGAAGGGCGCTGCCGTCGCCGAGGTGCGTCGGGAAGAAGGCTCGCAGTGCACGCCGCAGACACGCTTCCGCATTGCTCATGGTTTGCACACTCTTGCGGCTGATGCCGGTCAGCACCTCTTCCTTGGCAGTCCATTCGCCTTGCATCAGCTTCGCAACATCGCTGTCGCATTCGCAGTTTTCGAAAACGACCGGGGAGCCATATGCCGTATTGCCATACGCAGGCACCTCTTGAACCAGCAGATTCTTATCGCCAATGAAGGTGCAGTCGACAAACCGCAGCGCTGGCCTCTTCTTGGATCGCATATTCTTAACGCTGAAACCGTTGAGTTCGCAGCCTTCAAAGGTGATCGGGCCATCGCAGTTGACCAGTTCCACGTCACTCAGGATGCAGTTCTCAAACGAGACGTCGCTGAGGGAGACGCCCTGCAGGCGCACGCTGGATATGGATGAATTGACCACGCGGTTTCCGTCAAGGAAGAAGTCTTCCCCACTAAGCTCGCTTCCAATCTCAAAACCGGTGAACTCGATATCGGTAACTTCTGCTAGAGGCAAAGGCGCATGCACCGGTTCCGTCAGCGCTTCATCGCCAACGGATGCCCGAAGGAACCATAGATTGGCACTGGCGGACTCGTTGCCGTTCGCGACCGCTCGGTCGAGCGCCTGACGCCAGTGGTCGTCTACAGCATCGTCGTTGAGTACAGACGGTAGCAGCGTCTCGAAGGTGAACTTCGCGCGCTCTGCCGAAGCTGCTAGCTGAAGGGTCTGGTCCCGATTCAAGTGAGCAATTGCAGCGTTTGATGTGAATATTTGTGCGAGCAGGGTGCAGCGAATCCAGTCGCTCAGGAACTGGGGCCGGTAGGCGCCTGCGGCTTCGGTGGCGTACAGCAACGCGTGCTTCGCGTTCTGGCGTGTAATTGCCACATGCACCTCAGACGCATTGACTGGGTCGACATCAAATGCCTCTGGCACCAGCTCATTGGGAGTGGGCACATGCGTTCCGGGAGGTGCTGATGCGAGCGCTGCCAATCCCTGCAATGCACGCATCTGATTCTTAACCGAGTATTTTTGCGCTGCGATGACGTCTATCTTTGATGCTTCTCGGATGCAGGCAAACACTGCAGCGCTGAGACAAACGTCGCGAACTCTGGGAATGATTGCTTTGTTATCCTGGTGTAGTGGTGCACGGTTGCCGGATCGACGGCCGATGGCAATCGCTGCCAAACCCTGGACGAAGAATAGCGAAGGCTCTGTCGCCACCTCAGGGAAAACTTCCAGGATCCAGGCGACAATGCTCTGCCTTTCCCGGAGAACCAAATCATCCGCCGGCCTTTTGCCGATCAACTCTTCGTACTCTGGTGGTAACTCAATCTCGCCCGCATTCTTGCTACGCTCGACGATACCGTCAAAAACCGCAGTTACGTAAGCCCTAAAGTCATCGCCGTTCACGTCAGGTAGATCGACGTTGAGGATTGTCCAGTCACTGTCGTGAAGGTGTCGGGCCTCGGTACGGCGGCCCGAGAGGATTACTTTCGACTCCGGTGAGCCCAGGCGCAGAGTGATCAGATCGAGGAGGTCGAGGACTAGCTTCTTGTCATATCGACCAGCGACTTCGTCAATGCCGTCGAGGAAGACCGTGACCAACCCTGATTTGACAGCCTGGGCCAAGAGGTTCGCACCTTGACCAACGATGCCGATGAGCTGGGCGATGCTGTCCCAGGCAATACCCTCGGAAAGGGGCAACTTCCTCAGCGGAATGAAGACCGACAATTTTCCTCTTTTGTCACTGTGCAGTTTTTTCGCCGTAGAGGCGAGCAAAACACTTTTGCCTTTTCCTGCCTCGGCTTCGATAAAGGTCAAGCCAGCACCCGAGTAAACACGACGAGTCAGCTCCGCCACGGCATCGACTCTCCGATCACCAAGTTGATCGACTAGTGTCATACGTACCGGATCGATTCCAAGCGATCGAATGGGCTCAAGCGTTTCATTGATTAGAAGTTGCTGCGAAGCATCGAACGTTGAGGGCAAGTCCAGAAGCCTTTGCTGCGCCATACGCACGGTTTCTGCGGTAAGGCCGAGGCCCAAGGTGATCAGTTCCTCACCGTTCGGCGCCCAATGGGGAAGTACATAGTGGACTGCCCTAAGCCCCACCTTTGGAGGCTTCTGGCTGATCCATGTCGCTTCGGTCAACAATTCAGGCGTCGAAATGGCTGGGTCATCGACAAAGACCCACAGTTCGGCTTTCAGCTCGAATGCACGTGCACCTTGCGCATACGGCTCAAGGTTTCTGTCCATGGTGGTCGCAATAGCTTTGGCAACGTCGAAATGCACTTGGTCCATGTGGTTTCTCTTATGTACTTCCTGTTGACTGGATGCCACCGCCTCGCTGCTCGGCACCAGCGAGGGAGCCGGGTGTCGTAGTGCGCTGCGTACATGGCTAGAACGGATTCTGGATCGAAGGATAACAGCTTGACACGGCACATGAGCTCTCGACTATGGCCGCTTTAAGGCGAGCAACTCATCGGAGCGGTCTTCAGCTATCGTTGCTAAGCAGGCGTCGGAAATTAAAACTCGCAAAGCGATAATTGGCCGATTGCTGTTCTCCGTGAAGGATAGCTCTGGGTCGAAAGCTGTCACTCAGGAACGGCAACTGTCTACCGAATGCAATCATCTACGAGAATGGCACACCTGCTGGTTGACTAGACACGTAGAGCGCCACGAACGCACCAGACGCGGCCCGCCGTAGACTGATGCCGCTACGCGCAAGTGAGTGGTCTTGCCCCCTGAGCTATCACCGTAGAAGTGAAAGCCGCCTGACTCATGGCCCAGTAGGTTCAGCAGCGGACCCGCAAAGGCCACGCTCACGACAAATGCCAAGCGGTGATTGCCTATGCACAGCGCCCCGATCTGCTGTTGCCATTGCTCCAGGGTGCCCGCTTCGCTAATGGGCGGGAGTTGGGTCCCGGCCTCATAGAAGTGCAGGTGTTCCTCATGTGAGCCGAGTTGTTGTTCTGGCAATAGATAGGCATTGCCGTGCCAGCCCAAACGCGTCACCAATCTTGCTCGCTGTGCGCTGTCAAAGCCACCGAGGTAGCTCTGCAAGTCGTTGCGTGCGTTGCGTCCTGAACGGCTCCCTGCGAGGCGCAAGCCCATGTCTACCAGTGGCCCCAATACGTCTTTGCCGAAGTCGCCGGTCATGGTGCGTGCCGGAATGTTCCAGCGCTTCTTGGCGCCGTCTGGATCGTCGAACTCGACCAGTAAGCCCCAGTTGTGGCCCTTCTCATCACGGGTGCGAGCGATAATTTCCAGGGGCGAGCATACCGGGCGTGCCTCACCATCATCACCCGAATAAAACACCCCTTCGGGCGTCAGGCGAAAGCCACCGGGCATTAGGTCATTTTTCGATTTCGCTGGACGCTTGGCCGCTGTCTTTGTCTTGACGGGCTCCTCTGTTTTTTCTTCCGCCGTGTTCACGAAAAGCTCACCGCTGCGCACCAGCTCGGCAACGTGGCCAGCGGTCCAGCCTTTGGTCAGTGCGTCGGCAGCATCGTCGCCTTCTACCCACTTGCCGCCTTTAGCGAATGGCCAATGCTTCAAAGGTCTCATTGGCTGCGTCAAGGTCAGCAACCTTGCGCGCTCTTTTGGAGATGATCGGGTTCTTGCCTTCTGAGGTATCTGCTCTTAGCTCGGCTGCTTTCTGCCGGGCAAGTGAACCGCTCACTTCCGGGTAGCCGCCAAGGCCCAGCCAGGACCATTTTCCGTCTGGCTTCTTGTAGCGAAATTCCCAGGACTTTTGCCCGTTTGGTTTGACCCTGAAGTACAGTCCTGAACCATCTAGCTCGCGGTATGTGGCAGCCTCAGGCTCCAGGCTGGAAAGTGTGGTATCAGCGAGCGGGCGGCGCTTGATATCGGAGCGTTTCATCCTTGTATGCCTCCAGTTCAATTAATGCTGAAGCATACACGTGGGCATACACGGCGGAGAAGGTTAGGGGTGGACAGAGGGAGATAGCCAGAAGCAAGAAAGCCCGCACTAGGCGGGCTTCTTGAGGTGATTCATAGACTGCTGTAGACATCTATGGATCGGTACTTGGTGGC
The DNA here is from genome assembly GCF_028640915.1 of Pseudomonas sp. B3G-3. NCBI lineage: Bacteria > Pseudomonadati > Pseudomonadota > Gammaproteobacteria > Pseudomonadales > Pseudomonadaceae > Pseudomonas > Pseudomonas sp. B3G-3. The sequence goes on along the minus strand of NZ_JAQZAB010000110.1, from coordinate 125,378 downwards.
TACACAGGGACTTGAACCCCGGACCCCAGCATTATGAATGCTATGCTCTAACCAACTGAGCTATGTAGCCAAGTGGCGCGCATTATTCGCGTAGAACGGTAAGGCGTCAAGCGCTTTTTATAAAAAAATTATCTACGCTATCAACCGTTTATCCAATTCCCTCCTGTAGCCGCCAGTGCATCCTGCGATTGCGCGTGCAGCGGTCGTGACCCCTGACCCGCATTTTAGTCGCTACCCCGTATTGGCCGGTTTGCGTCGGCTGTGTTGCGGAACGCAGGCTTCGATGCTTGTTGTGCTGCGCATCAAGCGAAATATTCAAGTCGTTAGCAAGCTAAGGGGATAGCCGCGGCGCACCGAAAAATGGCACATTGGCCACCCCTGCAACTGCGCATCCATCTGCTGTACGGAAACTCTCATGGCTATCAGCAACGTTCAGTCCGCCTCCGTGGCGACTCCCGCGGCCTCTCAAAGCAGCCCTCTGGTGCTGCGTATCATCGGCGCGGTGGCGCTGGCGCATTTGATCAACGACCTGATCCAGGCGGTGCTGCCGGCGATCTACCCGATGCTCAAGGCCAGCTACGGCCTGACCTTCACCCAGGTCGGCCTGATTACCCTGACCTTCCAGCTCACGGCCTCGCTGCTGCAGCCCTGGGTCGGTTATTACACCGACCGCCATCCCAAGCCGTACCTGCTGCCGGTGGGCATGATCTGCACCCTGATCGGCATTCTGATGATGTCCCAGGTCGGCAGCTTTGCCTTGATCCTGCTGGCGGCGGGGCTGATCGGCGTCGGCTCCTCGACCTTCCACCCGGAAGCCTCGCGGGTGGCGCGGCTGGCTTCCGGTGGGCGCTACGGCCTGGCGCAATCGAGCTTCCAGGTCGGTGGCAACGCCGGCACCGCCTTCGGCCCGCTGCTGGCGGCGGCGATCATCATTCCTTTCGGCCAGGGCAATGTGGCCTGGATGGGCCTGTTCGCGGTGTTCGCCCTGGGGCTGCTCTACGCCATCAGCCGCTGGTACGCCAGCCACCTCAAACTGTTCAAGCTCAAGCAGGGCCAGGCGGCGACCCACGGGCTGTCCAAGGGGCGGGTGCTCAGCGCCCTGGTGGTGCTGGGGCTGCTGGTGTTCTCCAAGTATTTCTACATGGCCAGCCTCACCAGCTACTTCACCTTCTACCTGATCGAGAAGTTCGACCTGTCGGTGGCCAGTTCGCAGCTGCACCTGTTCCTCTTCCTCGGCGCGGTGGCGGCCGGGACCTTCTTCGGCGGGCCGATCGGCGACAAGATCGGGCGCAAGGCGGTGATCTGGTTCTCGATCCTCGGCGTGGCGCCGTTCACCCTGCTGCTGCCCCATGTCGACCTGTTCTGGACCAGCGTGCTCAGCGTGGTGATCGGCTTCATCCTGGCGTCGGCGTTCTCGGCCATCGTGGTCTATGCCCAGGAGCTGGTGCCGGGCAACGTCGGCATGATCGCCGGGGTGTTCTTCGGCCTGATGTTCGGTTTCGGTGGGATCGGCGCGGCGCTGCTGGGCCACCTGGCGGACCTCCACGGCATCGAGTACGTGTACTTCCTGTGCTCGTTCCTGCCGCTGTTCGGCCTGCTGGCGATCTTCCTGCCGCGGACCCAAAAAGCCTGAGTGCATGCCGTGAACGAAAGGGCGCCGACAGCGATGTCGGCGCTTTTTTTGCCCTTGGCCAAGGCCCTCGTCGAGTCAGATCGAGCAGTGTTGCCCGGCCAGGACGATGCGGCCGAAGCTGCGCTTGGCATCCAGCGGGGTAATCGCCAGCAGCTGGTCGAGGCGTATTTCGAGCGGACCTTCGGCGTCCTCCAGGCAGAAGAATTCTTCGCCATTGGCGCTGGTGCGGGTGGTCTTGCCGAGCGCTTCGAACTGGCTGCCATCGACCCGTTCCACCAGCAGCCGGTAACCATGCATGCAGGCGATTTCCAGGTAGTCGTGCAGGTCGCAGTCCAGTGGTTTATAGGCGTTCATCCGCTCACCTCCAGGCCGGTCGCCTCGAAGCCCGCTGTCTGGAAACCTTGCAGTGGAATGATGAAATAGCCTTGGCGGGCGATGCCTTGCATCACCTGGGGATCGCCGATCCGGCTGTGGCAGAAGCGGCATTCGTTCTGCGATACGTCGCTTTCCCGCACGCCCAGGCTGTCCAGCCAGGCAAAGGCATATTGCCGGGCCAGGGCGGCGTCATGGGTTTCGGTCAGCACGTCGAAGTGCAGGTAATGGCCTGCGCGGGTGCGCACATGGGTGTCGAAGACTTTCACGTTCATGGCGGTTTCATCCGTCGAGAAAAGAGAGCGCCAGCGCCTCGTCAGGCGTGCGCTGGCGAGCGGGTCTACTTGAGGTCGGCCAGGGCCGCACCGAAGTTCAGGTGCAGGACCTTGTCCGCGACCACCAGGGCCGGCACCGATTTGACCCCGGCGGCTTCGGCCTCGGCGATCCGCGCGGGTGCCTGGCCGAGGTGGACGATTTCCACTTTGATTTGCGGGTCCAGCAGTTCCAGCAGGGTCTGTTCCGTCTCGACGCAAACCGGGCAGCCAGCGTGGTAGTAACGAGCGTGTGTCATGGGCTGAGCCTCCAATAAAAGTATCGGATCGATACTGTATTTAGATTTTCACTGGCTCAGGTCTTTGTCAATATAGTTTTTATTCGATACTATTTATCGCAGACATTGATCCGGGAAATGCCCCTGTGCTGTTCGATTTGCTTGAGAGGCTTACCAGCCTGACCCGCGTCTGGTTTCGCGAGCACCCGCTGCTGGCGGATATCCAGCCGATCCAGTTGAGCGCGCTGCTGTACCTGGCGCGCTGCAACGGCTATTCCAATACACCGCTGGCGGTGGCCGATTACCTGGGCCTGACCAAAGGCACGGTGTCGCAGTCGCTCAAGGCGCTGGAAGCCAAGGGCCTGATCAGCAAAAGCCAGGACGCCCGGGACAAACGCAGCGTGCACCTGCTGCTGACCGAGCAGGCCAGGGCCCTGCTGGCGGAAGTGATGCCGCCGGCGTTCCTCGAGACCGCCGCGCAACGCATGGGCGGGCAGGCCAGGGAGCTGGAGCACTTGCTCGGCGAGCTGCTGCGCAACGTGCAGCGCACCCAGGACGTGCCGAGCTTCGGCCTGTGCAAGACCTGCCGCTTTCACCAACAGGTCGCGGGCGGGCCTTTCTGCGGCCTGACCGAAGAGCCGCTGGCGCCTGCCGACATTGAGTTGATCTGCCGGGAACATCAGTTCGCCGATGAAACCATGGAGTAAGGTAATGACCCCTGAGCGTATAACCCTCGATGCCCTGTTGACCGGCCGCGCCGTGGCCTACAGCCGCCCGGGATCGATGAGCGCGATCGCCAAGACTGCGCGCACCGGCAGTCTGCAGGTCGGTCCGCTGGGCCTGCTGGACGACGAGCAGGGCGACCTGCGGGTACATGGCGGCACGGAAAAAGCCATTCATCACTACCCCCGCGAGCACTACGCCGCCTGGGCCGCCGAGTTGGGGCCGCACGCGTTGCTGGAGCAGCCGGGCGCCTTTGGCGAGAACTTCAGCAGCCACGGCTGGACCGAGCAGAACGTCTGCCTGGGCGACCGTGTCCGGGTGGGCAGCGTGTTGCTGGAGGTGTCCCAGGGACGCATGCCGTGCTGGAAACTCAATGACCGCTTTGCCGTGAAAGACATGTCGCTGCGGGTCCAGCAGAGCGGGCGTACCGGCTGGTATTACCGGGTGCTGGAAGCGGGCAGCATAAGCGCCGGGGACGTGTTGCAGCAGGTCGAGCGCCCCTTCGAGCAGTGGCCGCTGTCGCGCTTGAGCGCGGTGCTGTTTTCCCGCGAGGTGGCAGTGGAGGAGATTCGTCTGTGCCTGGAGTTGCCGCTGGTGCCCTCCTGGCGCCGCACCCTGGAGCGCCGGGTCGAGCAGGCGGCGGTCGAGGATTGGGGCCCGCGCCTGCTGGGCACTGAGCGGGTCGATGAGGAGCCCGTCCGCTGAGCGGCGGGCGCGATCAGTTCGCCTGCAGGGTCAGGCGCGCCTGGACCAGGGCCTGAGGGTCGACCTCCAATTGCAGCGACACCAGGTTGACGCCCTGGTTTTCCACCTCGTCCAGCCAGGTCAGCAGGTCTTGCAGCGCGCCGCCCAGGTTGAGATTGAGGCGTCCGGATTCTTCGCTGTCCATGCGTTCGATGCTCAGGTTGGCCGCGGCCGTGCTGGCGGTGATCAGCCCGGCCAGGGTGCGGCTGTTGGCCTGTTGGCCGCGGGCCTGGGTGGACGAAGGGAGCTTGAGCAGATCGGTTTGCAACTGTAGGGCCTCCTGGAACTGCTGTTCAGCCTGGCGCAAGGCCTGGCGCTGCGGATTCCAGAGCAGGGTCCAGAACAGCGTCACGGCCAGAAACAGGCTGAGCAGCTTCAGGGCCAGGCGATCGCGGGCCGGTAGCTGCTGCCAGCGGTTCGAGTAACGATTGAAAAGGGTGGTCATGGTTTAGTCCGTGATTTTCAGGCGGGCGCTGACCCCGTCGGGAGCGAGCACGGCCGAGTCGGCCTGGACGTTCGCGCCCTGCTGCGCGAGGGCTTCGCGCAGACGTTCGAGGGTGGAAAAGTCCGGCGCGTTGACTTGCAGGGTCCAGCCTTGCGCCTGTTGGTAGTCCAGCCGGCGGATCCGCGTATCGCCGCCGTCGCTGTGGGTCCATCGGCTGGCCAGGTTGTCGAGCCGGCGCGCCAGGCTTTGCTGGGGCTGGCCGGGCTGCTGGGCACGAGCCTGGACCTGGCGGGCGAGGTCGATCACCCGCGGCTCGTCGGGGAAGCGTTGGCGCCAGAGTTCCAGGCTGGCCTCGGTCACCTCGGCGGTCTGGTGTTGCAACAGCCAGCGTTGGCCCGCGTCCTGTGCCACTTGAGCGCCGCAGGCGATGGCCAGGATCGCCAGCAGCGCCCGCCAGGGTGTACGCGAGGGGCTGCGCAGGGCGAAGGCGCCCTGGCGCAGGTCGATGGCCTGCGCGCTGCCCCGAGCCAATAGCGGCCAGGGCGTTTCCTCGCTGCGTTGCAGGTTGTCGGGCAGCAGCGGGGCCAGCTCTTCGAGGGTCTGGTCATCGAGTGCCAGGCGTTGCTGGCAGGCCCCGCCGATCAGCCAGCGGTCGTGGCAACGCAGGGCCAGTGCCTGGTTGTCCGGCAGGCAGTCGGCATCGACATGAATGCGCTCGGCCGTCAGGCCATGGCGGGCCAGCCGTTCCAATAGTTGTTCCAGCCACTGCCGTTGCAGGACGAACAGGCGACAGTGCCGACGCGCCTGCAACGGTCCACGGGCCAGGTGCAACTGCTCGGGGTCGTCCAGCAGCCGTTCTTCCAGCACCGAATGGATGGCTTGCTGCAGCCAGCGGCCACTGCGCGGCGGTACGTCGAAGCGGTGATGGCTGGCGATTTCGGCCGGCAGCAGCAGGGTCAGGCGCCGGCCGGCCAGCACTGCCGCTTGTTGCAGCGTGCCGTGCACCGGCTCGCCGTCGGTTTGCCACCAGGTGACGGGCGAGTCGTCGTCCGCATTCACGGTGGTGAGGTAAAGCCAGGCTTGCATGGGGTTTACTCCGGAAAACGGGAAGGGGCGGCGAGGGTGCGCTGCAGTACGCTGACCTGGCCGTCCGGCTCGATACGCAGGCGGCTGATCAAACGCAATTGGCGGTCGCCCAGTTCGACATCCAGCACCGCCTGGAAATAGCGGCTGCTGACGTCGAGCCCCTGGCTGTTGATCTCGTGCTGTTTCAACACGGGGGCGTCGAGAAACTCCTGTACCGTCTGGTAGCCATCGACGGGGCGTGCCTGCACCAGGGCGATGGCCTGGGCCAGGTCGAGCTTGCCCAGGCTGGCCAGTTGTTCGGCCGGGGCGGTGTTGAGGTTCAGGGCCCCCGGCGTGGTCCTGACCCAGGGGTGCAGGCGTTCCATGACCGCTGTGTCGACGCCTTCCAGGCGCATCAATTCGTTGCTGTCGTTCCAGGCCAGCGGCTTGCCGTCGAAACCACGCACCGGCGGCAGGCGCCTGGGGTCGTGGGGTGGCAGGCCGAGCACTTGCAGCAGGCGTTGATAACGCAGGCGGCTGATCCGGTCGTTGGGCGTGCGCAGGGTGCCGAGGTTGAAGCGCGCGCTGAGGTCCTGCAGCTGGATGCGGATACGCCCGCCGTCGATGTCGAACAGCGGTGTGTTTTGCGCCCAGCGCTGGCCCAGGTGCACGCGCTTGGGCTCCGGCTCATCGCGCCAGTCGTCGCGCAGTTGGCCACGGGCCCAGGCTTCGCCACTGAGCGCCAGTTGCCACAGTTGCTGCTGCAACAGTTGGTTGGAACTGCCGATCAGGCTCAGGCGCTGGCGAGCCAGCATGTCACTGACGATCAGGGTCGCCAGGGAGGTGATCAGCAGCACGCTGATCAGCGCGATGCCCCGTTGTCTACAGGCCTTAACCATGCTCCAGCCCCTTGAAGCCCGGCAGCAGGATCACCCGCCGCAGGCCGGGATAACCCGGGGCGTCGAGCTCCAGCTCAATGGCCTGGGGCAGGCTCAATGGCGCCTGGCCGACGGGCCAGTTGGGGTGGGCCTTACCCTGGTCGTCGATGTAGCGCAGGCGTTCGAGCCGGACGCCATCGAGCAGCAGCTGTTGCGCGGCGGTGCCGGACAGGTCGGGGCCGTCCACCGGGCTGCGGTATTCGCGCAGCCATTGGTCGTCGTTCCAGTGATAGGTGACCAGCAGCAGGTCGTTGCGCGCCTGCTGCAAGGGGTTGCTCCAGCCGCCGCGTACCAGCTGGATGCGCCCGGGCTCGCCGATCAGTGCCTGGCGCGCCGAGCTGCCGTTGACCGGGTAGGCGATGGCCTGGGTCAGGTCACGCTCGAAGATACCCACCGCACGCTGCAGGCGCCGCAGTTGCAGTTCGTGCTGATGAATCCGCTGGTCGGTATGGATCATGCGTTCGAGCAACTGATAGCAGGCCAGGCCGAGCAGGCTGAACAGGGCCATGGCGATCAGCACTTCGAGCAGGGTGAAGCCCTGCTGCCGGCGTTTCATGGGCGGGCCTCCAGGTAGCCCGCCAGGCGCGCGCGTTGCCGGGGCATGGGCGCGTCGGTGGCGACTTCGAGCACGATCTTCAGCAAGCGCGGGTCGGGCGCGGCGGCGGTTTCGCTGGTCAGCAGCCAGTCGCGTCCGGCGAAGCGAATCGGTTCCTGGCGCTGGCTCTGGGCCTGGCGCATGCCGGCGCGTAGTTCGTTCAGGCGGTTGTCCGCCAGCCATTGCGCCAGGGTGCGCTCGCTGAGGCCGCCGTTGTTGCCGATCAGGTGTTCGGTGGCGCTGTAGAGCGCCAGCGACAGCACGGCGAAAATGGCCAGGGCCACCATCACTTCCAGCAGGGTGAAGCCCGCCTGTTCATTGCACCGGGGCAAGACGCACCTCCTCGACTCCGTCGCTGGACAGCGACAGCAGCGGCTGCTGGCGGTATTCCAGCAGCAGATTGAAAGGCGAGATCTGGTCGTTGGCCAGCACCCAGAGTTGCGGCTCCTTGCCCTGCGGTCGTGGCTCCTGCAGGTTCAGGCGCAGCTCGCCGGGCAGCCGGTGTTCCTTGAAGCGCTTGTCCGCCTGCCACTGGCCGCTGTGGTCGAGGTTCAGCACCGCATAGTGGTCCGGCGCCAGGCGCAGGCCGTGATTGATGTTGTTCAGTACCGCGTCTTCGCGCAGCAAGCCAATGAGGTTCTGCAGGCGCTCAGCCTCGCGCCGGGCCTTCTGCCCGCCCGAGTCGCTCTGGACCAGCCCGACCATGCCGGCCAGCAAGCCGATGATCACCATGACCACCAGCAGCTCCAGCAGGGTGAAACCCGCCATTGGCTTGCGCACTTCAAGGCTCCCAGTTGCCGATGTCGGCGTTGGTCCCGTCGCCGCCGTTGCGGCCGTCGGCACCGAAGGAATACAGGTCGTAGGCCGAGCCCTCGCGACCCGGGGCGAGGAACTGGTAAGGGTTGCCCCACGGATCCTTGGGCAGGCGCTTGAGGTAGCCGTCGGGGTTCCAGTTGAGGGCCGCCGGCAGGCCGGCCGGTTTTTTCACCAGGGCTTCCAGGCCCTGCTGGGTCGAGGGGTAGTGGTGGTTGTCGAGCTTGTAGATTTCCAGGGCCGTGGCCACGGCCTTGATGTCGCTGCGGGCGGCGGTGACCTTGGCCTGGTCCGGACGGCTCATGATCTGCGGGACCACCAGGGCGGCCAGGACACCGAGAATCACCACGACCACCATGATCTCGATCAGGGTGAAGCCGCGTTGGCGGGAAGGGTTGCGCATGTTGTGGGCTCTTCAGGTGATGAGTTGGTTGAGGTTGAGAATGGGCATCAGGATGGCCAGGACGATGACCAGCACGCTGGCGCCCATGAACACCAGCATCGCCGGCTCGAACAGCCCGACCAGCATGGCGATGCCGTTGGACAGCTGGGTCTGCTGCTGGTGGGCGGCGCGTTCGAGCATGCTGTCCAGTTCCCCCGAGCGTTCGCCGCTGGCGATCATGTACAGCATCATCGGCGGGAAATCGCCGCTCTGTTCCAGGGCCCGGGTCAGCCCGCTACCTTCGCGCACGGCACGCGCCACGTCTTTCATACGAGTACGAATCTGCTGGTTGGCGACCACCTCGGCGGAGATTTCCAGGGCATCCACCAGCGGCACGCCGCTGCGTCCGAGAATCGCCAGGGTGCTGACAAAACGGGTGCTGTTGCTGGCCTGGATGACCCGCCCGATCACCGGCAGGCGCAGCTGGAGCTGGTGCCAGCGCATGGCCAGGGCGGGCTTGCGCAGGGCCACGCGCAGGCCGGCGGCGAGGCTGCCGAGTATCAGCAGCAGGACCAGGCCGTAGTCCCGGGCAAAGTCGCTGGTGGCGATCAGGCCACGGGTCAGCACCGGCAGTTGCTGGCCACTGTCGATGAACACCTTGACCACATCCGGCACCACGAAACTGAGGAGGAAACCGACGATGCCGAAGGCCGCCAGCAGCAGGATGCTCGGGTACAGCATGGCCAGTTGCAGCTGCTGGCGGGCGGCATGCCGGGCCTCGGTGTAGTCGGCCAGCTGCATCAGGACCTGGGCCAGGTGGCCGGCGCGCTCGCCGGCGGCCACCGTGGCCCGGTACATCGAGCCGAAGGCGCGCGGGTATTCGCCCATGGCCCGCGCCAGGTCATGGCCTTCCAGCACCCGCGCGCGGATCGCCAGCATCATGCTCTGCTGCGCGCGTTTGCTGCATTGCGCGGCGACGGCGGCCAGCACTTCTTCCAGTGGCAGTGAGGCCTGGACCAGGGTTGCCAATTGGCGGGTGAGCAAGGCCAGTTGCGCCGGGCTGAGGCGTTGGTTGCTGGTCAGTGCGGCGCCGGAATGGTCCTTTTGCCCGCGGGCCGGTTTGACCTGCAGGGCGATCAGATTGCGTTCACGCAGCAGCTGGCGGACCTGCCGGGCGCTGTCGGCTTCCTGTACGCCGCGGGTCTTGCGCCCGGCGTTGCACATCGCGAGGTATTCGTAGGCGGCCATGGTCAGTGCTCCCGGGTTACGCGCAGCAGTTCTTCGACGCTGGTGACGCCTTGCAGCACCTTGTCCCGGCCGTCGGCGAACAGGCTGTGGGCATGCTGGCGCGCGTAGTGGGTCAAGGCGGCCTCGCCAGCCCCTTCGTGGATCAGCTGGCGCAGCGGTTCGTCGAACAGCACCAGTTCGTAGATGCCCTGGCGGCCGCGATAGCCGCTGTGCTGGCAGGCCGGGCAGCCGACCGGGTGGTAGAGCAGCGGCGCCTGTTGCGGGTCGAGGTTCAGCCGGTGGCAGGCCGCGGCGTCGGCGGGCGCGGCGCTTTTGCAATCGATACAGAGCACCCGCACCAGGCGCTGGGCGACCACGCCGAGCAGCGAGGTACAGAGCAGGAAGGGCTCGATGCCCATGTCCAGCAGGCGGGTGACGGCGCCGATGGCGCTGTTGGTGTGCAGGGTGGACAGCACCAGGTGGCCGGTGAGGGAGGCCTGCACGGCGATGTCGGCGGTCTCCCGGTCGCGGATCTCGCCGACCATGACCACGTCCGGGTCCTGGCGCAGGATGGCGCGCAGGCCTCGGGCGAAGGTCATGTCGACCTTGGTGTTGACCTGGGTCTGGCCGATGCCGGCCAGGTGGTATTCCACCGGGTCTTCGATGGTCAGGATGTTGCGGGTCTGGTTGTTCAGGCTGCTGAGCCCGGCATACAGCGTGGTGGTCTTGCCGGAACCGGTGGGGCCGGTGACCAGCAGGATGCCGTGGGGGCGCAGCAGGGCGTCTTCGAGTTTGCCGCGGATCGCCTCGGCCATGCCCAGCCGGCCCAGGTCCAGGCGCCCGGCCTGTTTGTCGAGCAGGCGCATCACCACCCGCTCGCCGTAGGCCGAAGGCAGGGTGGAGACCCGCACATCCACTTCATGGCCGCCGATGCGCAGGGCGATGCGGCCGTCCTGGGGGATGCGCTTTTCGGCGATGTCGAGCTTGGACATGACCTTGATCCGCGACACCAGCAGGCCCGCCAGTTCCCGGCGCGGGCGCAGCACTTCGCGCAGCAGGCCGTCGACCCGCAGGCGCACGGACAGGTGCTGCTCGAAGGTTTCCAGGTGGATATCCGAAGCCTTGACCTTGACCGCCTCGCCGAGGATCGCGTTGATCAGGCGAATGATCGGCGCGTCGTTTTCCTGCTCCAGCAGGTCGGTGATCTGCGGCAGCTGTTCGGCCAGGCTGGCCAGGTCGTCCTGGCCGGCGATCTGGTCGCCCAGGCCTTCGGCCATCTGCATGGCGTCGTCGCGCCCGTCACGATACTGCTCGGCCAACCGCTCGGCGAAACCCTCGGCGTCGAGTATCCGATGGCCCAGCAGCGGGCCATGGCAGCGGCGGATCTCGGCGAGGACTTCCACCGGCGTGTCGGTCCGGCAGTAAAGCTGCAGGCCGCTCTCCATGGGCTCCAGCAGGACGCCATGGCGCTTGGCGAAACCGAAGGGCAGGCGCGCGACCGGGTTCATCGGCGTGGCTCTCTGGCGCGCATGTCGATGGTCCCATCCTGCGGGGCGGCATCGAACAATTGACGCGAGTCGGCCGGCAGGGCCAGGCCGCTGCGGCTGTCACCGTTGGCGCGCAGCTTGCGCAGGTCGTTGTACTTGCGCTGGCTGACGTTGATGGCATCGGCGCTGCCCCGTACCAGGGTCGGCCGCAGGAAGACCATCAGGTTGGTCTTTTCGGTGACGTCCTTGGTGCTGGTGAACAGCCGGCCGAGCAGGGGAATGCTGCCCAGCACCGGTACCTTGCTGACCTGGGTCTTGACGTTGTCCTTGATCAGGCCGCCGAGCACGATGATCTGGCCGTCGTCGGCGAGGATGGTGCTTTTCACCGAACGCTTGTTGGTGATCACGTCGCTGGTGGTGATGCCGGGCGGGGCGCTGGCCAGTTCCGAACTTTCCTGCTCGACTTTCAGGCGCAGGGTGTTGCCCTCGTTGATGTGCGGCGTCACCTTGAGGGTCACGCCGACGTCCTGGCGCTCCACGGTGGTGAAGGGGTTGCTGGCGCCGGCGGTGTCGGTGGTGTACGAGCCGGTCTGGAACGGCACGTTCTGGCCGACGAGGATTTCCGCCGCTTCGTTGTCCAGGGTCAGCAGGCTCGGGGTGGACAGCAGGTTGTTCTTGGAGTCGCTGGACAGGGCGGTGACCAGCGCGCCGAAATTGCTGGTGCCGATGCCGATGATGGCGCCGTCCGGCAGGGTGATGTTCTTGTCCTTGCCATTCCCCAGCAGGGTACCGATCGACAGGCCGGTGCCGCTGAAATTGGTGCCGCCGGCGACGTTGCCGGCGCGCGCCGCCCATTGCACGCCGAGGGCTTCGTTGATGTCGCCGCTGACTTCGACGATGGCCGCTTCCACCAGCACCTGGGCCCGTGGCTGGTCCAGCTGGGTGATGACTTTGTCGAGCATGCTCAGTTGCGCCGGGTCGGCCATCAGCACCAGGGCGTTCTGGCTTTCATCGGCGCTCACCAGTATCGAATTGCCGCCGCCCTTGCCTTCGCCGCCACCGCGATTGCCGTCGTCCAGGCGCTTGCCGATGCCGTTGAGCAGCTTCGACAGCTGCTTGGCATCGCTGTGGTGCAGGCGCACCACCCGCGCGCTGTCGTTGGCATTGCTCGGCACGTCGATGGCCCTGACCAGCTCGGCCATGCGCTGGCGGGCCTGGGTGTTGCCTGCGAGGATCACCCGGTTGCTGCGGGCGTCGCCCACCGCCTTGGCGTCGCTGGGGCCGTTGCCCGTCTGGCTGATGCTTTCGTTCAGGGTGCGGGCCACGTCGCTGGCCCAGGCGTGCTTGAGGGCCACGGTGCTGAACGAGCGGTTGCCGGCCTGATCCAGTTCGCTGACCACCTGGCGGATGCGCTCGACGTTGCTGGCGCTGTCGGAAACCACCAGGGCATTGGAGCTGGCCGAGGGCGCGACATAGGCGTCATCGCTCACCAGCGGGCGGACCACCCCGGAGATTTCCGCGGCGTTGGCGTTGCGCAGGTCCAGGACCCGGGTCACGAACTCATCGCCCGATTGCTCGCTGGATTTGGTCTTGGCTTCCACCGCCGGCACGATCAGCACCCGGTCACCCTGGTCCAGGGCGACGAAACCCTGGCTGCGCAGCACGCTGAGGAACAGCGAGTAGATACCCTCCTTGTCCAGGGCTTTGGAGGATTGCACGCTGACCTTGCCTTGCAGGCGGGCATCGACCACCAGGGTCTTGCCGGTGATTTCCCCGACCTCGCTGACCAGGTCGCGCAGTTCGGCGTCCTTCATGTTCAGCGTCCACAGGCGCTGGGTGGTGAGGGCCGCGCTGCTGGGCAAGGCATTCAGCAGGAGGCCGAGGCTGAGCACGGCGCCGGCAATCTTGGACAGTTTCATGGTGTGTTCTCTATCGCTTGCAGAAGGGCCGTGGCTTTTCGGTCGGCGACCTCCGGAGGGGTTGTCTGGGGGCTGAGCAGGTGCATCTGGCGCCCGGGCAGCAGCAGGTTCTGTTCACGGCCGTTACGCAGCACCACCACCTGGTCGGCGCTGACGCTCTTGAGCAGCGTGCCGTCGGGCAGGCGTTCGCCCGGGGAGTAGAAGGCCCGGCTGTCGGCATGCTGGATCAGTGCCCTGGATTGCTCGGGCTGGTTGCCCAGCAGGCTGGCGAGCAGGACCAGCGGCAGGCTGGCCTGCGCGCTGTCGAATTCGACCGGCACGGCGCCGAAGACCCTGGCGATGTTGTGATCGTCCAGAGGGGCGGGCAGGAGCTTTTCGGCGCTGGCACTCGGTACCGCGGCCGGCACCGGCTGGCCCGCCAGCACTTGCCGGTAGGTCCAGCTGTCGAGGCCGAGCCAGGCCAGCCACAGGCCCAGGGCGACCAGGCTGGCGGGAAGCAGGCAGCGTTGCCCGAGCCAACGCGGGCGCCATGAGAGCAGCGTCTTCATGGGCGTTTCGGCAGCATGCGTCTGAGCACGCCATGGCCGCGCAGTTGGTGGAGGATCACCGCGGCGATATGGCCGGCCACCAGCAGGGCCAGGGCCATGCAGCTGTAGTGGTGAAGCTCCTCGAAAAAGGTGATGGCCGCCGGGTCCTGCAAAGGTTGCGGGAGTTGCAGGCCGAACAGGTCGATCGGGCGCGACATCATCAGCACGCCGCTGAACAGCACGGTGCCGAGGGTGACCAGCAGGGCGGCGTGCCCGGCATGCACCAGGCGGCGTTCACCCGCGCTCTGGTGGGCAGGGGCCGGCGGAGCGGGATGACGCGCGAGGTAGAACAGCCGCAAGACGAACAGCGGCACCAGCAGGGTGGTCAGCGAGACGTTGATAAAGGCGATCGCCTGCCGGACCGAGGGCGACGGCTGCAACAGGGCGCTGGTATAGCCGCTGATCGTGGCCCAGAGGACAACGGCGGCGAACAACCAGTGCAGCAGCCTGCGCGGTCTTGAGTAGTGAGGGTGGTTCATGTCGATTCCCAAGGTCCGCAACGCGGTGCCGAGGCACCACGCTGCGGTTGGTCAGGTTATGGATTACTTGCGAATCCAGGCGTCTTTCCAGTTGCTGCCAACGCCAGGCTCGAACTGGGTGGCGCCGGCGTTCCACTGGATGCAGTAGCCGCTGTAAGGGAACGGCTTGCACTCATAGACGTTGCCGTCCTTGGCCAGGACCTTGGTGCCGGCCTTGTAGCCGGTCAGGCCTTTGGGGAAGACGAAGTCGTAATCACCGCCGCCCACTTCCTCGGCTTTCAGGGTGATGCGCTGGCTTTGTTGCAGCTGCTCGCCTTTTTCCGGCTTGGCCACGACCACCACGTCGTATTCGCCTTCGCTGACGTTACGCAGCGGGATGGAGAAGTGCGGGGTGTTGTTGCCAGGCTCGGCTTGCACGTGAGCGATGCTTTCGTTCTTGCCGTTGAAGACCGTCGAACTGATGGTGTACTTGCCGCCCTGGGCAATGGCGTTGAAGTGCAGGTCGGTGGCGTTGTCCTTCAGGGTGTACTCGGCCTGCAGGCCGGAAAGCTTCAGCTCGCCAGGAATGCTCGGCTGCTCTTTCTGGATTTCCACGCGTACCACGTCGCTGTTGTTCTTGGCGTACAGGGTGTTCTTGCCGTAGTTGGGCACGACTTCGTTATTGGCGTTGAGTTCGCCCATTACGTAGCCGGCATTGGCCTTGTTGACCTGCTGCGCCAACAGGAACGGCCAGGTGTTGGCCTGGGCCTGTTCCGCGGTCTCGATGCTCAGGCGGGTCTGGCGGTTCTGTTGCTCGCCGGCATTGGTGAACACGCGGGTGCTGACTTTGTCGCCGACACGCAGTTGTTCAGGCTGCACCGCGCCGAGGATCTTCCAGTCAGGAATCGGCGCGCCATCGTTGTCGATGTTGACGTCGATGGCCTGGTAGAAGGTGGCGGCGGTGTCGGCGATTTTCCAGGTCGCCAGGATCACGTGGTAACCGCTGCGATCGGCCGGGATGTTGACCTTGTGCTTGGTCCTGCCACCCGCTGGCGGACGCGCGCCGCCGGCGCTTTCATTGAGCAGCGGGGTCATCTCGAAGGAGTCGCGGGTCAGCGGCTGGTTCGGGTTCCAGTCCTTCTTGGTGATGTAGAACTGGTAGTAGGCGCTGGCGTGACCGGCGGAGTAGTACCAGGTGAATTCATTCATGCCCGGCTTGATCGTGGTTTTCTGCCAGCGGGTCGCCGTCTGCTCGTTGAGTTGGGAGAAGCTGGTGATGCCGCCCGCCGGGATGGTGCCGTTCGCCGGACCGCATTTAGTGAAGTCGCCCGAGCAGTAATCCTTGGGATAGTGATGCTGGACCGATGGCGAGTACTCGACACTTTGCGGCTCGTAAGTGACGGGGCCGCAATCGCGGTTGAGGTTGCCGCCGGTTGCGGAGCACATGAAGGCACGGGATTTTGGGCTCTCGACATACCCGTGGGCGAAGGCTTGTTGAGTGGCCAACGAAACCAGACCGAGGGTGATGGCCAACGGCAGCTTGCGCATGGCGTTGACGCGGTTGTTATGAGGCATCGAATCACCTTGATTTATGTATATGAAATGGTTTTTTTTTGAGGTCTTCGATGCCGGCCGCTGCAAGACGCGGCCAGGGTTGCCCATGGCTGGCAGTGCCCGGTAACGAAGGGCGCCTAGGATGCCGAGCAGGCGTGCGGGCTTGTATGAGACGAGTACGAAAGGCGCGGGGAGGGAATGGAACAAGATGTTTCAGGGCGCCGGCCCGGGCGTCGCCCAGGGCGGGATGCGTTGCGCAGGGCTGCCCGGAGCGGGTCAGCCGTGGCGTTCGATGTCGCGCAGCATGCGTTCAATGACGGACAGCACGGCTTCGCGTTGGCCATCCATATTCTGCGCACCCTGGCGGGCTGCGAGTTGCAGGTCGAGGCAGGCCCGCATCAAGGCTGGCGAATCGACGGTGCAGGCCAGCCCGCTGACCCGGTGGACCCACTGTTCGAGGAAGTCCGGCGTGTCGGGCAGCGGGGTGCTCAACAGCTCATGCTCCTGTTCCAGGTTACGGCGCAGCTCCTGGAGCAAGCGTTCCTTGAGCTGTGGGTCGTTCTGGAAAACCTCCAGCTGGGACAGGTCGAAGGTCGCGGGAGCCGCCTGGTCGGAGGCAGGCTCGGGTGGGGCGAGGGGTAAAGCGGCTGTGGTTTGGGGAAGGAAGCCGAGCGCTTTCAGCCCGCCAAGCATTTCCCGCAGGCGTTCGAGGACGATGGGCTTGATCATCAGGTCGTCCATGCCGGCCGCCTGGCAACGCTGCCTTTCATCGGCCAGGGCCCGGGCGGTGTAGCCGATGATCGGCAGCCTTGGCAGGCCGCGCGCCTGTTCTGCGGCCCGAACGCTGCGGGTGAGGGCGTAGCCGTCCATGTCCGGCATGTTGCAGTCGGTGATCAGCACATCGAAGTCACCCTTTTCCCAGGCCTGCAGGGCCGCCTTGCCGCTGCTGACATAAGTTCCCCGATGGCCGAGCCTGAGCAGTTGTTGCTCGAGCACCAGGCCGTTGGTGGAGACGTCGTCGACGATCAGCACATTCAGCGCGGCGACCGCCGCAGCGTCATGAGCGGCCTGCTGCGCCTCGTCCTCGGCAAGCTGCCAGGGCAGGATCAGTTCGAAGCTGACCCGGCAACCCTGGTCGGGGGCGCTGTCGAGTCGGATGGTGCCACCCATGAGTTCGACCAACTGTTTGCAGATGCTCAGGCCCAGGCCGGAGCCGCCGTGCAGGTGGGCGATCTGCGCATGGGCTTGCTGGTAGGGCGCGAAGATCTGTGGCTGGAGCTCCTCGGCGATGCCAATGCCGCTGTCGTTGACCTGGAATGTCAACCGGCTCTGGCGCGGGGCCACGTCCAGTTCCCGGACCTGCAGTTCGACCCATCCGTGATCGGTGAACTTCAGGGCGTTGGACAGCAGGTTATGGAGGATTTGTGTCAGGCGCATGGCGTCCACCTGATAGCGCCGCTGCGGGTCCAGGTGGTGTTCCAGTTTCAGCTCCAGGTGCTTTTTCCGGGCCTGGACAGCGAACAGCTCAAGGCAGTTTTCCAGCAACGGGGCGAGCGCGGTGGGGCTGGACGCCAGTTCCATCTGGCCGGTTTCGACCTTGTCCAGATCGAGAATATTACCGATCAGGTCGATCATCGATTGCGCCGACTGCTGGGCAATGCTGAGGTTTTGCGAAGGCTTGGACGAGCCGCTGGTTTCCAGCTCCAGCAGGCCGACCATGGCATTCAGCGGGGTGCGCAGTTCATGGCTCATGGTCGCAAGGAACTGGCTTTTCGCCGCGCTGGCGTCGAGCGCCTGTTGCTGGGCTTCGAGCAGTTTGTTTTCCAGGTGCTTGCGCACGCTGATGTCGATCCAGCCGCCCAGCAGCCCCTGCTGTTTGCCGAGCGCGGTGTAGAAGGGCACCAGCCATTGGTAGATATGATGGGTCTTGCCGCCGACCTCGATCACGCTGTCGAGGAACTGCGACTGGCGGTTATCCAGCAGCCGTTGGTGCTGTTCTTCCAGCTCCCGGGCCAGCGCGGGTGGGCTTATGCCTTGCTCCTGGGGCGTGGTGCCGCGGATCTCGTCCAGGGATTGGCCGAAGAACTGCTCATAGGCGTGGTTGCAGGTGCTCAGGCGCCCCTGCAGGTCGCGTACGTAAAGGGGAATGGGCAAGCCGTTGAGCAAGGCGAACTGGAAGGCCAGTTGGTCCTTGAGCTGGTTCTGCGCGGCGCGCCGCTTGCGAATCTGAATCCGCAGGCGCCAGTTCCAGTGCAAGGACAGCAACACCAGCACCAGGACCAGTGCAGCGGTCTGCCACAGCCATTTCGGCAGATAGTCCCAGAGCGAACCCTTGGTCGCGGGCCGTGCCAGAACGCTGATACGGTCCTGGTTGCCGTCCGAGTTCTTCAACGAGTACAGGAGCTTGTTGAGGATGCTCAGGAGTTCGGGGTGCTCGGCCGAGACGGCGAACACCAGCGGCTCGGGCTGGGCCTGGAACTGCTTGCCGGCGCGCAGCCCCGGGTTGGTCATGTGCCGGGCATCGGCGGCGCTGTTCAGCATGGCGTCGACCATGCCCTGTTCCACCAATTGCACGGCCTGATCGTAATTGTCGGTGAGCACCAGTTCGATGCTCGGGTAGCGGCTCTGGAGCAGGTGCTGCAGGGGATGCCCGGCCTGGAGTGCCAGGCGCCTGCCGCCCAGGGCTGCCAGTGAGCTGGGGGAGCTGGCGCCCTGGCGGGTAACGAAGGCCCAGTATTCGGTGCCGAAGCCATCGCTGAACAGCAGGCTCTTTTGTCGGACCGGGGTCGGTACCAATGACAGGGCGATTTGCGCCTCGTCGCGCTCCAGGCGCTGCCGATCGATTTCCGGCGACTGGCTGTCGATGATGTTCAGTTGCAGCTGATAGTCGTCGGCCAGGCTGCGCAGCACATTGAATGCCAGCCCGGCCCATTGGCCGTCGGCATTGCGATACAGGTAATTGGGGATTTGGCGGGCGATCAGGTTCAGCGACGCAAGGCGCTTGAGCCAGCTGTCTTCCGCACTGTTGAGGGCGAAGGAGTCGGTCGGCGCGAACAGCCAGGGCGAGCGTTCCCAGTGCTGCAAGATCTCTTGCTTGCGCTCCCGGGTCACCGTCTTCAGCGAGGCGTTGATCAGGGTGACCAGATTCTCTTCATGCCCCTGTGCGGCGAAGCTGAAGCCCATGGCCGGCAGGTCGGCGACGTATTTGTTCTGCAGCTTGAGGTTGGCCAGGCTGCGCATGTAGAAGTTGCTGCGCAGCTGATCGCCGATCAGCGCGTCGGCCTCGCCGTCGGCCAGGCGTTGCAGGCCTTCGATAATGCTTTTGATCACAATCAGTTCGGCCTTGGGGTAGGCCTTGGCGACCGTTTCGGCCTGTACATAGTAGGCCGGGACCAGCACGCGCTTGCCCGCCAGGTCCGGGGGCAGGTCCTTGTCGGCGATGCGGCCGACGATGATCGGCTCGTTGTCCAGGTAGGGCAGGCTGTAGATGAACCCGGGTTGCTTCCTTTCGTATTCGGTGGCACGGGGCATCAGGTCGATGTCCCCGCTGGTCAGGGCGGCGATGGCGGTGTCCACCGTAGGGTAGGGCACGCGCTGGATCGGCAGTTCGAGAAACTGGCTGATGTGTTCCAGGTAGTCGTTGGTGATCTGGTTGAGGACAACGTTGCCGCGCGGCTCGGGTCGCTCGTTGGAGGCGCTCACTTCGGCGACCCGTAGCGGGCGCGGGGGCAGTGTCTGACGCAGGGCCATCAGCGTGGCCAGGGACAGCGGCGCAGGCTCAGGCTCGGTGGCGCCCAGGGAAGTAACGCTGGTCAGCAAGAGCGTGATCCAGAGGGTCAGACGCGACAGGCCCGCTAGAGGGGTAGGCATAGTCTCAGGTCAGCCCGACTTCCTGGATGTACAGGTACAGGCTGGCGTTGTTATCCAGGCCCAGTTTGCGCATGGCGCTGCTTTTCTGGCTGCTGATGGTCTGCTTGGAACGGTTGAGGTGCAGGGCTATTTCATTGACCGACAGCCCGGCGCCGTACAGGCGCAAGACCTCGACTTCGCGAGGGGACAGTTGTTCGATCTCGCTCAGGGGCTGGCCGGGGTTGAGCAGATGCTTGATGGACGGGGATATGAAGGGTTTGGCCTGGCTGGCGCGAACCGCCATCTGCAGGTCGCCCTGTACCCCGCGCTTGCTGATCAGCCCCTGGACGCCCAGCTTGAGGATCGAGGCCAGCAGCGCCGGGTTGTTGAGCATGGTCACCACGATGACCGCAATGGCCGGATAACGCCGGCGCAATTGCTCGATCAGGCGGATGCCGTCGGCCTGTTGGCTGTGGGGCATCATCAGGTCGGTGATGACCAGGTCGCAGGGCTGTTCGGCCAACAGCTGGAAAAGCCCTTCGACATCCTGGGCCTCGCCGACGATCTGCAGCGTGCTGTCATCGCTGAGCGACGCTCGAATGCCGATCAGTGTCAGCAGGTGATCGTCGACGACGATAACTTTCTTTTGCATCTGTGGCGGGGCCCTGTCCGTGCGTAGCGTGAGCGAGTGCATAGAGTTAAGCAGAACGCATGCAAGTATCTGCCTGTGTCAGAGGGATGCAGGGTACTCCTGTCGCGTGGTGCGATGAAGTGTCCGCGTCTTTCAGCGGCAGAGTTACCCAAGCCTGCGGTTTTCCATTGAGAAGATGATGGATCTAGTTTGCGATTTGACGTTTGTCAGGGCTTGGCCTGCAAGAGTCTTGTCGAGCGATCCGGAGCTGTCGTTGCGTGATGATAGCAACCAACTCCTATCCACATAGAGATAGCCCTCGGCTATGCGAGGCCACTTTAGGATTCCTTTATGAAATTAGGAATATAGGAATTGCCTTATTGAGAAGGCTTCATCTTCTTACGGAAAATAGCGACCGCCTTGGGTCTTGTCATCAGACAGGACAAAGCCCTTTTGTTTGGATAAAGAAGCCTGGCCACAAGGGTTGTTGCCCTGTCGATCGATGCAAATTCCCTCTAGATGGTACTGATGACTTTCATATGAAACGCAGCATTTTTATCCCGGTGTTCATTCTGTTTTTTATCTTCTCTGTATTACTACCGAGTCATGTGTTTGCCGCTGGATGGTTCAATCCACGAACATCCAGTATTTCACTGCCTGCAAATATTGTTGTTCCAGGAAACGCCGACGTCGGAGCGGTGCTGTGGACCTCTACTCGAGAAGAGTCAAGACTGGTGGACGGGACGTTCGCCGAAAACTCCACAATCTGGGGCTCAGTGAGTAATGGAACACTGGCTCCAGCATTTACCGATGTCTACGAGACCAATATTCCTGGTTTGGGCGTCAGGTGGTGGGCTATATGGCGGGCCCGAAACTTTCCCAGTGGGGTCACCACCCCGATCACCGGCCCAGGCACTCACAACGCTGGTGCAACCGGTTGGCAGCTCAATGATTCCCATATGCAAACCATCTGGATAGAGCTGATAAAAACAGGCCCGGTTCAGAGCGGGAAGTTATCGGTGGAGACCCTGGTGACAAGCAAATTCAACTGTGCGCAGGGCGGTTGCAGGGACTGGCAGGTTACGGTGGCCGGTCAAAGCAGTATCTCGGCCGGACCAACTTGTAGCGTTTCCACACCGGCAATTCCGGTATCGATGGGCAACATTGCGACCACGACTTTTACGGGCATGGGCGCTACATCTCCTCCTCGCCCTTTTACCATCACCTTGGCTTGCTCGGGGGGAGAGCCAGGTACTGCGATCGGTTCCTATGTCACGCTGACGGACGTGTCCCGCCCAGACAATACCTCCACCACGTTGTCGCTCACTTCTGCGTCGACCGCATCCGGGTTGGGTATTCATATTCTCAAAGAGGATGTCGTGCTCGGTTATGGGCCTGACTCCAGTTCTGCAGGGAATATCAATCAATGGAGGGCGGGCACAATCGCGCAAGGCGTGTCGGTGTTTCAGATTCCACTCAGTGCGCGTTATGTGCAGATCGCACCCAACGTATCGCCTGGCAGTGCAAACGGATTGGCGACTTTCACGATGAGTTATCAGTGAGCTAAGGCGTGCAGAGAATCGCGAAGGGATGTTTCCAGAGAAGGAACGATCACATCTGTAAAATAGTTTGGAAGGGGGGATGGTGGTGAGGCCCGACTTGATCTTGAACTCGGATCCCCCAGTTTTTTGTGATTGAAAACAGTAGGGCCCCATGCGGGGCCCTACTGTTTATTTAAAGAGAGCGGCGTTCTAACGAGCGCCACTGAACTCCGGCAAAACGCCTCAGACGTTGAAGCGGAAGTGCATCACGTCGCCGTCCTTGACGATGTACTCCTTGCCTTCCAGGCGCCATTTGCCGGCTTCCTTGGCACCGGCTTCACCCTTGAACTGGATGAAGTCGTTGTAGGCGATCACTTCGGCGCGGATGAAGCCTTTCTCGAAGTCGGTGTGGATCACCGCGGCGGCCTGCGGAGCGGTAGCGCCGACGCGGACGGTCCAGGCGCGAACTTCCTTGACGCCGGCGGTGAAGTAGGTCTGCAGGTGCAGCATTTCGTAGCCGGCGCGGATCACGCGGTTCAGGCCAGGTTCTTCGAGGCCCAGGGCTTCGAGGAACATGTCTTTCTCTTCGCCGTCTTCAAGTTCGGCGATTTCCGCTTCGATCTTGTTGCAGACCGGCACCACCACGGCGCCTTCTTCTTCGGCGATGGCCTTGACCACATCAAGGTGCGGGTTGTTTTCGAAACCGTCTTCAGCAACGTTGGCGATGTACATGACCGGCTTGGTGGTCAGCAGGTGGAAGCCTTTGATCACCGCTTTTTCGTCGGCGCTCATGTTCTTCATCAGGCTGCGTGCTGGCTTGCCTTCGGTGAAGTGCGCGATCAGTTGCTCGAGCAGGGCTTTCTGCGCCACGGCGTCCTTGTCACCGCCCTTGGCGTTGCGCGCGACTTTCTGCAGTTGTTTTTCGCAGCTGTCGAGGTCGGCGAAGATCAGTTCCAGGTCGATGATCTCGATGTCGCGTTTCGGGTCGACGCTGTTGGACACGTGGATCACGTTGTCGTCTTCGAAGCAGCGGACCACGTGGGCGATGGCATCGGTTTCGCGGATGTTGGCCAGGAACTTGTTACCCAGGCCTTCACCTTTCGAGGCGCCCGCCACCAGGCCGGCGATGTCGACGAACTCCATGGTGGTCGGCAGCACGCGCTCGGGCACCACGATGGCGGCCAGGGCATCCAGGCGCGGATCCGGCATCGGCACGATGCCGCTGTTCGGCTCGATAGTGCAGAAGGGGAAGTTCTCGGCCGCGATACCGGATTTGGTCAGGGCGTTGAACAGGGTGGACTTGCCGACGTTAGGCAGGCCGACGATGCCGCAGTTGAATCCCATGGTGTTTCCCCTCGGATAAGAGTCAGGCCTTCTGGCTGTGCAGGTTTTTCATCGCCCGGTTCCATTCACCGGCGAAGATATCCGGCAGCACGCCGAGGGCAAAATCGATGCTGGCATCGAGCTTTTCCTGTTCGGCGCGCGGCGCGCGACCCAGGACAAAGTTCGAGACCATGCTGGCGACGCCTGGGTGGCCGATGCCAAGCCGCAAGCGGTGAAAGGTATTCTGGTTGCCCAGTTGCGCGATGATGTCGCGCAACCCGTTGTGCCCGCCATGCCCGCCGCCCTGTTTGAGCTTGGCGACGCCGGGTGGCAGGTCGAGTTCGTCATGCGCCACCAGGATTTCTTCGGGCTTGATGCGGAAGAAACCGGCCAATGCCGCCACGGCCTGGCCGCTGCGGTTCATGTAGGTGGTGGGTATCAGCAGACGAATGTCCTGACCCTGGTGCGAAAAACGCCCGGTCAGGCCGAAATATTTGCGATCGACCACAAGGTTGACGCCTTGTTTCTCGGCGATGCGCTCAACAAAAAGGGCCCCTGCGTTATGCCGGGTCTGTTCGTATTCGGCGCCTGGATTACCCAGGCCAACGATCAGTTTGATGGCAGTCACGATAGGGGCCCTTCCTTGGAGTTGTGGATAACATCGCCGCGACTGGAGTGTGCGGCGAAAGTGGACGACAAGTGCTCATTTACCATTATGTAAACTCCGCGTTCCCGCCCGCTTTCTCGCTACGTTCCAGTCCGCGATGTTTCCGGTAACTCCGGCAAGCAGAGTGAATTACTCTGCAGCGCCTTCTGCAGCTTCTGGGGCAACACGTGGAGCGTGAACGTTGGCAACAGCCAGGTCGTTACCGTGAGCCAGAGCAACGAACTCAACGCCTTTAGGGGCCTTGAGGTTCGACAGGTGAACGATGGTGCCGATTTCAGCGTCGCCCAGGTCGACTTCGATGAACTCAGGCAGGTCTTTCGGCAGGCAGGACACTTCGATTTCAGCGATAACGTGCGAAATCTCGCCGCCTTTCTTGACCGGAGCAGCTTCGTTGATGAAGTGCACTGGAACGATAGCGGTCAGTTTCTGACCAGCAACAACGCGTACGAAGTCAGCGTGCATCACGTGGCCTTTGGCCGGGTGACGTTGCAGCGCCTTGATCACGACGTTTTGCTTGGTGCCGCCAACGTTCAGTTCGATAACGTGACTGAAAGCCGCTTCGTTTTCGAGCAGTTTGGCAACTTCTTTGGCCAGCATGCTGATGGATTCAGGGGCTTTGTCGCCACCGTAAACTACAGCTGGAACCAGGCTTGCGAGACGACGCAGGCGGCGGCTCGCACCTTTCCCCAGGTCGGAACGCACTTCAGCATTCAGAGTAAAATCGTTCATGTTGTATCTCCAAAATAACCACACTCGCCCCAGCGTTTGCGACCAGCGCTAAAGGCGATATGGGCAAAAAAGCCCCGCCCCAACAGGAATGCTGGGGCGGGGCGCTTTTCGTCATCGAGATGTCAGGCTAGGGCAGGGCCCTAGCGGAACATCGCGCTGATCGATTCTTCGTTGCTGATACGGCGAACCGCTTCGGCAACAACCGGTGCGATATCCAGTTGACGGATACGCGCACAGGCTTGTGCTGCAGCGGACAGCGGGATGGTGTTGGTCACCACCAGCTCGTCCAGCACGGAATTTTCAATGTTCTCGATTGCTCGACCCGACAGCACAGGGTGTGTGCAGTAGGCAAAGACCTTGGCAGCGCCATGCTCTTTCAGGGCCTTGGCCGCGTGGCACAGGGTGCCGGCGGTATCGACCATGTCGTCAACCAGGATGCAGGTACGGCCTTCAACGTCACCGATGATATGCATCACTTCAGAGTGATTGGCTTTCTCACGGCGCTTGTCGATGATCCCGAGATCCACGCCCAGGGATTTGGCAACGGCACGTGCACGCACGACGCCACCAATGTCCGGGGAGACGATCATCAGGTTTTCGAAACGTTGGTCTTCGATGTCATCCACCAGAACCGGGGAGCCGTAGATGTTATCTACCGGAATATCGAAGAAGCCCTGAATCTGGTCAGCATGCAGATCAACCGTGAGAACACGGTCGATGCCGACTACGGTAAGCATGTCAGCCACGACTTTCGCGCTGATAGCCACACGTGCGGAACGCGGACGGCGATCCTGACGGGCATAACCAAAGTAAGGAATTACAGCAGTGATTCGAGTCGCTGAGGAGCGGCGGAAGGCATCAGCCATCACGACGAGTTCCATCAGGTTATCGTTGGTCGGAGCGCAGGTCGGCTGAATAATGAAGACGTCTTTACCACGGACATTTTCATTGATCTCAGCGGTAATTTCGCCGTCGGAAAACTTACCGACAGAGATGTCACCGAGAGGGATATGCAGCTGACGTACGACACGCCGAGCCAGATCGGGGTTAGCGTTCCCCGTAAAGACCATCATCTTGGACACGCGCAGTACCTGAAGGCTGAGGGTATACCTGGATGAGTATAAGGAAAATGGCAGGGGCGGCTGGATTCGAACCAACGCATGGCAGGATCAAAACCTGCTGCCTTACCGCTTGGCGACGCCCCTGTATCTATTGCATCAAGTGCCTGGCACTTGGTTCCTTTTAGAGCAGACTTTGCAGCTTGCGATGCAACATCGAAACGTTGCTTCCTTTTGCTACAAAACCTGTAAGGGTCTCTGTAAGAAGGGCCGAGACTTTATCAGCTTCAGCTTTGCTTGGGAAGCCCCCAAACACACAACTTCCAGTCCCGGTCAGTTTTGCTTCGGTAAATTTACCTAACAAATTCAATGCGTTACGTACATCTGGATAACGCCTTGCAACCACCGGCAAGCAGTCATTTCTGCTGTTTCCCTTGGGAACGGGGCGCACTTTAATGGGCGGAGTGTCACGTGTCAACAGCGGATCTGAAAAAATTTCTGCTGTACTTACAGAGACTTGCGGCACCAGCACGAGATACCAGGGCTCCTCGGGGTCTACCGGGGTGAGTTTCTCTCCCACGCCCTCGGCGAAAGCCGCATGCCCGCGCACGAAAACCGGCACATCGGCGCCCAGGGAAAGGCCCAGTGTGGCCAGGCGATCTTCGTCCCAGCCCAGTTGCCAGAGGTGATTCAGGCCCAGCAGGGTGGTCGCCGCATTGGAGCTGCCGCCACCGATGCCGCCGCCCATGGGCAGGACTTTCTCGATCCAGATGTCGATACCCAGCGGGCACCCGGACTGTTCCTGAAGCTGCTTGGCCGCCCGCACGATCAGGTTGCTGTCGTGGGGGACGCCGGCGAACTCCGTATGCAGGCGAATGACGCCGTCATCGCGCACGGCGAAGGTGATTTCATCGCCGTAATCGAGAAACTGAAAGATCGTCTGCAATTCGTGATAGCCGTCTTCCCGGCGACCGAGGATGTGCAGCATCAGATTGAGTTTTGCCGGGGAGGGCAGGGTCAGTCGTGGTGCGTTCATGCTTACTGCCCCAGCTTGCGTGGTTGCCATTCCTTGATCACCAGCGTGACGTCAAGGTCGCGGCCATGCAGCTTGATCCGCTCGGGCAGCCAGTAACCGCTCTGTTGTGCATAACTCAGGTACTCGACCTGCCAGTTGTCCTGTTCGAGATTGGACAGGCGGCTGTCGCCATCCAGGGTCAGGCGGCTCTTGCTGTCGGGGGCGGGCAGCCCGCGAACCCACCAGGCCAGATGCGAGACCGGCAGGTTCCAGCCCAGCTGTTCTTCGAGCAGGGCTTCCGGGGTTGGCGCTTCATAGCGTCCCTGGTTGGCGACTTCCAGCGCGACCTGGCCGGGACGACCGGTCAGGCGGGCGGCGCCACGACCCAGCGGGCCGGACAGGCGGATATCGTAGTAATCCTGGCGCTGCAACCAGAACAAGGTGCCGCTGCCCGAATCCTTGGGTGCACGAATGCCGATCTTGCCGTTGATCTGCCAGCCGTCGAGACCAGTCAACTGCTGCTTGTGTTCGCGCCATAGCGCAGGGCTGCCGTGGCCCTCGACGGATTCGCGGGTACCGAAACCCGAGCAGCCGGCGAGCAGAGCGATAAAGCTGAAAACGATAAGGTGGCGCAAAAACATAGTCTTAAAGGGTCTCTGATCCGGTCAGGCGCTTGATGGTACTGCGCAGGATAGGGCTGTCGGGCTGGTCCTTGAGGAACTTGCTCCAGATCTGCTTGGCTTCGCGTTGCTTGCCGTTGGCCCAGAGCACTTCGCCCAGGTGCGCGGCGACTTCCTGGTCGGGGAAGCGTTCCAGCGCCTGGCGCAGCAGGCGTTCGGCTTCCGCGAGGTTGCCCAGGCGATAGTTCACCCAGCCCAGGCTGTCGAGCACCGCCGGATCGTCCGGGGTCAGCTGATGGGCCTGTTCGATCAGGGCCTTGGCTTCGGCGTAGCGGGTCGTGCGATCCGACAGGGTGTAGCCGAGGGCGTTCAATGCCATGGCGTTGTCCGGCTCGCGCTTGATGATCAGGCGCAGGTCTTTTTCCATCTGCGCCAGGTCATTGCGCTTCTCGGCCTGCATCGCCCGGGTGTAGAGCAGGTTCACGTCGTCCGGGTATTGCTGCAGGGCTTGCTGGAGAATCTTCCAGGCCTTGTCGCCCTGCTTGTTGGCGGACAGGGTTTCGGCTTCGATCAGGTACAGCTGGATGGCGTAGTCCGGCTGGGTGTCGCGGGCGGCGGCCAGGCGTTTTTCGGCTTCGGCGGTACGGCCGTTGTTCATCAGGATGTCAGCCTGGCGCAATTGTGCCGGCAGGTAGTCGTTACCTGGGCCGACCTGGCCGTATTCCGCCAGCGCGCCTTGCGGGTCGTTGAGCTCTTCGGCGATACGGCCCAGGTTCAGGTGCGCCGAATCGACATGGCTTTCCCGGGCGATCAGGTCTTCCAGGTAACCCTTGGCTTCTTCCCAGTCCTTGGCTTCCAGGCAGACCAGCGCCAGGGAGTAACGCAGCTCGTCGTCTTCCGGATACTGCTGGACCAGGCTGGAGAACTGGGCCTTGGCGTCGTCCATGCGATCCTGCTCAACCAGCATGCGTGCATAAGTCAGGCGCAGGCGCTTGTCGTCCGGGTATTTGCGAATGCTTTTTTCCAGCAGCGGCAGGGCTTCGTCGGCGCGGCTGAGGCTTTGCAGCAGGCGGGCGCGCAGGAGTATCGGCGCGATTTCGCCTTCTTCCGGCGGGTTCTGCTCCAGCAGTTTCAGGGCTTCGCGGGTGTCGCCGTCCTGTTGCAGCAGCAGCGCCTTGCCGAAGACCAACTGGCCGTTGTTCGGGTGTTTTTGCAGCAAGCGGTCGAAGCTTTTCATCAGACCGTTGCGGGTGTCCTGGTCGGTGTCGGCGGCCGACAGCGCGAGGAAATCGAAATGGGTATCGCCCTTGCCCTGCAGGACTTTCTCCATATAGACCATGGATTCGTCGTAACGCCCGGTGCGGGCCAGCTGGATGGCGGCGGCGCGCTGGGCTTCCAGGTCGTCCGGGGCGTTTTTCGCCCAGATCAGCGCGGTGTCCAGCGCAGCCTGGTCGGCGCCCAGGTATTCGGCGATGCGAAACGCCCGCTCGGAGATGCCCGGGTCCTGGGTGTTGATGGCCTGGGTGACATAGTTGTCCAGGGCAATGTCGAAACGATTGCGTTGGCCAGCCAGTTCCGCGCTCAGCAGGCTGAAGATCGTGTCTTCGCTGAACGAGGAGTAAACCTTGGGCTTTTCAGGAGCCGGTGTGCTGTCTTCGACCGGCGGTGTAGCGTCCGGTGAAACGGGTGCCAAGGCCTGGCAGCCGCTGAGGAAGACAAAAGCGAGGAGCAACGCGGAAGATCTATTCATATAGGAAGAGGACGACTAACCTGCGGTCGGATCATCATGACACAAGCCTTCGGCCAAACATAACCGAGACTCAGCGGATGCCTTACAGAGGCAGTCTATTGGGACAATAGTCGGCAATGGTTGTTCTGAATCTTTCGAAGTAGGACAATTGTCGGCTTCTCGACATCATCAGCGACCTTGAATGGCCTTCCTCGCACTCGGTATTAACCACAAGACTGCTTCAGTAGACGTCCGCGAGCGCGTGGCCTTTACCCCTGAGCAGTTGGTTGAGGCCTTGCAGCAGCTCTGCCGCCTCACCGACAGCCGCGAAGCTGCGATCCTCTCCACCTGCAATCGCAGTGAACTCTATATAGAACAGGATCACCTTTCGGCGGATGTCGTGCTGCGCTGGCTGGCCGAGTACCACCATCTGAGCCTCGAAGACCTGCGCGCCAGTGCCTATGTGCACGAAGACGATGCGGCCGTTCGTCACATGATGCGTGTTGCCTCGGGGCTGGACTCGCTGGTGCTGGGCGAACCGCAGATCCTCGGGCAGATGAAATCCGCCTACGCCGTGGCGCGTGAGGCCGGAACCATTGGCCCGCTGCTGGGGCGGCTGTTCCAGGCCACCTTCAGCGCCGCCAAGCAGGTGCGCACCGACACCGCCATCGGCGAAAACCCGGTTTCCGTGGCCTTTGCCGCGGTGAGCCTGGCGAAACAGATTTTCAGCGATCTGCAGCGCAGCCAGGCACTGCTGATCGGCGCCGGCGAGACCATTACCCTGGTCGCCCGCCACCTGCATGACCTGGGGGTCAAGCGCATCGTGGTCGCCAACCGCACCCTGGAGCGCGCCAGTACCCTGGCCGAACAGTTTGGAGCCCATGCCGTGCTGCTGTCGGACATTCCTCAGGAGCTGGTGCACAGCGACATCGTCATCAGTTCCACCGCCAGCCAGCTGCCGATCCTTGGCAAGGGCGCGGTGGAAAGTGCGCTGAAACTGCGCAAGCACAAGCCGATCTTCATGGTGGACATCGCCGTTCCCCGGGATATCGAGCCGGAAGTCGGCGAGTTGGACGACGTTTACCTCTATACCGTCGACGATCTCCACGAAGTGGTCGCCGAAAACCTCAAGAGCCGCCAAGGCGCGGCACAGGCGGCGGAAGAGCTGGTGAACATCGGCGCCGAGGACTTCATGGTGCGCCTGCGCGAGCTGGCTGCGGTGGATGTGCTCAAGGCGTATCGTCAGCAGAGCGAGCGCCTGCGCGACGAAGAGTTGCAAAAGGCCCAGCGCATGCTGGCCAACGGCAGCAGCGCCGAAGACGTCCTGATGCAACTGGCTCGCGGCCTGACCAACAAATTGCTGCATGCGCCCAGCGTCCAGTTG
Source organism: Pseudomonas sp. B3G-3 (assembly GCF_028640915.1). Lineage (NCBI taxonomy): Bacteria > Pseudomonadati > Pseudomonadota > Gammaproteobacteria > Pseudomonadales > Pseudomonadaceae > Pseudomonas > Pseudomonas sp. B3G-3. The sequence continues at coordinate 95,340 of NZ_JAQZAB010000110.1, read as the reverse complement.
AAAAAGCTGACCGCTGAAGGCCGCCTGGATGCGCTGGCCATGGCCCAGGAACTCTTTGCCCTCGGTGAGGGCGCTTCGGACTCTTCGGATAAAAAACCGCAATGAAAGCGTCACTGCTCAATAAGCTGGATGTCCTCCAGGACCGTTTCGAGGAACTGACCGCGTTGCTTGGCGACGCCGAAGTCATTTCCGATCAGGCCAAGTTCCGCGCCTATTCCAAGGAGTACGCCGAAGTCGAGCCGATCGTCGAGACCTATAAACAGGTGCTCAAGGTCCAGGCCGACCTCGAGGGCGCCCAGGCGCTGCTCAAGGACAGCGATCCGGACATGCGCGAAATGGCGGTGGAAGAAGTCCGCGAGGCCAAGGAGCAACTGGTCGAGCTGGAAAGCACCCTGCAACGCATGCTGCTGCCCAAGGACCCCAACGACGGGCGCAACGTGTTCCTGGAAATCCGCGCCGGCACCGGCGGCGACGAGGCGGCGATTTTCTCCGGCGACCTGTTCCGCATGTATTCGCGTTATGCCGAGCGGCGTGGCTGGCGGCTGGAGATCCTCTCGGAAAACGAGGGCGAGCACGGCGGCTATAAAGAAGTCATCGCCCGGGTCGAAGGCGAGAACGTCTACGGCAAGCTTAAATTCGAATCCGGCGCCCATCGTGTACAGCGGGTGCCGGCCACCGAATCCCAGGGCCGCATCCATACTTCGGCCTGCACCGTGGCGGTGTTGCCCGAGCCGGACGAACAGGAAGCCATCGAGATCAACCCGGCGGACCTGCGGATCGACACCTACCGCTCCTCCGGCGCCGGCGGCCAGCACGTCAACAAGACCGACTCGGCGATCCGTATTACCCACATCCCGTCGGGCATCGTGGTCGAGTGCCAGGAAGAACGTTCCCAGCACAAGAACCGGGCGCGCGCCATGTCCTGGCTGTCGGCCAAGCTCAACGACCAGCAGACCAGCGCCGCGGCCAATGCGATCGCCAGCGAACGCAAGCTGCTGGTGGGCTCGGGCGACCGCTCCGAGCGCATCCGCACCTACAACTTTCCCCAGGGTCGGGTGACCGATCACCGGGTCAACCTGACCCTCTACTCCCTCGATGAAATCCTTGCCGGTGGCGTCGAAGCGGTGATTGAGCCACTTCTGGCCGAGTACCAGGCCGATCAACTTGCGGCGCTGGGCGAGTAAACATAAATGACCATCATCGCCAGCCTGTTACGCGCCGCCCAATTGCCCGATTCGCCCACGGCCCGCCTGGATGCCGAGTTGCTGCTGGCCGCTGCCCTGGGCAAGCCGCGCAGCTTCCTGCACACCTGGCCCGAGCGGATCGTGCCCAGCGAAGCGGCATTGACCTTCGCCAGTTACTTGCAGCGGCGCCGTTCCGGCGAGCCGGTGGCCTATATCCTTGGCCAGCAGGGCTTCTGGAAGCTCGATCTGGAAGTGGCGCCCCACACCCTGATCCCGCGTCCCGACACCGAATTGCTGGTGGAGGCGGCGCTGGAATTGCTGCCCGCCACGCCGGCCAAGGTGCTCGACCTGGGCACCGGCAGCGGCGCCATTGCCCTGGCCCTGGCCAGCGAGCGCCCGGCGTGGCGGGTCACCGCGGTCGACCGGGTGCTGGAGGCCGTGGCCCTGGCCGAACGCAATCGCCAGCGCCTGCAACTGGACAATGTCACGGTGCTGAACAGCCATTGGTTCAGCGCTTTGCAAGGCGAGCGTTATCAACTGATCATCAGTAACCCGCCCTATATCGCCGACACCGACCCGCATCTTGCAGCCGGCGATGTGCGTTTCGAGCCAGAGAGCGCGCTGGTCGCGGGCAAGGACGGGCTGGACGATCTGCGCCTGATCATCGCCCAGGCGCCAGGGCACCTCGAAGCCGGCGGCTGGCTGATGCTGGAGCATGGCTACGACCAGGCGCCGGCCGTACGCGACCTGTTACTCAGCCAAGGGTTCGCCGAGGTCCACAGCCGTGTCGACCTGGGCGGTCATGAACGCATCAGCTTAGGAAGCCTGCCGTGCTGAACGATCAGGAGTTGCTGCGCTACAGCCGGCAGATTCTGTTGCAGCACGTCGACATCGACGGCCAGTTGCGACTCAAGGCCAGCCGCGTATTGATCGTCGGCCTGGGCGGCCTGGGTGCTCCGGTGGCCTTGTACCTGGCCGCCGCAGGTGTCGGCGAGCTGCACCTGGCCGACTTCGATACGGTCGACCTGACCAACCTGCAACGCCAGATCATCCATGACACCGACAGCGTCGGCCTGAGCAAGGTCGATTCGGCGATGCGTCGCCTGTCCGCGATCAATCCCGAAATCCAGCTGGTGCCCCATCGTGCCGCGCTGGATGCCGACTCCCTGGCGGCCGCGGTCACGGCGGTGGACCTGGTGCTCGATTGCACCGACAACTTCTCGACCCGCGAGGCGGTGAACGCCGCCTGCGTCGCCGCCGGCAAGCCGCTGGTCAGCGGCGCGGCGATTCGCCTGGAAGGGCAGCTGTCGGTGTTCGATCCACGGCGTCCCGAGAGCCCGTGCTACCACTGTTTATATGGGCACGGCAGCGAAGCCGAACTGACCTGCAGCGAAGCCGGCGTGGTCGGGCCGCTGGTGGGCCTGGTGGGCAGCCTGCAGGCGCTCGAGGCGTTGAAGCTGCTGGTGGGGTTCGGCGAGCCGCTGGTGGGCCGCCTGTTGTTGATCGATGCCCTGGGCACACGCTTTCGTGAACTGCGGGTCAAGCGTGACCCGGGCTGCAGCGTCTGTGGAGGCCGGCATGCGTGAAGCGCCAATCGGCGTCTTCGACTCCGGCGTCGGCGGCCTGTCGGTGCTGGCGGAGATCCAGCAGCGCCTGCCCCATGAGTCGCTGCTATATGTAGCCGATTGCGGCAACATTCCCTACGGCGAGAAAACCCCCGAATTCATCCGTCAGCGTTGCAGCCTGGTCGCCGGGTTTTTCCGCGAGCAGGGTGCCAAGGCACTGGTCCTGGCCTGCAACACCGCGACCGTGGCCGCTGTCGCCGACCTGCGTCGGGATTATCCGGACTGGCCTATCATCGGCATGGAGCCCGCGGTCAAGCCGGCTGCCGCCGCGACCCGCAGTGGCGTGGTCGGCGTGCTGGCCACCACCGGCACCTTGCAGAGTGCCAAGTTCGCCGCCTTGCTCGATCGTTTCGCCACCGACATCAAGGTCATCACCCGGCCATGCCCGGGCCTGGTGGAGCGGATCGAAGCCGGTGACCTGCACAGCCCCGCGTTGCGCCAACTGCTGCAGGGTTATGTCGAGCCGCTGCTGGCGGCCGGCTGCGACACCATCATCCTTGGTTGCACTCACTATCCGTTTCTCAAGCCGTTGCTCAAGTCGATGATCCCCGAGGACATCAGCCTGATCGATACCGGGGCCGCGGTGGCCCGCCAGTTGGAGCGCCTGCTCGGTGAGCGCGAGCTGTTGGCCGCGGGGCCTGCACGCCAGGCTCAGTTCTGGACCAGCGGCGATCCGTGTCACTTCAGACATATCCTGCCGTTGCTCTGGAAAGAGGCGGGAGCGGTGCAAAGCTTCGCTTTATAAATAAATCCTGCAGAAGCGCTGATTTGCGCTGAACTTCTGTTCAAGCGCTGATTTCTATTAACGTGTCTGCGGAATCTGTACAACACCATACAAATCGTTTGAAAAGGATGTTCCTGATGAGACGAGTGTTTTGTTTGGCTGCACTTGCAGCCACGCTATTGGGGCAAAGTTTTTCGGCACAGGCGGCCGGCGTCGAGTTTTCGGTGGGGCAGACCGGCGATTCGACCCAGACCTATCGCCTGGGCATGCAATTCGATTGGGACAAAAGCTGGCTGCAAAGCGATGTCGGTCGCCTGACCGGCTACTGGAGCGGCGCCTATACCTTCTGGGATGGCGATGAGAAGTCCAGTAACCACAGCCTGTCGTTCTCGCCGGTGCTGGTGTACGAATTTGCCGGGCAGAACATCAAGCCTTACATCGAGGCGGGGATCGGCGTGGCGGTGTTCGCCAACACCGAGGTGGAGGACAACAAGCTCGGTTCGGCGTTCCAGTTCGAGGACCGCTTCGGTTTCGGCCTGCGGTTCAACGGCGGGCATGAAGTCGGTCTCCGTGCCACGCACTATTCCAACGCCGGTATCGCGACGCCCAACGACGGTGTAGAGAGCTACTCGCTGCATTACACCATGCCGTTGTAAGACCCTTTTCAGCGATACGCCGTGGCGATGCCGCGGCGTTCGTTGAGGCAGTCCACTTCCCCCATCTCGAACTCCCGGCAGATCAACGGCCGTTGTTCGTAGATGCTGCACAGCATGCTGTTGCGATCCAGCGCGGCACACCAGCCATCATCCAGCCGCAGCATGACTTCGCCACCCCAATCGTCGGTGTCGATAAAACGCTCGGGCACCCCGGTTTCGGTGATCAGCATCACTTCCAGTTGGCAGCAGCAGGCCGCGCAGCTCGAGCAGGTGACCGCCGCTTCGGCGATCTGGGTGACAGGAATAGTGGTCATAGGCGCGCAGTGTAAGGCAGTGGCCGCAGGCTGTGTGAAACCACTGACGGACGCCTGCCGTCCCCTTATTCCCGATCCCCCTCGGCAACGCCCCGTGACGGCAGGTTCTTGAAGGCCGCCAGGGCGCGTTCGCGGGACATCGACAGATCGACCATCGGTCGCGGGTAATCGGCCACGCCGAACAGACCGCCGATGGCGGCCGGGTTGTGGATATCTTTTTCATTCAGCTCCGCCAGCTCTGGCAGCCAGTGCCTGATGAAAGTCCCTTGGCTGTCGAACCTCTGCGACTGGCTCAACGGGTTGAAGATCCGGAAGTAGGGCGCCGAGTCGGTGCCGGTGGATGAGCTCCATTGCCAGCCACCGTTATTTGCCGCCAGGTCGCCGTCGATCAGGTGGCGCATGAAAAAGCGCTCGCCCTGGCGCCAGTCGATCAGCAGGTTCTTGGTCAGGAACATCGCCACGATCATCCGCAGGCGGTTGTGCATCCAGCCGGTTTCCAGCAACTGGCGCATGGCTGCGTCGATGATCGGCAGGCCGGTGCGGGCCTGCTGCCAGGCCGCCAGCTCATCGGGGGCATCGCGCCAGGCCACGGCTTCGGTTTCCGGGCGGAAGGCCCGGAGCCGGGACACCCGTGGATAGCCCACCAGGATGTGTTTGTAGAACTCGCGCCAGAGCAGTTCGTTGATCCAGGTGACGGCGCCGGGGCTGCCGCTGGCGAACTCGCCCCGGTTGTTTTGCAGCGCCGCGTGCAGGCATTGGCGTGGCGACAGCACACCGGCGGCGAGGTAGGGCGAAAGCTGACTGGTGCCAGGCTTGGCCGGGAGGTCGCGCTCGGCCTGGTAGTGGACGAGTTGGGCCTCGGCAAAATGCGCCAGGCGTTGTTGCGCCGCGGTTTCACCGGCTGGCCAGAGCGCCTGCAGGTGCGGGCCGGGTGTCGGGAACCCTTCGACCTGCCTGGGCAGCGCATCGGCTTTTATCCTCAGCGCGGCTTGCGCCCTGGGAGCCGCCAGCTGTGGCGGCAGGGCGCTGTGCAGCCGGTTGTAGCAGACCTTGCGAAACTGGCTGAAGACCTGGAAGTAACCGCCGCTTTTGGTCAGCACACTGCCGGGCCGGAACAGCAACTGGTCGAGGTAACTGTGGAAGCTCACGCCCTGGCTCTTCAGCAGGCTGGCTACCGCCGCATCGCGGCGACTCTCGTGAATGCCGTATTCCTCGTTGACGTGCAGCGCCTCGACGGCCAGTTCCCGGCACAGTTGCAGCAGCACCTGGGGTGCCTGCTCCCAACTCGGCGCTTGGCGAATCAGCAGCGGGATGTTCAGCCGGGCCAGGTCGCTGCTCAGTCGCTCCAGGTTGCGCAGCCAGAAGTCGACCTTGCACGGTGCATCGTCATGCGCCTGCCATTGCCGCGGGCTCAGCAGGTACAGGGCCACGGTCGGCCCGCGCTGGGTGGCGGCGCTCAGCGCGGTGTTGTCATGCAGGCGCAGGTCGCTGCGTAGCCAGATCAGTTGCATGGGAGTTCCTGCATTTAGAGAAGTCCTAGCCCGGTCAGGGCCTGGTGCGCCGAGAGTGGGTCTGCGGCGAGGTGCAGATTGGCGATCTGGTTGGTGCAGATGGCCAGTTCGGCGGGGTGGATGCTCACCGCGGGGCCGACGATGAGTGCCGGGCAGTCGAGGCCGCCGAGCAGACGTGGCAATTGCCGCAGGTTGATCGACTGGCTCGCGTACAGCAGCACGCCCCGCGCTTTCAGGCGCTCGACGGCCAGGGCCAGCTCACCGGGGGGCAGCGGCCAGTCGAAGACTGCCACCGGGCAGTCGCTATTGCTGATCAGCCAGGCGCAGAGCCACAGGTGCGGCTCCAGCGGCAGGTCCGAGTGATTGATCAGCAGCAGCGGGGCGCCTTGCAGTTGGCGGTTGTTGTGATAGACTCGCACTGCGAATTTGCTGCGCAGCCAGGAATGGAAAAACACCCGCTCCATCTGCATGCCGAAGCGGCCCTGCCAGCGCTGTTCGAGTTCGTCCAGCAGCGGTAGCAGCAGGTGCTCGCACAAGGTCCGCGGCGGGTAGAGTGCCATGGCCTGGTTGACGCTTTCGTCGACCTGGCGCTCGGCCAATTGGCTGATGGCCTGGATCAGGCTCTGGCGTTGCAGGTGCCAGTCGTTGTGGGTCGCTTCGCTGAGTGCAGGCTCGGCGTCCAGCAGGTGCTTGACCTGGCTGACCGCCACGCCGCGATTGAGCCAGGTCAGGATTTTCAGAATGCGTTGCACGTGTTCGTTCGAAAACAGCCGGTGACCCTTGGCGGTACGCTGCGGCACGATCAGCCCGTAACGACGTTCCCAGGCCCGCAGGGTGACGGCGTTGACTCCGGTCTGGCGGGTCACCTCGCGAATCGGCAGCCAGCCTTGCCCATGGGCGCGATCGGATTCGCTGGCGGATGCATCCGGGTCGTCGAACGTCGAATCGTTCATGGTTCAGAGCGCATTGCGCAGGCTGAGACTTTCCGGATGCGGCTGCAGGTACACCTGTTGCGCGATGTAGGGATCGGGGTGCCGGCGCAGGTGATGCTTGAGCAGGGTCAGCGGCACCACCAGCGGCACGATGCCGTGGCGGTACTGGCCGATGAGGTGCTGCATTTCCTGTTTGTCTTCGCGGCTGATGGTTTGCTTGAGATAGCCGCTGATGTGTTGCAGTACGTTGCTGTGGGTACGGCGGGTGGCGCACTTTTTCAAGGCCGCCATCAGCTGGCTGAAATAACGTGGGCCGATCTGCGCCGGATCGCTTTGGCCCATGTTGCCCAGCAGGGTGCCGAGGGCCTTGTATTGCTCCGGGTTGTGGGCCATCAGCAGGTATTTGTAGCGCGCGTGAAAGTCGGTCAGGCGGCGACGGCTCAGGCCTTGCCTGAGCACATCCTGCCAGGCGCTGTAGGCGAACACCCGGGTCAGGAAGTTTTCCCGCAGCACCGGATCATTGAGTCGGCCGTCTTCTTCCACCGGCAGGTCCGGATGGCGGCTGCAGAACGCCTGGGCATGGATACCGCGCCCACTGAGCTCGGCGGGACGGCCCTGGTCCTGGTAGACCTTGACCCGCTCCAGGCCGCAGGACGGAGATTTCTGCATGAAGATGTAGCCGCAAAGGCTGCCCAGTTCATCGGCCATGCGCTGGCCGTAATCCGTGAGGGCCTGGGTGACATCCATGGCAGGATTGATGCTGCCAACGGCCCGCGGTTGCCGCGGATCGCCCACCAGGCGGATCGGTTCGCGGGGTGTGCCCAGGCCGATGGCGACTTCCGGGCACAGCGGGACAAACTCGAAAAACTCAGCGAGGGCCTGGCTGCACAGGCGCGATTCCTTGTGCCCGCCGTTGTAGCGCACAGGCGCACCCAGCAGGCAGGCGCTGATGGCGATTCTCGGTTTGTCGGCCTGGGTCGGATTGCTGGGCATGTGCAGGGCTCCGGTTTTTCATGTACAAGAAATATGGTCTTGTACAACTTTGCCTCATCATAGGATCAAAGGTGTGCAAGTCAAATATTTTGTACAGGTTTTTTGCGCAGCCCTTCGGGTTACGTCCTGCTCATCTGTCGGTCGCTGGGCTGTAGTCGTTCGATTGCTGGCTGGCTAACGCAGGAGATTTTGGCGCGTGTTTTTCTTCATCTCGGAACAGTCCGATCAGCAGAAGTATGTTTCGGGTTTTGGTGCGGGGGAGACAGGCTGCTGTCCATGGCGACAGCAGCAAGGTTACGCGGGGTGATGCGCTTACAGGTTTTCGTGCAACCGGCGGGCGGCCTCCTGCCCGCTGAGCCAGGCCCCTTCGACGCGACCGGACAGACACCAGTCGCCGCACACATAGAGTCCCAGGTCGACATCCGCCAGGGCTCCCCATTCATGGCTGCTGGCCGGGCGGGCGTAGAGCCAGCGGTGGGCGAGGCTGAAGCTGGGGGCGGGCATGGCGCTGTGCAGCAGCTCGGCGAATGCGCCGTGCAATTGCTCGATCACCGCTTCTTTCGGCAGGTCGATGTGCTGGCGGCTCCAGGTGCTGCTGGCGTGCAGGACCCAAGTGTCGAGGCTGTTGTCGCGCCCTGGTTTGCTGCGGTTGCGGGCCAGCCAGTCCAGCGGGCTGTCCTGTACGAAGCAGCCTTCCACCGGGGTTTCCAGCGCGGTCTCGAATGCCAGGGCGACTGCCCAGGTCGGGTCCATCTTCACCCCGGCGGCGGCACTCGCCAGTTTTGGCGCGGCAGCCAGCAAAGCGGTGGCCTGGGGGGCCGGCGTGGCGATGATCACGTGGCTGAACGGGCCGTGGGTGAAACCTTCGGCATCCTGCAGGTGCCAATGCTGTTCGCCGCGGTAGACCTCGGTGATTCGGCAGGCGAAATGCACCTCCGTTTCGCCCAGCAAGCCACGGGTAATGGCGCTCATGCGCGGGGTGCCGACCCAGCGGGTCTGTTCGTCCGGCGACGGGGTGAGCTGGCCGCCATGGAAGTTGTACAGCTGCGGCGCCCATTCGGCGGCCCAGCCATTGGCTTGCCAGCGCTGGACTTCGGTGACGAAGCGCCGGTCGCGAGCGGTGAAATATTGAGCGCCCATGTCCAGTGCGCCGGCGTCGCTGCGCTTGCTGGACATACGCCCGCCGCTGCCGCGGCTCTTGTCGAAGAGTTGCACGACATGCCCGGCGTCTCTCAGCGCCTGGGTGGCCGAGAGTCCGGCGATGCCGGTACCGATGATTGCGATGGGTACGGTCATAGGGGCCTCGTTTACCTTTCTGTGCAGACGCCGTCGTTAAAAGCTGTACAATTTTGTTTTTTGGTATAACTTTCGGCGTTATCGGTTTTACAGGGTGTCCTATTGTTAAACACAGAGCCTGCCCGATTGAAAAGATCCCTGCTTATAAAAATAGACTAGTGATCCGGGTAAAACGCCACGCGAGGAAGATGTCATGCACATATTGCTGACCGGCGGTACTGGTTTGATAGGACGTCAACTCTGCCGTCACTGGCTGACCCAGGGCCATCAGTTGACCGTATGGAGTCGTCGGCCTGCCGAGGTGCCCAAACTGTGTGGCACCCAGGTCCGCGGCATCGCCCGCCTGGACGAACTTGCGGAGGAGCCGGTCGACGCCATCATCAATCTGGCGGGAGCGCCGATCGCCGATCGGCCCTGGACCCACAAGCGCAAGGCGCTGCTCTGGAGCAGCCGAATTACCCTGACCGAAAAGCTCCTGGCCTGGCTGGAAAGCCGCGGGCAGAAACCCGGGTTGTTGATCTCCGGGTCGGCGGTGGGCTGGTATGGCGATGGCGGGGAGCGCGAGCTGAACGAAGACTCGCCTCCGGTCAGTGAGGATTTCGCCAGCCAGTTATGCATCGCCTGGGAGGAGACCGCGCAACGTGCCGAGGCCATGGGCGTGCGGGTGGTGCTGATTCGCACGGGCCTGGTGCTGGCGGCCGAGGGCGGCTTTTTGTCGCGCTTGCTGCTGCCCTTCAAACTGGCCCTGGGCGGGCCGATCGGCAACGGTCGGCAGTGGATGCCGTGGATTCATATCAAGGATCAAATCGCCCTGATTGATTTTCTTCTGCACCGCAGTGATGCCAGCGGTCCTTATAATGCCTGCGCGCCCAAGCCGGTGCGCAATCGCGAATTCGCCAAGACCCTGGGCAGCGTCTTGCACCGGCCGGCGCTAGTGCCGGTGCCGGCCTTTGTCTTGCGCGTCGGCCTGGGGGAATTGTCGTTGTTGCTGCTGGGTGGTCAACGCGCGGTCCCTGCGCGGTTGTTGGCCGCCGGATTCACTTTCCAGTTCACTGATTTGCGCGCGGCCCTGGATGACCTGTCCAGCCGCCTCTGAAATAGGACGTTGCATGACCGATCACGCGTTGCTCCTGGTCAACCTGGGTTCGCCGGCCTCCACCTCGGTGGCGGATGTGCGCAGCTACCTCAATCAATTCCTGATGGACCCTTACGTGATCGACCTGCCGTGGCCGGTCCGGCGGCTGCTGGTGTCGCTGATCCTGATCAAGCGTCCGGAGCAATCGGCCCATGCCTACGCCTCGATCTGGTGGGAGCAGGGTTCGCCGCTGGTGGTGCTCAGCCGCCGTCTGCAGGAAACCATGACGAGTGAGTGGAAGCACGGCCCGGTGGAGCTGGCGATGCGTTATGGCGAGCCGTCCATCGAGTCGGCGTTGTTGCGTCTGGTGGCCCAGGGGCAGAAGAAAATCACCCTGGCGCCACTCTATCCACAGTTCGCCGACAGCACCGTGACCACGGTGGTGGAAGAAGCCCGGCGGGTGATTCGCGACAAGAAGCTGGATGTACAGCTTTCGGTGCTGCAGCCGTTTTACGATCAGCCGGAGTACCTCGACGCGCTGGTGGCCAGTGCCAGGCCGCACCTGCAACAGGACTTCGATCATTTGCTGTTGAGCTTCCATGGCTTGCCCGAACGGCACCTGAAAAAACTCAATCCCGGCCACAGCCTGGACGGCGATTGCTGCCGCGACGCAACCCCCGAGGTGGCCGCCACCTGTTACCGCGGCCAGTGCCTGAGCACGGCCCGGGCATTCGCCGAGCGCATGGGGCTGCCGGACGGCAAGTGGTCGGTGTCGTTCCAGTCTCGTCTGGGGCGTGCCAAATGGATCGAGCCCTACACCGAGGCGCGTCTGGATGAGCTGGCCCGGCAGGGGGTGAAGAAGATCCTGGTGATGTGCCCGGCGTTCGTCGCCGACTGCATCGAGACCCTGGAAGAGATCGGCGATCGCGGTCGCGAGCAGTTCCGCGAAGCGGGAGGGGAGGAGTTGGTGCTGGTGCCATGCCTGAACGACGACCCGCAATGGGCCAAGGCATTGAACGCCTTGTGCGAGCGCGCGCCTTTGGCGTTGTAAAAGCATCGCGGGCAAGCCTCGCTCCTACGGTCAA
>NZ_JAQZAB010000110.1:252-83928 GCF_028640915.1 Pseudomonas sp. B3G-3 | reverse complement strand
GGCTTGCCCGCGATAGGTTTCCGGTTGACGCAGATCCTCAGATCAGCGGTTCGTCAGCCCTCTTGTTCTTCCAGCTATCGTTGCCCGGCAGGATCAGGTTCAGCGCAATCGCGACGATGGCGCACAGGGCGATCCCTTTCAGGCCGAAGTCGTCCGGTCCGGTACCGGTACCGATCAATACCCCGCCAATCCCGAACACCAGAGTCACCGAGACAATCACCAGGTTGCGGGCTTCGCCCAGGTCGATCTTGTGACGGATCAGGGTGTTCATGCCCACCGCTGCGATCGAGCCGAACAACAGGCAGAGAATCCCGCCCATCACCGGTACCGGAATGCTTTGCAGCAGTGCGCCGAACTTGCCGATAAACGCCAGGCTGATGGCGAAGATCGCCGCCCAGGTCATGATTTTCGGGTTGTAGTTCTTGGTCAGCATTACCGCGCCGGTCACTTCGGCGTAGGTGGTATTGGGCGGACCGCCGAACAGGCCGGCGGCGGTGGTGGCGATGCCGTCACCGAACAGGGTGCGATGCAGGCCAGGATTCTTCAGGTAGTCGCGACCGGTCACGCTGCCGACCGCGATCACCCCGCCGATGTGCTCGATGGCGGGTGCCAGGGCCACAGGGACGATGAACAGGATCGCCTGCCAGTTGAACTCCGGCGCGGTGAAGTGCGGCAGGGCCAGCCAGGGCGCCGCAGCGATCTTCGCGGTATCGACCACACCGAAGTAGAACGACAGGGCAAAGCCCACCAGCACGCCGGAGATGATCGGCACCAGGCGGAAGATGCCTTTGCCGAACACCGCGACGATCAGGGTGGTCAGCAGCGCCGGCATCGAGATCATCATTGCCGTCTGGTAATGGATCAGCTCGCTGCCGTCGCCGGCCTTGCCCATCGCCATGTTGGCGGCGATCGGCGCCATGGCCAGGCCGATGGAAATGATCACCGGACCGATCACCACCGGCGGCAGCAGCCGGTCGATGAAACCGGTGCCCTTGATCTTCACCGCCAGGCCCAGGAAGGTATAAACGAAACCGGCCGCCATCACGCCGCCCATGGTCGCGGCCAGGCCGAACTGGCCCTTGGCGAGAATGATCGGGGTGATGAAGGCAAAGCTGGAGGCCAGGAATACCGGCACCTGGCGCCCGGTCACGAGCTGGAACAACAGAGTCCCGAGACCCGCCGTGAACAGCGCCACGTTGGGGTCGAGACCGGTAATCAGCGGCATCAACACCAACGCGCCAAAGGCCACGAAGAGCATCTGCGCGCCAGACAGCACCTGGCGCCAGAGCGGATCGTTGAACTCATCCTGCATGCTCAGGCGTCCTTCTGCTTGGTGCCGAAGATCTTGTCGCCGGCATCGCCCAGGCCCGGGATGATGTAGCCGTGCTCGTTGAGTTTCTGATCGATGGAAGCGGTGTAGATGGTCACGTCCGGGTGAGCTTTCTCGACGGCTTCGATGCCTTCGGGAGCGGCGACCAGCACCATGGCGCGGATGTCCTTGCAGCCAGCCTTTTTCAACAGGTCGATGGTCGCGACCATGGAGCTGCCGGTGGCGAGCATCGGGTCGATGATCATGGCCAGGCGCTCGTCGATTTCCGGAACCAGTTTTTCCAGGTAGGTGTGCGCCTGCAGGGTTTCCTCGTTGCGGGCTACGCCCACGGCGCTGACCTTGGCGCCCGGGATCAGGCTGAGCACGCCTTCGAGCATGCCGATACCGGCGCGCAGGATAGGTACCACGGTAATCTTCTTGCCGGCGATCTTCTCGACCTGGACAGGGCCGCACCAACCCGGAATTTCATAGGATTCGAGTGGCAGGTCCTTGGTGGCTTCGTACGTCAGCAGGGCACCGACTTCCTGAGCGAGCTCGCGGAAGTTCTTCGTGCTAATGTCGGCGCGGCGCATAAGGCCAAGTTTGTGTCGGATCAGCGGATGGCGGATCTCACGGATGGGCATAGGGAAAGGCTCCGGCGGCGGGCAAAAAAACCGGCCTAGATTAATCTATCCGAGGGTGTTGTCCTATAGACATCTAAGTACGTTAGTCCAGAAACGCTTGATTCGACCGGGCCGGATGCGTACCTTTGCTCGCTTTTCCGAAACTGCCACCCCCCTGGAGAGCGCCATGTCCGCTGATCTCGAGCATATCCGTCAAATCATGCGCGAGGCTGACTGCCTGTACACCGAAGCTGAGGTCGAGGCGGCCATCGCCCGAGTCGGTGCACAAATCAATGAACAACTGGCGGAACGCAATCCGGTGGTTTTCTGCGTGATGAACGGTGGCCTGATCTTCTCCGGCAAGCTACTGACTCACCTCAAATTCCCGCTGGAAGCTTCCTACCTGCACGCCACCCGCTATCGCAACGAAACCAGCGGCGGCGAGCTGTTCTGGAAATCCAAGCCGGAAGTGTCCTTCATCGACCGTGACGTGCTGATCATCGACGACATCCTCGACGAAGGTCATACCCTGGGCGCGATCATCGACTTCTGCAAACACGCCGGTGCCCGTGCGGTGCACACCGCCGTGCTGATCGACAAGGACCACGACCGCAAGGCCCGTCCCGACCTGAAAGCCGACTACGTTGGCCTGCCATGCGTGGATCGCTACATCTTCGGTTACGGCATGGACTACAAGGGTTACTGGCGTAACGCTGCCGGCATCTTTGCCGTCAAGGGCATGTGAATCATGAGCGGGCCGAGCTTTCTGGATCAGTCGCTGTTTGCCGAACTGGCCGAAAAAGCCTCGGCCAGCCCCCGTGGTCGCCACCACCACAACTTCCATCAGATGCAAGAGCCTTGTCACCGCATGGCGGTGGGGCTGCAGCCCTCCACCTACATCCCGCCCCATCGCCACCTGAGCGACGACAAGGCCGAGACCCTGCTGGTGCTCAAGGGGCGCCTGGGCCTGCTGATTTTCGACGACGCCGGTCAAGTGCTGGGCAAGCGGGTGCTGCAAGCGGGTGGGGATTGCATGGGCGTCGACCTGCCGGTCGGCGTCTACCACGGCCTGGTGGTGCTTGAGCCCGATAGCCTGATGTTCGAATGCAAGGCCGGGCCTTATCGTCCGGTCGGCGAAGGCGAACTGGCCGCTTGGGCGCCCCGCGAAGGCGAGCCGGGTGTGGCCGAATACCAGGCCTGGATGCGCGCCCAGTTCGACTGAGCACCGTCCTCGCGCCTGTAGCCGCTGCCGCAGGCTGCGATCGAGCGGCACGCTCGTAGCGATCTCAAGGATGTCAGAGGTCCTGCGGACCTATCGCAGCCTGCGGCAGCGGCTACAGGGTGGAAAGGACAACCCATGCTAGAGTGCATCACTCTTGCCTGGAGTCCCTCATGAGCCTTTTGATTCGCAGTTGCGCGGCCTTTTTTCTGATCCTGAGCCTGCCCCTGGCCGCCGCCCCTGCGCCCATGCACGCGCAGTTCCTGCCTCCCGATGACCTGACCCTGCGTGATGCCGCCCCCGAGCAGCAACAGTTGTTGCAGGTCACCGAGTACTCGGTGGTCATCGGCAGCCAGCGCCAATCCAACCAGCAACCGATCCCGGTGACCTCGCCGCTGCTGGTCCGCCTCAAGGGCAAGCCGCTGAACAAGGGCGCGACCATCAGCCAGGTGCTGGTGAACTTCGACGGCGAGAGCAAAAGCCTGAAAAAGCCGCAGTTCGACGACAAGACCAAGACCCTCACCCTGTTCTACCCGCTGGCCCAGTATCGGGTGGTGATGGACCTGCTGCGCAACGACACGGTGTATTGCCAGTTCCTCAGCTACGCCAACGGCCACATCTGGGCCGATCTGCACACCGGCGCGGTACGCTCGCGTTGAGGCCCGACGCGGCCTGGGGGTAAACTGCCTGCCCCGTGAAATGTCTGCGAGCTGGAGTCGGCAATGCGTAAAGATAAGAAACAAGTGATTGGTGACGAGATCGGCGATGCGCAGATCAAACTGTTCCTCGATTTCGAGCCGGCCGACGCCACTTCGCCGTCCCTGCACAAGCTGATCAAGGCCTATCGTGGCCTGCGTATCGACGATTTCGAACGTTTCCTGGTGTTCTTCGTCGAGGCCGGCTACGACCTGGATGGCAAGGACGAACATGGCAAGGACTTCGTGGCCCTGATCCAGGACCAGCGCAACGCCGCCGATTACATCGAACTGATCGAAAAAGCCCGCGGCTGAAAACGCGCTGCGCCGGCTGTGGTTGTCTTTAAGCGGCCATAAAAAAACGCCCCGTTCTCCAAGAGAGCGGGGCGTTTTTCATGAGCGCGGCTTAAGCGTAGCTTTCGGCTTCGCTGCTCTGCTCGACCAGCTCCAGGCTGACGTTGTTCTCGCTGTTGATCTTGCGGTACAGCGTAGCGTCGGTTTCCAGGGCCTTTTCACGGGCCGGGAAGATTTCCTTGAGCTTGCTGGCCCACTCACCGGTCGCCTTGGCCGGGAAGCAGCGCTCGATCAGTTCGAGCATGATCGAGACAGTCACCGAAGCGCCTGGCGAAGCGCCAAGCAGCGCGGCGAGAGAGCCGTCCTTGGCTGCGACCAGCTCGGTGCCGAACTGCAGCACGCCGCCTTTCTTCGGATCTTTCTTGATGATCTGCACCCGCTGGCCGGCCACTTCCAGGCGCCAGTCTTCGGCTTTGGCTTCAGGGTAGAAGCGACGCAGGGATTCCAGGCGCTGCTCCATGGACTGCATCACTTCGCTGACCAGGTACTTGGTCAGGTCCATGTTGTCGCGAGCCACCGCCAGCATCGGGCCGATGTTGCCGGCGCGAACCGACATCGGCAGGTCCATGAAAGAACCGTGCTTGAGGAACTTGGTGGTGAAGCCGGCGTAAGGTCCGAACAGCAGGGATTTCTTGCCATCGACCACACGGGTGTCCAGGTGCGGCACGGACATGGGTGGCGAACCTACGGCCGCCTGGCTGTAGACCTTGGCCTGGTGCCGCTTGACCACTTCCGGGTTGTCGCAACGCAGCCACTGGCCGCTGACCGGGAAGCCGCCGAAGCCTTTGCTCTCCTCGATGCCCGAAGCCTGCAGCAGCGGCAGCGCCGCGCCGCCAGCGCCGAGGAACACGAACTTGGCATCGACGTCGCGGCTGTTGCCGCTGTTGACGTCCTTGATGCTCACGGTCCAGCCGTTGTCCTTGTTGCGTTTCAGGCCGGTCACGCGCTTGCAGTACTTGACCTGGGCATCGGGTGCGCTGGTCAGGTGCTTGAGCAACTGGTTGGTCAGGGCGCCGAAGTTGACGTCGGTGCCATTGATCACACGGGTGGCGGCGATGAGTTCGTCAGCCGGGCGGCCAGGCATCATCAGCGGCATCCACTCGGCCATCTTGGCCTTGTCCTCGGTGTATTCCATGTCCGCGAAAGCGTGGTGCTTGCTCAGCACTTCATAGCGCTTCTTCAGGAAGGACACGCCGTTCTCGCCCTGGACGAAGCTCAGGTGCGGCACCGGGCTGATAAAGGACTTGGACGAGCCGAAGGTGCCTTTCTTGGTCAGATAGGACCAGAACTGCTTCGACACCTCGAACTGGGTGTTGATGTGCACGGCTTTCTTGATATCGATGGAACCGTCGGCGGCCTGTGGCGTGTAGTTCAGCTCACAAAGGCCGGCATGGCCGGTACCGGCGTTGTTCCACGGGTTGGAACTTTCCGCGGCACCCGAATCCATCAGCTCGACGACTTCCAGCTTGATCGCGGGGTCGAGTTCTTTGAGCAGTACAGCGAGGGTGGCACTCATGATGCCGGCCCCAACCAATACGACGTCTACTGCTTCGTTATGCGCCATTAACGCGTCTCCAAAATCTGCAGCACCAAATTGACGGCATAGCTGCCAGGAGTAGGGGGCGGTTCACGTTATGCCCCAGGTCACTCATGGCCAGGATCGCCATGTCCGAATCTTCGCAATTTTTCGCAACTTCGACGGACGCTACCAACCAGGCCTGATCCGCGTATGAACGCATTTCAGGGCAGGGCGGGCAATTCGACTTATGGTCAAGAGTCCGTTTGTGCAACCAAATCCGTAGTGGACAGGCTTCAAGCGCAAGTATCTGAGGCGTGCTCGGTCCTGTGTAATCGGGCTGTTGTAGACGCTAATGGTGCCAGTACAGACGCAAAACTATTCATTTGCTCGCCACACTCTTGTGAAGTTGTGAAAACCCGTTTTTTCACGCTCTTTTGAAGACGTGAACCTCAAAAAAGGGCTGTCCAAGCCTGGCACCGGCCCGAGGGGTGAATGCCGACATGGAACACGTGGCATTAACGGGCGAACAGCTCAGTGGCCGAGCAATGGCAGCTCTGCAGATGCGCGAAAAGCGGTGGTTTGCAAGATGAACAGCAAGCACGCCGGCTTCACTCGATCTGTGTGGGCGGCTCTCTGTGGGCAATGCGGGGGAGCTGATGCTGATGCGTCAGCGATGCTGCGAGGCCCGATCAGGAGACGTCCTTATAATCGGGGGGAGATTGTAACGAAGAAACGCGCAGAAATGATCCTGTTTAATGACTTTTATTAGGCTTTTGGTCAGGTAGCCATCATCGGTTGTACCCGGGCGCGGGCAATGCGTGGGCTGACACGGGCGCTGGCGGGGAGCGGCTGGTGCAACCAGTTGAGACGGACTTCCTCGATTTCCACCCAGCCGTCGCCCATTGGCGGCACTTTGCAGTGCTTGAACGCCTGGCACCGGCCCTGTGGGTCGAGCTTGGCGAAGCTGCGGTATTTCTGGCGCGGAGCGAACAAGGACCAGAGGAAATGCATGGCGATGTACCTGTTGGGCAGTTGCGATGAAGAATGCCGCCTGGGCGTTACATGGCCATGTAACGCTCGTGACGGGGAGGTTACAGCAAGCGCCTGGCACCGAACCTGTATGAGAGCTGACTGACTCGCGCCGGGCCGCTGGTTAGCGGCCGCCGACCCCCGCTATACTGCGCGCCTGTCTGTGCCTGATTTCTGGAGAAATGAGCATGTTGCAACGCCTGTTGTTCGGTTTGATCACTGTGACCAGTTTGACGCTGGCTGGTTGCGCCCATAGCCCGCAACAACTCAGCCCGGAACCGAAGCTCACCACTCAGCTCGCGCCGGTCGGCCATGGCCAGCCGGTGGTCGTGAAAGTGGTCGACGGCCGTCCGTCGCCGACCCTGGGTACCCGTGGCGGGCTTTACCCTGAAACCAGCGCGATTACCGTCCAGGGCGCGCAGATCCTGCCGAAGCTGCAGGCCCAGGCCGAAGCTGCGGTACGCCTGCTGGGCTTTACCCCGACCGCCAACGCGCTGAATGCCCCACAGCTGACTGTGACCCTGGCCGAGCTGAAGTATCAGTCGCCCAAGGAAGGCCTGTACGTGACCGAGGCCACCATCGGTGCGACCTTCCGCTCCGATGTGCAGAACGCCAACCGTCGTTACAGTGGTCGTTACGGCGCCTCCCTGGACCAGCGTTTCGGCATGGCGCCGAACCAGGAAACCAATACCAAGCTGGTCAGCGACGTACTCAGCGATGCCTTGACCCGCCTGTTCAAGGACCCGAGCATCGGCCAGATCCTCGGCGAATGATGTGAACCTGTAGCCGCTGTCGCAGGTTGCGATAAGGCCCGAAGGGCCTTGCTTGACGGCTTCGGCGCGGTACACAAAAAAGCCCGGCTTCCACGGAAGCCGGGCTTTTTATTGGCTGTCGATTTGTTTCGAGCCAGGCCTCACGCCGCCTCGACGTAAAAATCCAGCACGCTGACCCCTGTCAGCAGATCGGTTTCCGGAAGGTCCGCATGCTGGTGCCCGCCGAGGGCGCAATACACCAGCCAGTGGCGGTCCTGGACGTTGAAGGCCAGGCCACCGACCAAGGCTTCCTGTTCGTCGCTGGGGGCGATCAGGTAGAGGCGATCCTGGTTTTCTGCGTGCAGCATGACAAGCTCCGTGTCGGTTTCGAGGGGCGCCAGACTGGCCTGTTTGTATGACGAACGTATGACAGGACGAATTAACCGGCCAACGGGTTGTTATCTGTCGGAAAGCCCAGGCAGAAAGTGGGCCTTTGGGTAAAATCCGCGCCGCGAGCCGCCAGGGCTCGTTATCCGGTTTCATTCGAGGTTCGTGATGTCGCTGCAACTGATCTGGTCGCTGTTCAGCGCCCACCCCGCCAAGCTGATCAATATTCTTGCCTTGCTGTTCGCCTTTCCCGGCAGCTGGTTGTTGCACGCCACCCGACGTCGCGAGCAGCGCGCACTGGCCAATCTGGCCGCCCAGGGCCAATCTCGTTCCCAAGAACCGCTACCGGCGCAGACGTTGGATGATGCGACCTTGCGCATGAACCGGTTCTTCTACCGTTTCGGTTTTGCCTGCCTGGGGCTGGCGTTGCTGGTGTCGTGGATCAGCACCCGGTTCTGATGTGGCCCGCAGATCGCTATCGCGAGCAAGCTCGCTCCTACAAGGGGCGTTACTCGCAATCAACGTACAGAAACGACAACGGCGCCCGAAGGCGCCGTTGTTGTGTGCGGTGAGCGTTATGGCAAGGCCAGTCCCGCCTTGACCCGATACTGATTGCGCACCGGCGTCGCATATTGCAGCACCAGGTACGGGCGATGCTCCTCCGGGCAGGCGTCCAGGCGCCGTTGCCACTCTTCCTGGGCCTTGGCCAGTTCGTCCGCCGGGAACACCTGGGCCGCGCTCGGAACCTGCAGCTCCGGATCGGCATCGCTCCACTGGGCGTAGGCCAGGTAATGCACCGGGAACAGGCGATAGCCGCCGAGGATCTGCCGGTCCATCTCCACCGCCAATTGCTTGGTGTCCTCGAACAACTCGCTGATCGGCGCGGCGAAGTTCACGTGGACCCGGCCTTTATAGCCGGTGATGCCCTTGGCGATGCTGATATCGTCCTCGCCCGGAGCCTTGGTATAGCTGCCGGTGGTGGCGCGGATATACAGCTCGCGGGCCTTGGCCTGATCGCAAGGGTCGTATTCGTAGCTGATCGACACCGGGGTCAGGTTCAGCGACTGGATGACCTCGCCGAACGGCTCATCCTTGCGGCTCATGTGGAACATCTTAAGGATCGCCGACTCGGTACGGTCGTCGCCGTCCTTGGCCCGGCCTTCGGCCTGGGCGATCCAGATCGACGCGCAATCGTTGCGGATCGAGTGGTTGATGTAGGCCGACAGCAGTTGGTAGGCGGCCATTTTTTCCCGGCGTCCGGTGATCGAACGGTGCACGATGAAGCTCTTGTTCAGACGCATCAGGTCGCTGACGAAAGGCTTCTGCAGCAGGTTGTCGCCGATGGCGATGCGCGGGGTCGGCAATCCGGCGTGGTACACCGCGTAATTGACGAAGGCCGGGTCCATCACGATGTCGCGGTGGTTGGCGATGAACAGGTAGGCGCTGCCGGACTTGAATTGCTCGACCCCGGTGTAGGTCACGCCGTCGGTGGCCCGCTCGATGGTGTGGTCGACGTAGAACTCGACCTTGTCCTGCAGGGTCGCCACCGAAGTGACCGCGGCGAACTCACGACGCAACCGATGAGCTATAAGGGGTTTGAGCAGCCAGCCGAAAGCGCCGGCAAAGCGCGGGAAGCGGAAGTGGGTGAGGATATCTAGAAACGCCTTGTCGCCGAGCAGTCGAGCCAGCACCGCTGGTACTTCACTGTCGTCGTAAGGTCGGATGGCATCGAATTCGCCCATCATGCTCTCTTGTTGGAAACGGCTAGGTAAGAAAAGGTTTGGATCGAAAAATAGCCGGGCGCGGTCTGAAAAGTAAGCTCAGATCTCAATAGCCCTGCAAATAGACCGGCGATTATACGCACAAGTCACTCCGGAGGCCGCGATGCTGGAAACCGAACGCTATCAATGTCCCTACTGCGGTGAAGAGGCCGAGGCCGTGCTGGACCTGTCCGGGGGCGATCAGCAGTACATCGAGGATTGTCCGGTCTGTTGCCGGCCCATTGTGTTCACGTTGCAGACCGACGGTGAGGAATGGATGCTCGAGGTGCACAGCGAAAACGAGTGAGGGGGTTATATGCAGCGAGTCTACGAACCGGAAAACCTGCTGGAAGGGGAATTGCTCCAGGGCATGCTGGCCAGCGAGGGGATCGAGGCACACCTGGTGGGGCGGGATTTGCTCGGCGGCACCGGTGAGTTGCCGGCGTTCGGCCTGCTTGGGCTGGCGGTGGATAACGACCAGGCGCAATACGCCCGGGAACTGATCGCCGCGTACAATGCCGCGCTGCCGATGCCCGGCGACGAGCCGGCCAATCATGCTGGCGTGCTGATCTGTTAGGCTGGCCGCCGATTTTCCGAGAGTTGTTTGCCCCATGTGTGGACGTTATGCCCTGTTTCGCTGGAACCAAGCGTTTGCCGCCTTGCCCGGATTTCCGGCGGATCAGCAGGCGCAGTGGAATATCTCGCCCAACGATTCGGTGCTGATCCTGCGCAGCAGCGATGGCCAGCGCAACCTCGCCCGCGCCCGCTGGGGCCTGACGCCGCCCTGGCTGACCGATCTGTCGCGCACCCCGGCCCATGCCCGTGCCGAAACCCTGGCCGAACAGCCGATGTTTCGCGAAGCCTTTCGCCAGCGCCGCTGCCTGTTGCCGGCCAACGGTTTTTACGAATGGCGCGGCGGCACCCGTAAACGCCCGTACTGGCTGACGCCAGGGGAGGGCTCGTCGCTGTTCTTCGCGGCGATCTGGGAAGCCTATCCGGTGCAGGAACAGGTCTGGCTGAGCACCGCGGTGGTCACCCAGCCAGCGGCCAGCCAGCGTCGGCCATTGATCCTCGATGCCCAGGGCCAGGAAGCCTGGCTCGACCCACAGACGCCATTGCCGGTGTTGCAAGCCTTGCTGGCCAGCCCACCGGCCGCCTTGCGCGAGCGGGTGCTGGCCAACCTGGTGAACGATCCGAAGCTCAATGCCCCGGAATGCCTGACCCCGGGTTGATGCTGTCCTGTGGCTCCAACCCGGAATCGTGTGGCCTGAATCAGCGAGCGCTTCGCACGGAGTGCCGCCCAGCTCGATCGCAGCCTGCGGCAGCGGCTACAGAGTCGGTGCCGGGCTCTTGAGTCGCGCCGCAATCCCTGTAGCCGCTGCCGAAGGCTGCGCAAGGTCCGCAGGACCTTGAGCGTTAGTACGGGCCACGCCTGCTTTGCGGCCGGTCGCAGCGGCTTACACCTTGAACTGATTGATCAGGCGCCGCTGCTGCTCGGCCAGCTTGGTCAGGCCGGCGCTGGCCGCGCTGGACTCGTCGGCGCCGCCCGCCACTTCGTTGGCCACCTGGCCGATATTGATCACGTTGCGGTTGATGTCCTCGGCGACGGCGCTCTGCTCTTCGGCGGCGCTGGCGATCTGGGTGTTCATGTCGTTGATCACCGACACCGCCTGAGTGATGGTTTCCAGGGCCTCGGCCGCTTTCGCCGCGTGCTGCACGCTTTCGTCGGTGCGGTTCTGGCTGTCTTCCATGACCCGTACCACATCGCGGGTGCCTTGCTGCAACTGCTGGATCATCGACTGGATTTCTTCGGTCGCCTGCTGGGTCTTCTGCGCCAGGTTGCGCACTTCGTCGGCCACCACGGCAAAGCCTCGGCCTTGTTCGCCGGCGCGGGCGGCTTCGATGGCGGCGTTGAGGGCCAGCAGGTTGGTCTGCTCGGCGATGCCGCGAATGGCGATCAGGATCGCGTTGATGTTCTCGCTGTCCTTGGCCAGGGTCTGCACGACGCCCACCGCCCTGCCGATTTCCACGGCGAGGGCGCCAATGGCGGTCGAGGTGTCGCGCACGATCCGCATGCCCTGGCTGGCGGCCTGGTCGGCATGGTTGGCGGCTTGCGCGGCCTGGGTCGCATTGCGGGCCACGTCCTGGGCGGTGGCAGTCATTTCATGCACCGCGGTGGCCACCTGGTCGATCTCGGCCATCTGCTTGTGCACGCCCTGGTTGGTGCGAATGGCGATATCGGCGGTGTGTTCGGAGGAGTCGCTGACACTCTGCACCGAGGTCACCACCTGGCTGATCATCGCCTGCAGCTTGGCCAGGAAGGTATTGAAGCCCTTGGCGATCGAGCCCAGTTCGTCGGCGCGGTCGCTGCTCAGGCGGCGGGTCAGGTCGCCTTCGCCCTGGGCGATATCGTCGAGCATGGCCACCATCTGCTTGAGCGGACGGGCGATGCCGTGGCCCACCAGCCAGATCACCAGCAGGCCGAGGCCGGCGATGATCAGGCCGACCATGGCCATGCCGAGGGTGTCGGCCTGGCGTTGTTCGGCCAGGTCGTTTTGCAGTTTCTGCAGGTCGGCCATGACGGCGTCCAGCGGCAGTTGCAGCATCAGGGTCCAGCGGGCGTCGGTCTGGCCAATGCCGAACGGCAGGTACAGCTCGATCCGCCCGTGGGCCTGGTCGACGTTGTAGTTCACTTCGCCGCGCTTGAGGTTGCCGAGCTTGGCGACTTCTTCGCTGTCGAGAATGTCGCTGACCTTTTCGCCGAACTTGCTCGGGTCCTTGGTGTAGGCCACCAGCCGGCCATTACCACCGATCAGGGCCATCTCGCCCACACCGTTGTAGAGTTTCTGGTTGGCGCCCAGGAGCATGTCCTGGATGAAGTTCACCGACAGGTCGGCGCCGACGATGCCCTGGAAGGCCCCGTCGAGCAGGATGGGTTCAATAAAGGAGGCAAGCATGACGATCTTGTCGCCGACCTTGTACGGCGCCGGATCGATCACGCAGGATTTCCTGCTTTCCTTTGAGCACAGGTAGTACTCGCTGGCGCGTACGCCGGTGGACAGGACTTTCTGGTCGTCCACGTCCACCAGTTTGTCCAGGCCCAGGCTGCCATCTTCGTTGCGGAACCACCACGGCAGGAAGCGCCCGTTGCTGGCATCGATACCCACTACCTTGGTGTCGACATAGGCGCTGTCGTTATGGTCGATGGCGTTCTTTTCCCAGCCTATATAGGCACCGAGAATCTTCGGGTTCTGTGCGACGTTTTCCTTGATCAGGCTGATCAGATGTTCGCGGCTGAGATTGAGCTGTGGATTGCCGTCCGCACCCTTGCTGCCGATCAGCGCGTTGACCCGCACCAGCCCGCCGGCGATCAGCAGGGGCGCCTCGAGTTCACGCTGGATCTGGCTGACCTGGGGCTGTGCCAGTCCGACCAGCCGCTGTTCGATGACTTGCTCGAATTGAGCCTGGGTTCGCTGTTGCACCATCTCCTGGGTCCGGGCACCGGCGAACAGGGCGTACAGCACCAGGGCAACGACCACGCTGAGGACGATGGCACCGGCCAGGGCGGCCACGGAAAACTGGATCGACTTGAATTTCATAAGGGCTCCGGACGCAGGAATGACGTCTGCCCCGCTGTATCGGCAAGGCCCTCGCCGACCATGAGCGAGGATCGGAAAAATGACTGTTTTGTAGGCTGACATGTCGCAAATGGACAGCTGCCGGGCGTTGTCGGGCGCGGCGGGGAGGGTTCTGTGAATTTTTTCCTACGCTGCCCTGTAGCTGAAAACAGCGTGCTACACGTCCGTTGTATCTGGCGTCGATACACAACTGCGCCTAGGATACGCGCCATGTTTTCAGGGAGCGTTTTCATGAGTAAGAAGCAGGTTTTGGGTGCACTCACCGCTGCGTTGCTGCTGTCGGGTTGCCAGTCGGTCAACACCACCAGCGGTGGCGCTGTCGGCGTCGATCGCAAGCAGTACATGTTCAGCATGCTGTCGAGCGATGAGGTCAACCAGTCCTACGCGCAGTCCTATCAGCAGAAGATCGGCGAAGCGAACAGCAAGAACGTGCTGGACAAGTCCAGCGCCAATGCCAAGCGCATCCAGGCGATCGCCAACCGGCTGATTGCCCAGGCCCCGGTTTTCCGCCCGGATTCCGCGCAGTGGAACTGGGAAGTCAACCTGATCAAGAGCGATGAACTCAACGCCAACTGCGGCCCTGGCGGCAAGATCATTTTCTACAGCGGCCTGATCGACAAGCTGCAACTGACCGACGATGAAATCGCCGCGGTCATGGGCCATGAAATCGCCCACGCCTTGCGCGAGCACGGTCGTGAAGCGATGTCCAAGGCCTACGGGGTCAGCGCGCTGAAGCAGATCGCCCTGATCGCCGGCGCACCGCAGGAAGCGGTCGCCGTGGGCGACAACGGGGTCAACCTGTTGATGACCCTGCCCAACAGCCGCGGCAATGAAAACGAAGCCGACCTGATCGGCCTGGAACTGGCGGCCCGCGCCGGCTACAACCCGAACGCGGCCATCACCCTGTGGAACAAGATGAGCAAGGCCTCGGAAGGCGCGCCACCTGAATTCCTCAGTACTCACCCGGCGTCCGGCAGTCGTATTTCCTCGTTGGAAGCGGCGATTCCGAAGGTGATGCCGTTGTACCAGCAGGCCAAGAGGCCCTGATCGTCAGGCGTCGTTGTTGACGACAGTGTCGTGAACAAGCCGGCCCCCTGCAAAAGAAAGCCCCGACTGGTTCGGGGCTTTTTTGTGCTCGCAGGTTTGCCTTGAGGCATGCCTGCTGATGGGGCGTTTACAACCAGCCGCTGCTCTGCATGGCCTTGTACACCGCGACAATGGCCAGGATGAAGAACGCCGAGGCCGCGAGGCGACGGATCAGGGTCAGGGGCAGTTTCTCCGCCGCGAAATTGCCGGCCAGTACCACCGGGACGTTGGCGATCAGCATACCGGCGGTGGTGCCGATGATCACCAGCCACAGTTCCGGGTATTGCGCCGCGAGCATGACGGTGGCGATCTGGGTCTTGTCGCCGATTTCAGCGAGGAAGAATGCGATCAGCGTGGTCAGGAAGGGGCCGAACTTGCGGGCGGTGCTGGCTTCGTCGTCGTCCATCTTGTCTGGCACCAGGGTCCAGAGCGCGGTCGCGGTAAAGCTCGCGGCGAGGATCCAGTGCAAGGTCGCATCCGAGAAGAAGCTGCCGAACCAGGCGCCTACCGCACCGGCTGCCGCATGGTTGGCCAGGGTCGCGGCGACGATGCCGGCAATGATCGGCCAGGGTTTGCGAAAGCGCGCGGCGAGAATGAGGGCAAGCAGTTGCGTCTTGTCGCCGATTTCGGCCAAGGCAACGATCGCTGTGGGAACCAGTAGAGAATCCAGCATCAGGGCATTCCTAAGGGGCGGGTCGACACGGCTATGACACGTACAGCCTTCCCGCCCCGGGTAAGGTGTGCGTGTCATAGGTCTTGTCAAACCCTGCGGTCCGTCTGTGCGGACTCTTGGGTCGCATGCGCCATGATCTGAGGATCAAGTATGTTGACGCATGCCGGGCGAGCGTGGCGCTCGCGGGAGACTACTCCCCTAGGACGGAGCGGATTCTGCCTAGGCAAAATCCATTCGGCAAGCGTTCTTTTGCAAAAAGGTTTTCAGCCGCGCTTGGCGCTGTAGATGCGAAAACCCTGGCCTTCGGCCTTGATCGAACAGGGGCCGAGATGCTCTTCGATCAGCGGTTGGTAACGCAGGAAACTGTTGGCTACCAGCCGGAGTTCGCCACCTGTTTTCAGATGTTTGGCTGCTTTTCGCAGCAGGTTTTCTGTCGCCTGGTAGTCCGTGTGGACCCCGACGTGGAATGGTGGATTGGTCAGGATGGTGTTCAAACCCATGGGCGCGGCATCGATGCCGTCACCGGTCAGGACTTCGGCTTCCAGGCCATTGGCGGCCAGGGTCAGGCGACTGCTGGCAGCGGCGAAGGCGTCGACGTCGAGCAGGGTCACGCTGTTATGCGGGTAGCGCCGTTTGATCGCCGCGCCCAGGACCCCGGCGCCGCAACCGAAATCCAGCAGGTGGCCGCTGGGCAGTTTGTCCAGGTGTTCCAGCAACAGGGCGCTGCCGCGATCCAGGCGACCATGGCTGAACACCCCCGGCAGGCTGACCACTTTCAGCGGTCCTTCGACCAGCGGCAGTTCATATTCCTGGGCCAGGCTTTCCAGGCTGACGGCTTGCGGCGCGTTGTCGACCGTCACTTGCCATAGCTGGCAGTGCCGCGCGCTGTCGAGCTTGCGCGGTTTGCCGAAGGGGTTGAGCTGCTTGGCCGCGCGTTCGATGCCGCTGCGTTTTTCCCCGACCAGGTACAGCTCGCGCCCGGCCAGGCGCGAGGCGAGGGCGTTGAGCAGGTAGTCGGTCAGTTCCTTGGACTTGGGCAGGAACAGCACGGCGTTGGCAAAGGCTTGCTCGGGGGCGCTCACGCCGAAGTGGCTGCGTCCGCTGAAGCGCGCATCCAGCGCGGCCTGATCGCCAGCATGCCAGCACCAGCCATGGGCGGCTGGCAGGCGGCCGAGCAGGTCATCGGCGGGCAGGCCGGCCAGCAGCAGCGAGCCTTGAAACAAGTCAGCCTGACGAAGCAGTACTTCACTGCGCGGATCCATAATCTGCTCCTGGGAAAAAAGTGGCGCAGTTTATCAACTGACGACCCGCAGCGCTGTACCGCTGAAAAACGCCTGGGCGTTTTCCGCCAGCTGGCCGACGATGCGCTGCCGGGCTTCACGGCTGCCCCAGGCGTTGTGTGGGGTCACGATCAACCGTGGGATGTCATGGGCCAGCAGCGGGTTGCCCGTGGTCGGCGGCTCGACGCTCAACACGTCGGTGGCCGCGCCGCCCAGATGACCGCTGCGCAGGGCGTCGGCCAGGGCTTGCTCGTCGATCAGGCCGCCACGGGCGGTGTTGACCACGAAGGCCTGGGGCTTGAGCAGGGCCAGCTCCCGGGCGCCGATAAAGTGCCGGGTGTGTTCGTTGAGCGGGCAGTGCAAGGTCAGCGCATCGACCTGCGGCAGCAGTTCATCCAGCGGCAGACGATCAGGACGGGCCGGACGACCGGGAATCTGCCCCAGCAACACGCGCATGCCGAAGGCTTCGGCCAGGCGAGCGACGGCGCCACCCAGCTCGCCATGGCCCAGCAGGCCCAGGGTCTTGCCTTGCAGCTCGACGATCGGGAAGTCCAGCAGGCAGAACTGCCGCGCCTGCTGCCAGCGGCCGTCACTGACCGCCTGGCGGTAATCGTCGAAGCGGGTGGCGAGGTTGAGCAGCAGCATGAGGGTGTGCTGGGCCACCGATGGCGTGCCGTAGCCCTGGCAGTTGGCGACTGTGATGCCTTGGGCGCGGGCGGCGGCCAGATCGACATTGTTGGTGCCGGTGGCGGCCACCAGGATCAGTTTCAGTTCGGGGCAGGCGGCCAGGGTTTCGGCGTTGAGCAGCACTTTGTTGCTGATCGCCACCTGGGCTCCCTGCAGGCGCTCGACCACCTGTTCGGGGTTGGTCCGGTCATGCAATTGCAGTTCGCCGAAGCTGTGGCGCAGCGCGCCGAGGTCGAGGTCGCCGAGGTCCAGGGAGCTGTGGTCGAGGAAGACGGCGCGGCGATTGTTAGTCATCAACTGTACCTTTTGCACGAGGGTCTGAAGGCGTAATCTGCCGAGCCTAACAGATGAAATAATTAGATACACAGGAGTGTCCATGTACCTCGCCGAGTTCTTGACTGTCGCCCTTATTCACCTGCTTGCCGTGGCCAGCCCGGGCCCGGATTTCGCCGTCGTGGTGCGCGAAAGCGTGACCCACGGTCGCCGCGCCGGCACCTGGACGGCATTGGGCGTCGGCACCGCGATCTTCCTGCACGTGGGGTATTCGCTGCTGGGCATCGGCCTGATCGTGTCGCAGTCGATCGTGCTGTTCAACGCGCTGAAATGGGCCGCCGCTGCTTACCTGCTGTACATCGGCTACAAGGCCCTGCGGGCGCAGCCGGCCAAGCCGGCTACCGAGAGCCTGCACCTGGAAGCCGGCGAGCGCACCGCGCGCGGCGCCTTCACTTCCGGTTTCGTGACCAATGGCCTGAACCCGAAAGCGACGCTGTTTTTCCTCTCGCTGTTCACCGTGGTCATCAATCCGCACACGCCCCTGGCCATCCAGGCCGGTTACGGCGTGTACCTGGCGGCGGCGACGGCTACCTGGTTCTGCCTGGTGGCGCTGTTGTTCAGCCAGCAGAAAGTCCGTGCCGGTTTTGCCCGCATGGGCCACTGGTTCGACCGCACCATGGGCGCGGTGCTGATTGCCATCGGGGTGAAGCTGGCCTTTACCGAGATGCATTGAGTCGGTCTTTCCCGCTTAGGCTCTTATCGGATATTTCTGATCATTAATTGGGATTAATCGTACAATCGTCCGCTTTTATGCCACTCCGGCCGGTCGAGCCCCTTGACCGCCCGGAGGGCGCGCGAGACCGGACGCTTGATGACGATACAAAAAGTACCGCAGCAGTTGCTCTATCTGGTTTATGGCGGCAAAGAGGTTTATCGCCATGAAGCGAAATTCAGCATTCTGACGGCCCTCGACCAGAGCAAGAGTGCCGAGCCGCTGGTGATTCGGGTCATGACCGACCGTCCCGAGGACTTCCACGGCTGGCCGGTGCACGTAGTGCCGTTGAGTACGCAAACGCTGGTCGAGTGGCAGGGCGACCAGGGCTACTACCATCGGCGCAAGGCCTGTGCCTTTGCCGCGGGCCTCGAGCTGGCGGACAAGACCCTGTTTGTCGATACCGACACCTTGTTCGAGGCCGACCCGCAGCGGCTGTTCGATCGTATTGCGCCCGGCCAGTACCTGATCGATGAAGACGAGTTTCTCTGGTCCGAAGTCCGTGCCCGCCCCGAGTTCGTCAAGCTCGACCGCTACCTGCAGGCCAGCGGTCAGTCGGTGCCTGACGACCAGCGCCTGTTCAACAGCGGGGTCTGTGGCCTGACGGCTGGCGACGGTCCGTTGATGCAGGCCTCGATTGCCTTGATCGATGAGTGGAGCGCGCACATCAAGGACCTGCACACCCTGGAACAGATCGCCCTGTCATTTGCCTTGCGCGGTCAATCCGTGGGCGAGAGCAAGAGTTGCATCTATCACTACTTCTCCGACAAGGACTTCTTCCACGCCATGCAGGCGCTGTTCTTCCAGCGTCACGGCGAAGCTTTCCGGCCGGAATTGTTGCGCGTGCAGCGCGAGGTGCCACGACGCAAACCCTTGCCGTCGCTGTTCCAGCGCTCGCGGATCAAGTTCTACTTGAGGCGACAGAACAAGGATATGCAAAAGGTCGGGCGCGACCTGCTGTATGGCAGCTGCGGCCCGTTCTCGCCCTATGTCGAGGCTTGCCGCCATGTCTGGTGGGATCAGGGGCTGCGCCAGATCCAGCGCCGGGGCATGAGCCAGCAGGCGCCGATTCGCGCGCTGGCGCGTGGCGAATGGCCGGCCGGGTTGCCCCGGCCGCAAAACCGCGACGTGGAAAAACGCCTGCGCCACTACCTGCAACAGCATTTGCAGCCGCACGGGCCTGCACACGGGGTTAAGTGATGGGGCCTAGCGCCTTGAACTGATTCAGGGCACCGAGGTATTCCCGCGGGTGGTGGCCGAGCAAGCGGCAGAACATCGCGCTGAAGGCCCGGGCGCTGCCATAACCCAAGGCCGTCGCCACTTGCTGCACGCTCTCGCCGGCGATCAAGCGTGGCAGGGCTTCCATCAGGCGCAGTTGCTGGCGCCAGGCATTGAAGCTCATTTGCAATTCCTGCTGAAACAGCCGCGCCAGGGTTCGTGAACTGGCGCCGACCTGCTGCGCCCAGTCTTCCAGGGTATTGGCATGATCCGGCGTCTGCAGCAGCGCCTGGCAAATGGCCTGCAGGCGCCGGTCGCGAGGCATGGGGATATGCAGTGGCAGGTTCTCCAGGCGGGCGACTTCTTCCAGCATCAGTTGCTGGATCAGTGGGTTTTCCGCGTGTTCGCGACCCTGCACGGCCCGCAGGATCAGCTCGCGCAGCAGCGGTGTGACCGCCAGCACGCAACATTGCTGCAACGAGGGCGGCGACAGCTCGGGGGCGATGAACAGCGAACGCATGTGCACATCGCCGGCCATGAAGATTTCATGTTCCACCAGGGGCGGAATCCACACCGCGCGGGTCGGTGGCAGGACCCATGCGCCCTGGGCCGTTACCACGCGCATGGTCCCGCGCACCGCATACAGCAGTTGTGCCTCGCGATGCCGGTGCAGCTCCTGGTGGGCTCCGTCGAGATAATCGCGTGGGTAGGCGCTGACCGGGCCGTGCTGAAAGTGGCTGATTAACATGTCCGATCCAATGACTTTATTGTCAGGAGTGCGTTTTATAGCCAACCTAGCATAACGGCATACCTACAACGAAACAGCGTGCCGTCATGAATCAGTCTCGAAACGTAATCCGCTACATCAACGCCGCCCATGTGATCGATCACATGTTCATGCTGATCTTCCCCGCCGCCGTGCTCGGGATGACCCGGGTCTTCGACCTGGACTATGCCGCGCTGATCGGTCTTTCCCTGGGCGGCTTCATTGCCTTCGGCGCCTGTTCGCTACCGGCTGGCTGGCTGGGCGACCACTGGAGCCGGCGGCAGATGATGCTGCTGTTCTTCTTCGGTATCGGCGCCTCGGCGATTTTCACCGGCCTGAGCAGCAGCCCGACGATGCTGGTGGTCGGCCTGACGCTGATGGGGGTGTTTGCCGCGATCTACCATCCGGTGGGCACGGCGATGCTGGTGGCCTATGCGCAGAACCGCGGGCGGGAGATCGGCATCAATGGCATGTGGGGCAATCTCGGCGTGGCCTTTTCGGCATTGATCAGCGGGCTGCTGGTGGCGCATTTCGGCTGGCGTTCGGCGTTCATCCTGCCGGGCGTGGTGGCGATTGCTCTGGGCCTGGGGTTTGCCTGGCAGGTGCGTGAAGAACCCATCCCGGCACGGCCCCATGTGCGGCTCAAGGGCGTGGACGGCCAGCGCATTTCCATGGCCATGGTGTTTGGCGTCCTGGCCCTGGCAACCGCGACCGGCGGGGTGGTGTTCAACGCCACCACCATGACCTACCCGAAGCTGTTCCAGGAGCGCCTGCAGGACCTGTTCGCTTCGCCGCAGACCCTGGGCCTGGTGGTCAGCCTGGCGTATGCCTTCGGCGCCGTGGCGCAACTGAGCATTGGCCGGGTGCTGCATCGCTTCAGTCTGAAATGGCCCTTTATCTTCTTGACCCTGTGCCAGGCGCCGCTGCTGTTCGGCCTGGCCGAGGTCGAGGGCTGGGCGGTCATCGGCCTGGGAGCGGCCTTTATGTTCGTGGTGTTCGGGCAGGTCACGGTGAACGATGCGATGGTCGCCAACTTCGTTGCCCCGCAGTGGCAGTCCCGGGTGTTTGCCTTGCGCTACTGCCTGTCGTTCGGCGCCAGTGCCACGGCGATTCCGTTGATTGCCTTTGTCGAGCCGCGCCAGGGGCTGGCCGGGCTGTACCTGATCCTGAGTGGTTTCGCCGCGCTGACCTTCGCCGCCGCGTTGATCTTCCCGCGTACCCCGGCGGAGGCCGCGGCGGGGCAGGCCGCTTGAGGGGGCATAGGAGTGTCTTCGCGTGAATCCCCGGTCGCACGAATGCTGGCTTGGAGCTAGCATTCGTACGGCTCTGCAAATCATTCCTTTGGCTGATTTGGCAGAGCCAACGGCGCTCTAGAGTGAGCGTTCTCAAGCCACGACCGTGCAGTCACGAAAAGGGATGCTTATGTTGCAGACTCGCGTTATTCCGCCAGCCGAAGGCGCTTACCAATACCCGTTATTGATCAAGCGGCTGCTGATGTCCGGCACCCGTTACGAGAAGACCCGTGAAATCGTTTACCGGGACAAACTGCGTTACAGCTACCCAACCCTGATCGAGCGCGTGGCCAGGCTGGCGAACGTGTTGACGGCTGCCGGGGTCAAGGCCGGGGATACCGTGGCGGTGATGGACTGGGACAGCCATCGCTACCTGGAGTGCATGTTCGCCATCCCGATGATCGGTGCGGTGATCCACACCATCAACGTGCGCCTGTCGCCGGAACAGATCCTGTACACCATGAACCACGCCGAGGACCGCTTCGTGCTGGTCAACAGCGAGTTCGTCGGGCTCTACCAGGCGATCGCCGGGCAACTGACCACGGTGGAGAAAACCCTGCTGCTGACCGACGGCCCGGAAAAGAGCGCCGACCTGCCTAACCTGGTGGGCGAATACGAGCAGCTTCTGGCCGCGGCCAGCACCCAGTACGCCTTCGAGGATTTCGACGAAAACTCGGTGGCCACCACCTTCTACACCACCGGCACCACCGGCAACCCGAAGGGCGTGTACTTCACCCACCGCCAGCTGGTGCTGCACACCATGGGCGTGGCGGTGATCATGGGCAGCATCGACAGCGTGCGCCTGCTGGGCACCAGCGATGTGTACATGCCGATTACCCCGATGTTCCACGTGCATGCCTGGGGCCTGCCTTATGTGGCGACCATGCTTGGCCTCAAGCAGGTCTATCCCGGCCGTTACGACCCGGAGCTGCTGGTGGAGCTGTGGCGCAAGGAAAAGGTCACCTTCTCCCACTGCGTGCCGACCATCCTGCAGATGCTGCTCAATGCCAAGGCGGCCCAGGGCACGGATTTCGGCGGCTGGAAGATCGTCATCGGCGGCAGCGCGCTCAACCGTGCGCTGTACGAGGCCTCCAAGGCCAAGGGCATTCAGCTGACGGCGGCCTATGGCATGTCGGAAACCGGGCCGCTGGTGTCCTGTGCCCACCTCAATGAAGAGTTGCTGGCGGGCACCGAGGATGAGCGCACCTCCTACCGGATCAAGGCCGGCGTGCCGGGACCTCTGGTGGAGGCGGCGATTGTCGATGGCGACGGTAACTTTCTGCCGGCCGATGGCGAGACCCAGGGTGAACTGGTGCTGCGCGCACCCTGGCTGACCGAAGGCTATTTCAACGAACCGCAGAAGGGCGCGGAGCTGTGGGAAGGCGGCTGGCTGCACACCGGCGACGTGGCGACCCTCGACGGCATGGGTGTGATCGACATTCGCGACCGGATCAAGGATGTGATCAAGACCGGAGGCGAGTGGGTATCGTCCCTGGCCCTGGAAGACCTGATCAGCCGCCACCCGGCGGTACGCGAAGTAGCAGTGGTGGGTATTCCCGATCCGCAGTGGGGCGAGCGCCCGTTTGCCTTGCTGGTGGTCCGCGAAGGGCATGCAATCGAGGCCAAGGAGCTCAAGGAGCATCTCAAGCCGTTTGTCGAACAGGGGCACTTGAGCAAGTGGGCGATTCCCAGTCAGATCGCCCTTGTTACTGAAATTCCCAAGACCAGTGTCGGCAAGCTCGACAAGAAGCGCATCCGCCTCGACATCACCGAATGGCAGGCCAACAACAGCACCTTCCTTTCGACCCTATAAACACCTCTTGCCGTGCCCGAAAGGGCACGGTAGAGCCCACCAAGCAAGCGCTTGCCTTGTCAAATCTGAATTTTCAGCCATCCTTGCCGTGCCGGCATTTGCCGGACTGGCGAAAGGACTGTTCCAGAGTGGTTGGAGGCTGCAAATCACACTTTAGAGGGATCAAGCCGTACCACCTGCTGGCTATAGTCCGCCCAAGGATTTTTAAGAACGGGGCAACCGCACAACACGGGGCGATGCAACTTTGAACGACTTCGGGGCTGACTGGGTTCCGCCCGTTCAGAGCGTTTTTAAAAGTGCTCACTGCCATAACAATAAAGCACATGGAGTAGCGTCGATGACATCAGTAAACCAGCTCTGGCGCCGGGCGAAACTGCCTCTGGCCGTCAGTCTCGCCTCTACGCTCGCCGGGCCTGCCTTCGGCGTCAGTTTCAACATCGGTGAAATCGAAGGTCAGTTCGACTCCTCTCTATCGCTGGGTGCGAGCTGGTCTACCCAGAGCCCCAACAAGAACCTGATTGGTGTCAACAACGGCGGTCATGGCCTGTCCCAGACCTCCGACGATGGCCACGCTAACTTCAAAAGTGGCGAAACCTTTTCCAAGATCTTCAAGGGCATCCATGACCTTGAATTGAAATACGGCGACACCGGCGTCTTCGTCCGTGGCAAATATTGGTATGACTTCGAACTCAAGGACGAAAG
The DNA here is from genome assembly GCF_028640915.1 of Pseudomonas sp. B3G-3. Lineage (NCBI taxonomy): Bacteria > Pseudomonadati > Pseudomonadota > Gammaproteobacteria > Pseudomonadales > Pseudomonadaceae > Pseudomonas > Pseudomonas sp. B3G-3. Next base: position 60,081 of record NZ_JAQZAB010000110.1, on the reverse strand, counting down.
CCGCGAGTTCAAGGACATCAGCGACAGCAACCGCAAGGAAGGCGCCAAGTCTTCCGGCGGGCAGATCCTCGACGCCTTCGTCTACCACAACTACTCGATCGCCGAGCAGCCGGGTTCCGTGCGTCTGGGCAAGCAAGTGGTGAGCTGGGGTGAAAGTACCTTCATTGGCGGCGGCATCAACTCGATCAACCCGATCGACGTATCGGCTTTCCGCCGTCCTGGCGCGGAGATCAAGGAAGGCCTGATCCCGGTCAACATGTTCTACGTCTCCCAGAGCCTGACCGACAACCTCTCGGCCGAAGCCTTCTATCAGCTGGAATGGGACCAGACCGTCGTCGACAACTGCGGCACCTTCTTCTCCCAGCCGGACATCATCGCCGACGGTTGCAGCGACAACCTGCGGGTGCTGAACAAACGCTCGACCATTCCATCGATTGCCCTGGGGCCATTGGCCGCCGCGGGTGTCGACGTCAACCAGGAAGGCGTGCTGGTACGTCGTGGCCCGGACCGCGATGCGCGGGACAGCGGGCAGTGGGGCGTGTCCTTCAAGTACATGTACGAGCCGCTCGACACCGAGTTCGGCGCGTACTTCATGAACTACCACAGCCGTGCGCCGATCTTCAGCGCCACCGGTGCCCCGCAGTCGGTCTTCGATCGCGTGGCAGCCTTGCCTCCAGCGTTCCGCGCCTTGGGCCCACTGGTGGTTGCCGGTAGCTCCGAGTACTTCGTCGAGTACCCTGAGGACATTCGCCTCTACGGCCTGAGCTTCTCCACCACCTTGCCTACCGGTACCGCGTGGAGTGGTGAGATCAGCTATCGCCCGAACGCTCCGGTGCAACTGAACTCCACCGATATCCTGTTCGCCGGTGTTCGCCCATTGGGCGGTACCCTGGCCAATGCCTCGCTGCTCGACGGCTCGCCGGGCCAGGACCTGCACGGCTATCGCCGTAAAGAGATCACCCAACTGCAGACCACCTTCACCCACTTCTTCGATCAGGTCATGGGCGCCAGCCGCCTGACCCTGGTCGGTGAAGTCGGCCTGACCTACGTGGGCGGCCTGGAAAGCACCTCCAAGGTTCGTTACGGCCGCGATCCGGTCTACGGCCCGGGCGAACTGCCTGCCACCGGCAGCCTGGACACCTGCTCGCAGATCCTCAATACCAGCACCATCAACGGCGCGGGTCCAGGCGCGGCGACCAACAATCGCAGCCGCAACTGTAACGACGACGGCTTCACCACCTCGACTTCCTGGGGTTATCGCGGTCGTGCCATCTGGGAATACAACGACGTGTTCGCCGGTGTGAACCTCAAGCCGAACGTGGCCTGGTCCCATGACGTCAGTGGTTACTCGCCTGGCCCTGGCGGCAACTTCGAGGAAGGTCGCAAGGCCATCAGCCTGGGCGTGGATGCCGAGTACCAGAACACCTACACCGCGAGCCTGGCGTACACCAACTTCTTCGACGGCAAGTACACCACCGTGGATGACCGTGACTTCGTGGCCCTCAGTTTCGGCGTGAACTTCTAAGCACTGCATTTTCAGGAAGAACAAGAATATGAAAGTAACCAAGAGTCTGTTGCAGGTCGGTGTCCTCGGGCTGTCGCTGCTGGCGACCGGGGTCATGGCCGCGGTCTCGGCCGATGAAGCGGCCAAGCTGGGTACCTCCCTGACGCCGATGGGCGCGGAAATGGCCGGTAACTCCGCCGGTACCATTCCCGCCTGGAAAGCCTTGCCGACCAACGCCGGCAATGTGGACGGCAAGGGCTTCCTGTCCAACCCGTACGCCAGCGAGCAGCCGCAGTTCACCATCACCGCGCAGAACGTCGAGCAGTACAAGGACAAGCTGGCGCCGGGGCAGTACGCGATGTTCAAGCGCTATCCTGAAACCTACAAGATGCCGGTCTATCCTTCCCACCGCGGTGCCACGGTGCCCGCCGACGTGTTCGCCGCGATCAAGGAAAACGCCACCAAGACCAACCTGGTCAGCGGCGGCAATGGCCTGGAAAACTTCAAGACCGCCATTCCGTTCCCGATTCCGAAAAGCGGCGTGGAAGTCATCTGGAACCACATCACCCGCTATCGCGGCGGCAGCGTGACCCGTCTGGTGACCCAGGCGACGCCACAGGCCAACGGCTCGTTCAGCCTGGTGTACTTCCAGGACCAGTTCGTGTTCCGCGACAAAATGAAGGACTACGATCCGGCGAACCCGGGCAACATCCTGTTCTACTTCAAACAGAAAGTGACCGCGCCGGCGCGCCTGGCCGGTGGTGTGCTGCTGGTGCACGAAACCCTCGACCAGGTGAAGGAACCGCGCTCGGCCTGGGTCTACAACGCTGGCCAGCGTCGTGTGCGTCGCGCCCCGCAAGTGTCGTATGACGGTCCGGGTACCGCGGCCGACGGCCTGCGTACTTCCGACAACCTCGACATGTACAACGGCGCGCCGGACCGCTACGACTGGAAGCTGGAAGGCAAGAAGGAGATGTACATCGCCTCCAACAGCTACAAGCTCGACTCGCCGCAACTGAAGTACGCCGAGATCATCAAGGCCGGCCACATCAACCAGGATCTGGCACGCTACGAGCTGCGCCGTGTCTGGCACGTGGTCGCGACCCTGAAGGAAGGTCAGCGTCATATCTACGCCAAGCGTGACTTCTACATCGATGAAGACACCTGGCAGGCCGCGGTGATCGACCACTACGACGGTCGTGGCCAGCTGTGGCGCGTGGCCGAGGCGCATGCCGAGAACTACTACGACAAGCAAGTGCCGTGGTACGCCCTGGAAACCCTCTACGACCTGCAGTCCGGCCGTTACCTGGCACTGGGCATGAAGAACGAAGAGAAATCGGCCTATGACTTCGGCTTCACTGCCACCACCAGCGACTTCACCCCGGCGGCCCTGCGCCAGGATGGCGTTCGTTAACCCGCGGTAAATCGAGGCGCATCCTCGATCGACGCCCCGACTGGTTCGGGGCGTTTTTTATTGTCTGGGTTTTTCTACAAAACACGGGGTGGCCCCTGTAGGAGCGAGCTTGCTCGCGAAAAATACTCCAGACAATGCCACCTCCCGGTAAAACCGCGCTGAGCTGATCGCGAGCAAGCTCGCTCCTACAAGTACGCGGGGAGCGCTGACAAACCCGGTTGTATTCTTTTTCTATCCATCTGTAGCAAAAATCTTCAACAGGGGGCTTTTTACCGCTAGTCTGCCGACATCTGTATTGCCGACAACAGCACTTCAATAAGAGTTGGCCATGACTGATCTGTCCCGTATCCAGGGGCCTGCCGGTGCGGCCATCCCCGCGCCGGAAGGGCGCTTCTACCGACCTCCCTTGCCCGACGGCTACGTTCTGCGGCCGCGTCTGTGCGAGCGCTTGAGCGCGGGCCTCAATGGCCGGTTGCTGTTGGTCAGTGCGCCGGCCGGTTTTGGCAAGAGTTCGCTGGCGGTGGAGTTCTGCCAAAGCCTGCCGCCGCACTGGCGCAGCCTGTGGCTGGGGCTCAGTCGCCGGGACAACGATCCGGGACGTTTTCTCGAACGCCTGCTCGAGGGGCTGCAACAGTATTTCGCCCAACTGGGCAGCCAATCCCTCGGGCTGCTGAAGATGCGCCAGCGCCACCAGCCCTTCGCCTTCGAAGAATGGCTGGACGGCCTGCTCGACGAGTTGGCGGCCCATCTTTCCAGTGCGTCTCCCTTGTTGCTGGTGCTGGACGATTACCACCTGGCCCAGGGGCCGGTGCTCGATCGTTGCCTGCAGTTCTTCCTCAATCATCTACCCGACGGCCTGTTGGTGCTGGTGACCAGCCGCCAGCGCCCGGACTGGCACCTGGCGCGTTTGCGCCTGTCGCGGCAGTTGCTGGAACTGCACGAGCAGGACCTGCGCCTGACCTACGACGAATCCCTGACCCTGCTCGACCGGCACAGCAGTTCGTTGCGCGGCGAGGCGCTGGAAAGCCTGATCCTGCGCAGCGAAGGCTGGGTAGCGGGGTTGCGTTTCTGGTTGCTGGCGGCCTCGGAGGCGGGCAGCGGTGGAGCCTTGCCGCAGTCGCTGAATGGCGGTGAAGGCCTGATTCGCGATTATCTGCTGGAAGAAGTCATCGATTGCCTGCCTGCCGAAGTGCAGTCGTTCCTCTACGACACGGCGCCCCAGGAGCGCTTCTGCAGCGAACTGTGCGATGCGCTGCGCGAGTCCCACGACAGTGCCGAGATCCTGCGTTACCTGTTGGCCCACCAGGTATTCCTGGTGCCGCTGGACGAGCAGGGGCATTGGTACCGTTATCACCACCTGTTCTCCGACCTGCTGCGCACCCGGCCCACCGCCAATGCGGTATTGCCGCCGGCCAGCCTGCACCTGCGCGCCTGTCGCTGGTTCAACGCCCAGGGGCTGCTGGACGAAGCGGTGGAGCAGGCGTTGCGCGCCGGGCACCTGGATGTGGCGGCGAACCTGGTACAGAACTTGTCCGAGGAACAACTGCTGGCGGAACAGAACGTCGGCATGCTGCTGCGCTGGAAAATGGACTTGCCCGACAGCCTGCTGATCAGCACCCCGCGGCTGATCGTGCTGTACAGCTGGGCGCTGGGGCTGGCGTGCCAGCTGGATGCCGCCGAGGAGCTGGCCAGCCATTTGAGTCGCTTCCTGCCGGCCCCTTCGGCCACTGCGCAGAAATCCATGCTGGCGCAATGGCTGGCCTTGAGCGGGATCGTCGCCCGCGGGCGGGGGAATCGCGAGCTGACCCTGCTGTACTGCACCGAAGCCCTGGAAACCTTGCCGCAGAAACGTTACGGGCAGCGGCTGGTATGCCTGTCGACCCTGTCCAACCTGGCGATCGCCGATGGCGACCTGTGGCGCGCCCGGGGGCTCAACCGCGAATCCCTGGAGCTGGCGCAGCGGGTCGGCAACCCCTTGTTCGAGGCCCTGGCCCATTACGACCGGGCCCGGGTGCTGCAGGCCCGCGGCGAGATCCTGCGGGCGCTGGATGAAGTGCGCCAGGGCTTGCAGCGCTTGTATGGCCTGTCCGCGCAACGCCTGTACGCGGTACGTGCGCGGCTGACGCTGTATGAGGGGTATCTGCTGACGTTGCGCTGCCAGCCCGAGACCGGGCTGGCGCGCTTGCGGGCGGGCCTGGTCGAGGCCCGGGCCTGTCGCGATATCAGCGTGCTGATCGGCCATTGCGTGATCGCCAACCTGGAAGGCCACAACGGTGAATTTGCCAAGGCCTTTGCCGAGCTGGCCGAGGCCGAGCGCCTGATGCACATCTGGGACGTCCCGCCGATCTACTACCTGGCGATGATTACCCTGGTCAAGTGCGAACTCTGGCTGGTCCAGGGCCGCACCGACCTGGCGCAGGCCTGGCTGGCTCGCCTGGGGCAGACCTACACCGGCGACCAGGCCGCCGCGGCGCCGGAATTTCATCCACAGCTGCCGCTGCATATCGAGTTGCAGCAAGCCTTGCTCGACAGCATCCAGGGCGAGCCGGCCCTGGCCGAACAGCGCCTGGACAAACTGGTGGAGCATGGCCGCGAGACCGGGCGGCAGATGCTCAATGTGATGGCCTTGAATCAGAAGGTCGCGCTGTTGCTGGCCCAGGGGCGCGACCCCGAGGCCCGGCAGGCCTTTGCCCTGGCGTTGGAGGCGGCCGTGGGCGGGGCATTGCAACCGTTCGAATGGGCGGTGCGGGCGCATCCGGCCTGGGTCCGCGAGCAGCTGCAGCAGGGGCCGGCGACGCCATTGCGCCAGACCTTGCTCGAACGCCTGCCGGCCGCCGTGGCGCGCGAGCCTCTGGAGCAGCATCACGGCGAAGCCCTCAGCTCCCGCGAACTGGCGGTGCTGCAACTGATCGCCCAGGGCTGTTCCAACCAGGAAATCAGCGATCAGTTGTTTATCTCGCTGCACACCGTGAAGACCCACGCTAGCCATATCAACAGCAAGCTGGGGGTGGAGCGTCGCACCCAGGCCGTGGCCCGGGCCCAGGAGCTGGGCTTGCTGGGTTGATCGGGCTGTCAGTCGATCTCGCTGGCATCGCCCTCGGCGCGCTCTTGGGGCGCAGCTGGAGGCTCGGTGGGGGTGAAGTCCAGGGTCACCGTGAAGCGCTGTTGTTCGGTCACGACCTGGATTGTCCAGCCCAGCCTGGCGCACAGCTGGCGCATCAGTTCCAGGCCCAGGCCATAGCCGAAATCGCTGGATTCTTCCGGCTCGCGGGTGTCACGGACGCGGTTGACGATGCGCAGTCGCAGCTGCTCGAAGGTGATTTCGATGCTGCCTTCGTCGGCATATTGCAGGGCATTGCGTAGAAAGTTACCGACCACGATCCGGCAGGCAGTCGGGGGCAGGCGACAGGGTTCGTTGCTGATGTCGAGGATCAGTTCGATATCCCGCTTGCCGATCAGGTAGCGATGCTCCTGGATCAGTTCGTTGAACAGCTCGGCCATGTCGATGGCTTCTTCCGGCAAGGGTTCAAGGCGCTCGCGGCTCATCCACAGCAGCGTCTCGGCAATGCGCTGCATGTTCAGCACCGAGCGTTCGATACGTTGCAGAGGCGGGGGCAGGGTGCCGCCGGACTGCAGGGTCAGCAGTTCCAGGTTGGCCTTGAGCACCGCCAGCGGCGTGCGCAACTCATGGCTGGTATAGCGCAGCAGGCGTCCCTCGCGCAGGCTGGCGGCCTGCACCTGCTGCACGCTCTGGGCCAGGGAGTCAGCCAGTACATTGAATTCCTTGAAGCGGAAATTCGGCCGTTGGCTGGACACCGCATGAGGATCTTTCAGGGTGGTGGACCACTGGGCCAACCGGCCGAGAGGACGTACCAGCCACCAGACCAGCAGGACGATGATGATCAGTGCCGGGACGAAGACCCCCAGGCTGATGAAGTTGACGCTGTTCAGTTCGTGATCGAGATAGGCATCGGACAACGGAGTCTCGACCTCGCCACCTTCTTCATGGTCGTGGTCGACATCGAACATGTACAGGGTTTTGCCGTCACCCAGGGGCTGGGCCAGGATCGCTTTGACTTCATCCTGTCCATCGGCGTCCAGTTCGCCGAACACCTGCACGGCGCCGAAGGACAGGGTTGGCGGCGTATCCAGCAACTGGCGAATTTTCGGCGGCAACGCCTCCTTGCCGATAACGCTGCTGAAGAAATAGTTCTGTGGCGGGGGCAGGCTTGGGTCTTTCTTGTAATGCCTGACGAAGTACAGGGCTTGCTCTTCCATCATGGCGCTGGCGGTATAGAGCAGGCCACGGACGCTGTAGCTCGAGAGCAGTTGGCTGTAGATCAGCAGCACCACGGCGATCAACAGCAGGAAACTGCCGCTGATCACCCATTTCAGACTCAGCCCCTTGCGCATGGAGCCCTCAGCTGTACGCCAATGCCGGAAAGAGTGTGGATCAGCGGTTGGCTGAAATCCTTGTCCACGGTCTTGCGCAAGCGGTGCATATGCACCTTGAGGGTATTGCTGTCCGGTGGCTCGTCGCCCCAGACCGTGGCCTCGAGACGTTCGCGCCCCACCGGCTCGGGACTGGCGCGCATCAGGCACTCCAGCAAGGTCCAGCAGATGGGCGACAGGTGCAGTTCCTGTCCAGCGCGGCTGACCTTGCGGGTGGACAGATCCATGGTCAGGTCGGCCACCTGCAGGCGGCTGGCCTGGCCGCTTCGCCGCAAGCTCAGGGCGCGGATCCTGGCCACCAGTTCGGCGAGCTCGAAGGGCTTGACCAGATAATCGTCGGCGCCCATGGCAAAGCTGGCGAGCTTGTCCGGCAGGGCATCCAGCGAGGTGAGCATCAGGATCGGTGTCTGTTTGCCCTGTTCGCGCAGCTGTTTGCACAGCTGTTGGCCATCCAGGCGCGGCAGCATGATGTCCAGCAGGATCACATCATAGTGCTGGTCCAGCGCCAGGCTCAGGCCGGTCCGGCCATTACTGGCGTGATCGCAGACGATTCCGTTGATCTCCAGGTATTCGATGACGGTGTTAGCCAGGTCGAGGTTGTCCTCGACCAGCAGCAGGTGGATATGCACGGGAACGTCCCCTTGGACCCTTGTCGCTCAGTGGCCCAGAGGATAACGGAGTCGGGCGTTTTTTTAGCGATGTTTACCTGGCGTTAACCTGTCGGACTCTAGGGTGGCGGCTTTTACACCAAGAGGGCGCCACCATGAACCTGTCTCCTTTGATCAAAGACATTCTGCTGGTCTTGATTGTCATCGGCCTGCTGGCCTATGGCTCGCTGTCCAGAACGCCCGCGGTGCGCCTGGGCGAGGGTGGGCCGCGAGGAGGATTCTTGATCGGGCATGGCAGGGAGCTGACAGCAGGATCGGACGCCATTGCCCATGCATTCTGAAAAGGCCGGCGCGGGCTACACCGACCAACTGGTGTTTTGCTTGCTGCTGATTCTTTGCGTGTCGCTTGCGCTGGGCACCTATATCGTCCGGCTCAATGCGCGCATCGATCAGCAGCGTGAACTGTCGCCGGTGCATCTGCTCGAGTGCGGCAATGGGCGCGGCGCCTTTATCGTCTATCCCCATGGGCGGCGCAGCAGCAGTGACAATTGTTATCTGATCGAAGAGGATGAGTAGCCAGCGTAGCGCGATCCAGGAAGATCCGGCCCTGAATTCAAGCACAAGAAATGTAGTTCTTGCGCTTGAATGTCGATCTACAGTGCAGGCGTACCGGGATGAAGGCCGGGTTCGGGCCTGATCTCCCTGGAAGATAAAGGAGGCTTAGCATGTCCTGCGTATTCAAATTGATGAACTCGCCCGTCGGTCAACTGACCCTGATTGCCAGAGGCACGAAGCTCGCCGCGATTCTCTGGGAGAGCGAGCGCGAAAACCGCGTGCGTCTCGGCCCGTTGCAGCCTGCCGACGATCATCCGGTCCTGCTGGAAACCGAACGCCAGCTCAACGAGTACTTTGCCGGCAGCCGCGATTGCTTCGAGCTGGAGCTGGACTTTGTCGGCACCGAGTTCCAGCGCAAGGTCTGGCAGGCGCTGCTGACCATTCCCTTCGGTGAAACCCGCAGCTACAGCCAGATTGCCGCCCAGGTCGGCAGCCCCAAGGCCGTGCGCGCAGTCGGCGCGGCGAATGGCCGGAACCCGATCTCGATCATCGCCCCCTGCCACCGGGTGATCGGCGCCTCGGGCAGCCTCACCGGTTTTGCCGGCGGCCTGCAGGCCAAGCAGTTCCTGCTGGCGCTGGAGGGCGAGCAGACCTTGCCGCTGGACTTCTAGCCCTGCCGCCCAGGGCTTTGTCGGGCTGCTGGCGACAAGAACTTCCTGTCTCCAGCAGCGGTTGTAGAGCGGTTGCCGCGATATCGTTCGGTATTAACCGAACGGGTAATAAGAGTTTTGTATTCTGTCGTCAAAAAAACATCACAAACCGCTCGCTATAATTTCTTACAAGTACAACTAAAGCCGTATAGCCTGCCTGCTTGATTTCTATCAAGGCATAACTGAATATAGCCCGCCAGCGTATCGGGACTTACCAACTTGGTGGGTCAGCAGCTATGTATTCACGTGCTTAGGCATAATAAGAAAAATCTTGCACCGTCTTCACCCTCTCCCGAGAGACTGAAGTAATCCTGAAATATGACGAGCTCATGACATGGATAGTCGACTCAAATACTCTGGCTTTATTCCGGCCGACGAAAGTAATTCAAATGTCTGTTTAAATTTAGAGCTTGAAAAGCTGTTGGGCGATCTGCAAGGGGCAAGTTATGCCTACTTTGCCGCCCCTCGAAACCGCGAAGTAGCCCCTCTTATTATTTCGAACTACCCATCGCGCTGGCTGAAAGCCTATAAGAATGCCAACTATCATTTGATCGACCCGATCATTCATCACGGTCTTAAAAGTTGCGCGCCGTTTTCCTGGGGCGACGCCCTCCAGGCCGCCTCCTGTGACAAGAGTCGGGAGTTGTTTCGACGTTCCAGCCAATACCGCATCTGCTCCGGCGCGACGTTTACCCTGCATGACGCCTGCGGCATGTTCAGTTCGCTGAGCCTTTGCAATAGCGGGTCGCAAGCCGAATTTGAGCGGCGCATGGCCGACCAGCAGGGGCAGCTGCAGATGGCGCTGATCCGCTTTCATAGCCGGCTGCTGAGCCTGCGGGCGATGGACGAGCTGTTCCCCGAGCCTCAGACCGGGCCGCTTTCGGCCAGGGAGCTGGGGGTGCTCAAGTGGGTGATGATGGGCAAGGCCTACCGGGAAATCGCGCTGATCTGCGCGATTTCCGAGCGGACGGTCAAATTTCACATGTCGAACATTTCCGGAAAGCTGCAGGTCTGCAACGCCAAGCAGGCGGTCTACGAGGCTCAGCGCCAGGGCATCCTCTGATTCAGGCGCTGATCCGCTGAGGCTCGTAGAACGCGGTGTGGAGCGGGTTCAGGCGCTGCGGCCAGCAGCTGAGCTGCGTGGATGACAAGGGGCATTTGCGAGCGATGCTGGACAGCAGGCGCTGACGATTGGCGTCGCTGATCGGCATGTTCAGCAGCAGCACCTTTTCTCCCGGCGCGGCCTCGCCGGTGTCCATTACTTCGTAGTGCCAGCCGGCGTTGCGGACGATCCGTCCCATGGCGTTGCTGACCACCGTGATGATCGATTCCAGGCCGCTGCGCGCGGCATGGTTGTGCATGCACAACAGCAGCATTTCGGTCAGCGGCAGATGGGCCAGGCCGAGCTGGCGCGAGCGGGTCTTGTCGACGAAAAAGCGGCTGGATTCAGCCATCAGCGCCTGCTTGGGCGGCGCGCAGCGGAAAAAGTCGCGGAACGGCCCTTCGACCATGTAGGGATCCAGGGTGTTGATCAGGCGCAGGCCGGCCAGGGGCACGCCTTTCCAGGTACCGATCAGGTAGGTGGTGCGCTCGTTGTCGTACTCATCGAACTCGATGTCATTCTTTATATTAACCTTCCAGTTCAAACGATCGGCGAATACTTCCTTGCGCAGGCCATACAAATCGGCGACCCAGGCGTGGGGCGTCGCACTATAGTCGAGCGCGTGAAATTCGATAAATTCCATATTGTTGAAGTTCTTCCATGGGATATGGTCAGTACTAAAGATTGGGCTCGCACCGTTCGCGGAGAGTCAACTTACGGCTAAGGCAAATCAATTGTGCGGCGCTTGTTAGTTTAACAATGTCTGCCCGGAGACAACCTGTACTTAGGTGCAGTTGCAGGTTGCCTGAGTTGATTTTCATTACGCACTTGGCCATCTGTACCTAGATACAGTTGTCCTCCCCGGGCAATTACGACAACTTATGCCGGGCAGTGGTTAAGCCCTCAATAACGCCGTAGAGCTGAGCTTTGCAATGTTGGACGATTGTTCCAACTAGTGCGTACATGGCTTGTACTTGCGAGTACTCCACTTGCCTTAATCGTCGAATATGCCAATGGCAGTCTGAGTGTCTGGATCAGGCTTCTTCACGCTGCGTGGCATCTCCAGCCAAGACATCGAAACAGGGAAGATCATGGAAAAGTCCGCCTCTTCAGAACCGCGCCGGGTGGTTGTAACCGGTTATGGCGCCATCTGCTCGCTCGGCGAGAATGTCGAAGCCATCTGGGACGCAATGATGGATTACCAGGTCGGTTACCGTCAGCACAGCTTCGACGATCCGAGCATCCATGCGCGTTACTTTGGTTTTATCGATGACTTCGGTCGTGAAGCGATGCGTCCGTTCTCGAAGAAAATCTCCAAGATGTTGCCGCTGTTCGCCAAATACAGCCTGGTGGCCACCCACGAGGCGATCCGCATGGCGTATGGCGACACGCCCCTGGATGAGGTCGTCTCGCCCTTCGATCGCGGCGTGATCCTGGGCACCGGCTGGGGCGGGCTCGATACCGCCAACAGCAACAACAACGAATACCGCGAGCAGGGCATCTCCACGTCCTTCGCCACCGTCATGTCGATGTGCAATGCCGCGACTGCCGGTATCACCATGAACTGGAACATGCGCGGTATCCAGAACAGCCCGGTGGCGGCCTGCGCCACGGGCACCATCGCCATTGGCGAAGCCTACGAGGCGATTCGCAGCGGCCGCGCCAAGGTGATGATCGCCGGTGGCAGCGAATCCCTGAAAGAACAGTTCAACGTCTGGTCGGTGGATGTCATCCAGGCCTTGAGCAAGGAACAGGAAAACCCACGCCTGGCCTGCTGCCCGTTCAGCAAGGGACGCAGCGGCTTCGTGCTCTCCGAGGGCGCGGCGGTGTTGTGCCTGGAAGACTATGAGCTGGCCCGGGCCCGGGGCGCAAAGATCCTCGGCGAGATCACCGGCTACGCCAACTATTCGGACGCCTACGACATGACGGCCCCGGCCGAAGACATGCAGGCCCGGGTACGGGTGATCAATGACGTGTGCCAGCAGGCAGGCGTAGAGGCCGTGCAGATCGACTACGTCAACCTGCACGGCACCTCGACCCCGCTCAACGATGTCAACGAGACCCGCTCGATCAAGCTGGCCCTGGGGGATGCGGCATACGGCATTCCGATGTCCAGCACCAAGTCCTACACCGGGCACTTGATCGGCGCCGCCGGCTCGATGGAGGCGGTCTTCTGTCTCAAGGCCATGGCCCGGGGCACGATTCCGGCGACCATCCATATGGATGAGGCCGACCCTGAGTGCGACCTCAACTACGTGCCCAACGAACACCTGCATGGGCAGACCCTGAACAACGTGCTGAACCTGAGCTTCGGCTTCGGTGGCGCCAACGCCGGCATCATGCTGCGCAAGGTGGTCTGATCATGCAGCTGCAATTCGGAGCCGAGCAGATCGAGGCCTGGGCCGGTCTCTCCGGCGATCGCAACCCGATCCACTTCGACCGCGAGGCGGCACGCCGCATGGACGCAGCCGATGTGGTGGTGCATGGCATGCTCGCGCTGCTGCCGGTCAAGCACCGCATGGGGCGGGCCAGCCCGGTGCTGCCCCAGGACTGGATGCAGTTCAAGGCGCTGCTCAAGACCCCGGTGCTGCGTGACAGCACGGTGGCCCTGTCGACCCGCGAACGCAGCGACAGCACCGGGTTCAAGTTGCACTCGAGCGCTGACAACAGCGAACACGTGATCGGCCATGTACGCATCGTCGAGGCACCGGAATGGTCATCCACAACCCCGGGTTTCCTGCTGGCACACGAGGAGGTCGCGGCCTGGCTCGCGCGCTTTCGCGATGACCTGGGCCGGGAGCTCGATGACTGGGTCGCGCTCGATGCGCTGATCTTTTCCCACTTCATCCGCAACCATCTGGGCGTGATCTTCGATTGCCTGTCCCCGCAGTTCCGTCAACGGCAGCGGCCGAACCGGCTCGAGGATCTGTCCGATCACCTGGTGGTGCAGACCAGCCACCAGATCACCTTCTGCACATCGCTGCGCTCGCTGGGTGAGTTGCAGACCGATATCCGCTGCGAAATCGACAACATCCACCTGATCGAAAGCCCCGGCAAGGCCGTGGGCACCCTCGATCTCGGGGTGCATGTCAGCGATCGCCACGTAATGACCATCACCCTCGGCCTGATGATAAAGGCCCTTCCAACCTCCCAAGGAGCTATGCAATGACCACCGTAGAGAAAGTATTTGCCGTTGTTCGCGACCTCATCCTGGAACTCAAGGATGTCGACGAAAACGATGTGACCCTCGATACCCACATCGAAGCGATGGAGTTCGACAGCCTGGACTTCGTCGAGATGCAGGTCGTGGTGCAGAAGAAGATCGGCGTGGCGCTGGATCCCGACTCGTTCGTCAGCCGCAAGATCGCCACGCTGCGCCAGCTGTGCGAGTTCGTGGTCGAGCTCAAGGAATCGGCCGCTGTCCCTGCCTGACTGGCAGGTCCACCGTTACGGATAGGAGCAAGGGAATGTCCACGCTGACCAATAGTGTGCTCGCCATTTCAGAAGCAAGAGAGTCCAAGGTCCGCAAGCTGAGCGAAGTCTCGCACCACAAGACCATGGACCACGCGACCGTGCTGCCCTGGGACCAGGAGGTCGATCGCAGCCTGTACCCGAAGGACCCCGATCACCTGTGGATCAATGGCACGCGTTTCTGCGAAGGCCTGAGCGAGGCGCAGAAGCTGGAACTGGCCTGGCTGGAAACCGGCCGTGACATCTCCATGTTCATCTGGCTGGAGCAGACCATTCCACCGTTGTACATGGGCTATGTCACCCAGTTCCACGATCGCATCTCCCAGGACCTGCAGGAGTACCTGATGATCTTCTCCAAGGAGGAGATCGTTCACACCCTGACCTTCAAGCGTTTCATGGGCAAGGCCGGCCTGCAGTTGTGGAACCCGCCGGTGGGCCTCTATGAGTTGCTCACCGAGACGCTGCCGAAGATGGAGCCCGCGGTGGGCGTGCTGTTCACGCTGCTGATCGAGTGGGTCGCGGAAATGGGCGCGATGCACACGTCCCAGGGGCCAGGCGTCGAGCCTATGACCCGGACCATGTTCCGTGAGCATCATCATGACGAGGCCCGGCATATCGCCTTCGGTCGCTGGATCAGCGAGTCGTTCTTTGAAACGGCGAGCCCCGAGTCCATCGCCCAGGTGAAGGCCATGAGCCGCCGGATCATTCCGGCGCTGATCGACATGTTCACCTACAACCCGGAAATCGCCCGGCACACCTCGTTCGAGTTCCCGATCGCGGTGGATGACAAGGCGAAGATCGAGGAAGTCTGGCGCTCGGCCCATAACGCCCGGCTCAACGACGCACGTTTTGCCGAGATCTATGCCTGGGTCGACAAGCTGGGGTTGCGGCAATGAACCAGCCGTCCTGGGACGCGATCTTCGTCGGTGCCGGGATCACCAGCCTGGCCTGTGCGGCGATGCTGGTCAAACGTGACCCCGGGGTGCGCCTGTTGATGGTCGACAAGCATATTGTCGTCGGCGGCTATGCCTCCACCTTCAGCCGGCCAAAGCAGGGTGCGGTGTTCGACTGCAGCCTGCACAAGCTCAGTGGCATGGCCGAGGGCGGCAACCTCATCCGTATCCTGCGTGACCTGGGGCTGGAGGAGACGCTGGATCTGGTTTATCCCCAGGACTACTTCTGCGCCTACCGGGACGGCACGGAGCTGCCGCTGGCCAACGATGCGGACGGGGCGGAGCGGCAGCTGGTCGAGCGCTTTCCCCATCAGGCCGAGGCCATCGCGACCTTCTTCGAGCACGTCCGGACCTACGGGCGCAACGGCTATTACCAGTTCCAGATGCTCGACGGCAGCTTCGAGCCGGACATGGCCCAGTTGCGTTTCGCCCATCGCAACCTGAAGCACAAGACCGTGCGCCAGGCGCTGCACGAACTGTTCGACGACCCGTACCTGATCGAGATCCTGGCGGCGCCGGGCATCTACGTCGGCGGTTACTCGGAAGACCTGGGTTATCTGTACTACCTGCATGTGGTGTACGCCACGCTCAACCGTGGCAACGCCTATGTCGCCGGCTCCTCCCAGTACCTGTCCAACCTGCTGGCGCAGCAGATCGAACAGGCGGGTGGGCAGATCCTGCTCAGCACCCGGGTCGATGGCGTGCTCACCGACGGCCAGGGCAATGCCACGGGCATCAACACCAATCGCGGGGTGTTCCATTCTTCGCGGGTGTACATCAACGCTTCACCGCACTACGCGGTGCAGCACCTGTTCGCGGCGGATGTGGAGCTGGCGGCCACCCGGGAGAAGCTCACCGGGCTGAAGCCGGCACGCTCGACCACCACGGTGTACCTGGTGACCGACCTGCCACCGGAGCAACTGGGCTTGCAGCACAGCGAATCGATGCTGTTCGCCGATGACCCGGCGGCAGGCGCCGAGTTGCGCATGGCGGCCGCCCTCAGCGGTTATGAGGCGCAGCTCAGTGAGCGGGCCTTCTGGGAGATGTCGCCGATCGAGGTCACCAACTATCACGCCCTGGACCCGGCTGCGGGCCAGGTGGTGTGCATCAACGTGCTCGACTCGATCGCCCATTGGCCGCAGCGCCGTACCGCGCAATACCGGGCCAAGAAGCAGCGGGCCAGCGACATCCTGGTGGAGCGTCTGTTGCGCCAGGTGCCGGGGCTGCGCGGGCATGTGCTGCATACCGAGGTCGCCACGCCCCATACCTATGTACGTTTCACCAACAACACCGACGGTTCGGGTTATGGGGCGATGGTCGGCACCGATCTCAAGGGCCATGTGTTCCATCACGGCTTCCCGGTGCAGGGCGTGCAGTTCCTCAGCGCCTGGGTGGCAGGTCCCAGTTACGAAGCCGCCTTCGGCTATGCCGAAATGAAGGCCAGGCAATGGAGGCGAGCATGAGCAAGAACGAGCAATCGACCGGTTGGCTGGGGATCGCCATTTCCAAGCTGTTCATCCGCGTCATGTTCCGTCAGGTACAGGGCTGGAAGCGTGACGTGCCCAAGCGTGCGGCAGGCTTTGTGGAGATCGCGCGCGACGGCAGCCGACTGGAGGGGGCGTCGCTGCGCACCAGCGCCATGCACCCTCGGGGCGTGGTGCTGTTGTGTCATCCGTTCCTCAAGTACGGCATGCATTACTTTTTCGAGAACAACCTGGACCAGGCATTTCTCGAGCAGGGCTATCACGTGGTCGCCTTCAACTTCAAAGGCTTCGGCCGCAGCACCATCGGCGGCCATGCGTTCGCCGACGATGTGCTGGCGATTGCCCGGCGCGTGTCGCGGGACAACCCCGGCCTGCCGATCCACCTGGTGGGCTGTTCGTTCGGTGGTTATCACCTGTCCCATGCCCTGGCGCGGGATGCCACGCCCTTCACCTCGGCCGTGCTGGACAGCGTGCCGATTTCGGTGCGCAGCTACTTCACTCGCGGGCCGTTGCGACTGGCCATGCGCTGGATCAGTGGCAGCCGCCTGGCGGTTCCCACGGGGACCTGTGCCATCGATCACTCGCTGCGCGGCGTGCGTCACCTGCCGATCGCCTACTTCTACGGGCGCAACGACCACTTCATCCCGGATGCCAGCGTGACCGGGCTCAGCCAGGAATGCGAGGCGCTGCACGTGGTCGGTTTCGAGGGCTGTCGCCACCTGGAAAACCACAAGAAACACCGGGACCGCTACTTCGAGGAAATCTTCGATTTCTTCGCCCGTGCGGAAGCTCGAAAAACCGCCGTGCCGGCATGACGGCGGCAGGGATCATCAGATCAAAGGATGTAGATCATGGAAGTTCAGCAGTCTTCAAACGGCAAATGGGTACTGGTCAGCGGCGGCAGTCGCGGCATTGGCCGCGCACTGGTCCTGGCCCTGGCCCGGGAAGGGTATCGGGTCGCGTTCACCTACCAGTCCTCGGCCGACGCGGCCTTGCAACTGGAGCAGGAAGTGGCCGCCAGTGGCGGCCTGGCCAGCGGGCATGCCTGTGACGGCAGGAACCACGATTCGGTCGAGGCGGTGTGCGCACAGCTGGTGGAAACCCACGGCGAGCCCTACGGCTTGATCAACAACATGGGCGTGACCGGCGACCAGTTGCTGTTCAAGTTCGACATCGAGCGCTACCGCGACGTGGTCGCGACCAACCTCGATTCGGCGGTGTATTTCAGTAAATGCCTGGCTCCGGCGATGGCCGCCGAGCGCCGCGGCAAGATCCTGCACATGT
The DNA here is from genome assembly GCF_028640915.1 of Pseudomonas sp. B3G-3. Classification (NCBI taxonomy): domain Bacteria; kingdom Pseudomonadati; phylum Pseudomonadota; class Gammaproteobacteria; order Pseudomonadales; family Pseudomonadaceae; genus Pseudomonas; species Pseudomonas sp. B3G-3. The sequence continues at coordinate 42,544 of NZ_JAQZAB010000110.1, read as the reverse complement.
CCTCCGTCAGCGGGCTCAAGGGCAACAAGGGGCAGATGGGGTACTCGGCGACCAAGGCGGCGATGATCGGCATCACCAAGACCATGGCCCTGGAAATGGCGCGCTTCAAGATCACCGTCAACGCCATCGCCCCAGGCTTCATTGCCACGGAGATGGTCGGGCAGATCGCCGACCCGATACGCAAGTCGATCACCGACACCATCCCCCTCAAGCGCTTCGGTGAAGTCCGCGAAGTGGCGGCCCTGGCCAGCTTCCTGCTGTCGCCCCAGGCCGACTACATCACTGGCCAGACATTCGTGATCGATGGCGGTCTGACGGCCTGATTAGCAGTTCTGATCTGGCCGCAGAGCCAGGAGAAATCATGAGTCAAGAATACGATACCGTTTTCGTCGGCGCGGGCCTTGGCGCGTTGGCGGGTGCCAGCCTTATGGCGCAGCGAGGCCAGAAAGTCCTGGTGGTGGAAAAGCACAACGTAGCCGGTGGTTACGCGAGCAATTTCCGCCGCAAGGATTTCAACTTCGATGTTTCGCTGCATTCGTTCGACGGCGTGGTGCGGGGCGCCGAGTCGTTCAATGTGATCCAGGCCTGTGGCGTGGCGGACAAGGTCGAGTTTCTCCATCACCCGACCTTGTATCGCTATCGCTCGCAGGACATCGACCTCACGGTCGGGCACCGCGACCTGGAAGGTTACAAGCGCGAGTTGTTCCGCTTCTTTCCCGAGGAGGTCGATAACATCAACCGGCTGTTCGCCGAGTCGCAGCGCAACTACAAGGACCTGTGCGGCTTTCTGTATTCGCGCAAGCCGTTCTGGATGAGGCTGGTGGCCACGCCGATGATCTATCCCCGGGTGCTCAAGTATGGGCATGAAACGGTGGATCACTACTTCTCGCGCTTCACCTCCAATGAGCGCCTCAAGGAAGTGCTGTCGGCGCAATGGAGCTACTACGGCCTGCCGGCCAAGGACCTGGCGTTCGGCTACTTTTCCTATCCCTTCATCGATTATCTGGAGAACGGCGGTTATTCGATCAAGGGCGGCTCACAGGCCTTGTCCAACGCCTTGGTCGAGGTCATCGAGCAGCATGGCGGCCGGGTCGAGCTGGAGTCGGCGGTCAACCAGATCGTGGTCGAGCGCGGCCGGGTCAGTGGCGTGGTGACGCGCAAGTCGGGCAAGGTCAAGGCGCGCAACGTCGTGGCCAATATCTCGCCCCATGCGGTGCTGGCATTGGCGGGCGAGCAGCACTTCGGTGCCAAGTACCGCTCGCGCCTGCGCCAGCTCAAGCTGTCGGTGTCGGGGTTCCAGGTCTACCTGGGGCTCGATTGCCCGCTGAGCGAGCTGGGCGTGGGCGCCGAGGAGTACATCCACTTCTTCGCCCCGCCGAAAACCCAGCGCCAACAGTTCGAGCATATCCAGGCCGGAGAGCTGCATGGCGACAACACCAGCTGGTCGATCAACTACTTCTCCAACGTCGATCCCTCGATGGTCCCGGTCGGAAAGTCCAGCCTGGGCCTGTTCACCCTGACGGGCGCCGGCGAATGGCACTCCCTGGACAAGCTCGCCTACCGGCGCAAGAAGATCGAACTCACCGAGCTGCTGATCGCCAACGCCGAACGGGTCATCCCCGGCCTGCGTCGGCACATCGAGGTCTGCGAGGCAGGTTCGCCGCGCACCATGAGCAAGTTCACCCATAACCCGGCGGGCGCGATCTACGGCTTCGAGCAGAACACCCGACAGTCCGGCCTGTTCAACCGTTTCCCGCAGAAATACCCGGTCAAGGGGCTGTACCAGGTCGGGGCCTGGACATTCCCGGGCGCAGGCTTCATCGGAACGATGTTGTCGGCGCGCTTGTTGGTCGACCGCTATTTCTGAGCGGCGACTTCCCAGTCCAACCAGACGTTTACGAGACTCACCATGACCTACGTAGTGACCGACAACTGCATCCAGTGCCGCCACACCAACTGCGTCGATATCTGCCCCGCGGATGCCTTCCACCTGGGGCCGAACTTCATCGTCATCAATCCCCAGGAGTGCGTCGACTGCGGCCTGTGCCTGCCCGAATGCCCGGAGGAAGCCATCCAGCCGGAGAACCAGCTCGATGACAGCAACCGGCATTTCCTCAAGCTCAACGCCGAGCTGGCCGAACACTGGCCGGTGATCCTGCAGCGGATTCCGCCCCTGGCGGAGCATGAGCACTGGAGCCGCAAGCCGAACAAGCTGCCCCACCTGATACATGAGGCCGAGGCGGTCGACCCGACCCGCGACCACCACCTAGCCCATGCCTGATGCGCGACTGGAACCGTAACCCATGCAAAGCTTTGATCGATTCAAGACCCTCGAGAGCGACACCTTCGACGTGATAGTGGTCGGCGCCGGCATCGGTGGCCTGACGGCTGCCGCAACCCTGGCCAACCGCGGCAAGCAGGTGCTGGTGCTCGACATGCACTATGAAATGGGCGGCTGTGCCACGGTGTTCCACCGCAAGGGTAAGGACTACGAGTTCGATGTCGGCCTGCACTACATCGGCGACTGCGGCAAGGACGGCCTGATTCCGCGGATCCTGCGCGGGGCCGGCATCGATGACGGTGAAATCCGCTTTATCGAGCAGGATCCGGAAGGTTTCGAGACCCTGTGTTTCCCCGACTTCCAGTTCGCGGTTCCCCGCGGTTATGAACGCTTTCGCGAAAAGCTGCTGGAGGCGTTCCCTAAGGAGCGGGCGGGGATCAACCGCTATTTCAAGATGCTGCAGCAGGTCTGGGATTTCATGGGCATCCACTCGCGCCCGCTGACGGCGCTGTGGGTACTGCCGCGCTCGTGGATGCTGATGCGTCACGCCAAATCGACGGTGGCGCAATTCCTCGACACCTGTACCCAGGACCAGCGCCTGCGGGCCATCCTGACCGGGCAGCTGGGGGTCTATCACCAGCCGCCGAGCCGCGCGACCATGGCCGGCCACGCGGCGGTGGTCAATCACTTCCTGCAGGGTTCCTACTACCCCTCGGGCGGCGGTCAGATGTTCTCCGACAAGCTGGGCGAGGTGGTCGAGCGCAAGGGCGGCAAGATCCTCCTGCGGTCCAAGGTCGAACGTATCCTGATCGAGAACGGGCGTGCCGTGGGCGTCGAGTTCAGCAACAAGCACCTGGGCAAACGGGTGGTCAAGGCCGATGCGGTGATCTGCAACGCCGATATCAAGCAGGCCCTGCTCGGCCTGATCGGCCGTGAACACCTCAAGCCCAAGACCGTGCGCCGTGCCGAGCAGTTCGAGATGTCACCGGCCATGGGCGTGGTCTATCTGGGTATCGACATGGACCTCAAGGCCATGGGCCTGAAGAACACCAACTATCGCATCTACCCAGGCTGCGATTACGAGAAGGCCTACCGCGAGGTGTTCGCCGGGGCGTTTCCCGAGGAGCCCCATCTGTTCATCGGCAACGCCACCATGAAAGACCCGGATAACCCGGCCATCGCGCCACCGGGCATCTATAACCTGCAATTGATGTCGGCAGTGCCTTCCACCCCGCAAAGCTGGGGCGTGACCCAGGCCGAGCTGACGGATGGCAGCTATCGGACCAACCCGGCCTACCTGGCGAAAAAAGAGTGGTACGCCCGCCAGCTGATTGCCTTGGCCGAACGGGTGATTCCGGGCATGTCGAAGCACATCGTCTATCAGGAAGTCTCGACGCCTTTTTCGGTCACGCGCTTTATCGGCTCCGAAGGCGGGACCTCCTACGGCCTGGCCTTTACCCCGGAGTACTTCTTGCACAACCGGCCGGGAGCCAAGACGGAGATCCGCAACCTGTACCTGTGCGGCGCTTCCACCCGTACCGGGCACGGCATCTTTGGCGCCATGACCGGTGGCGTGGAAGCGGCCGCGGCGGTCAGTGGTCGTCACGTGCGTTACCAGGTCATGGACATCGGCACCCGCGCCGAAGCGGCGGTCCGTTGACGGCGACGTCATGGCGCACCCCGTCGGTGCGCCATGACGTCTATGCTGCAGCGCGTGAATCATTGGATTCACCGAGAATGGACTGGCATCAAGGAGCGATGGAATGACGAATGGATACAACATGGCGCTGGTGATCGGCGCCGGGCTCAGCCTGTTGGCGGCGCTGATGCATGTCGGGGTGATCATGGTCGGGCCTTCCTGGTATCGCCTGTTTGGCGCAGGCGAGCGCTTTGTGCGGGCGGCCCAGGCCGGGCGCTGGTTTCCCGCGGTGGTCACGGCCGGGATTGCCCTGGTGCTTGCCGCCTGGGCGGCGTATGCGCTGTCCGCGGCCGGGGTGATTGCCCCCTTGCCCTTGCTGCGCCCGGCGCTGATCGCGATCACCCTGGTCTACCTGTTGCGCGGCCTGCTGGGACCGGTCGCCCTGGCGGGCACCGGGCGCAGCCGGCGCTTCATCTTTGTCAGCTCGACGATCTGCCTGGTCTATGGCCTGGTGCATCTGTTCGGCCTGGTGCAAGTGTGGGGTTCCCTGGCCTAGGGGATATCGGTAAAGGGCTGTGGAGTTGAAAGTCAGGGGTCATTGCGGTCACCCTTGGCGTCATCAGCCTGGCCTCAGCCCTTTAGGACCCCCATGGACATCGCAAAACCTGCACTCATTCGCGAAACCTTCCCTGTCGGCCCCTTGCAGTGCAACTGCACGAGCATGGTAGTCTTTATGTAGCTGCATACGGACGCGGAGGCAACAAGCCTGCGGCAAGGGCTCTGGCTTTTTCCTGCCTTGTCCATATGGACATTTGTATGTGTGGACAGATTTCGGAATTTTGTCCATACGTGAACTCGTATAAACCGTGTCTCAGGGATTGTCATCCTCTGGGTCCTTGAGCCCCATTCACTACGGGTCCTACGAAAATAGGAGTCTGTAGCAGTGTTGCAGTGTAAACGCTTCAGCTCCTCAAATCGCCTACCAGGTCGCGTTCCCTTTCGGTCCTTTCCTGGATCTGCCGCAGACAATAGATTTCGGCATTGCGCTAGGGCATATTGCCATCAACCGGCCTTGTGACTACGAAGGGACTTGAGATGACGGCTGAGATTGCAATTATGAGTCGCACAGCGGTGGTTCTGGCAGCAGACAGTGCCACCACGGTTACGACCTGGAAGAGTGGTGAGCTTGAAAAGCGCTATTTCAAGGGCGCGAACAAGCTCTACGAGCTGTCTCGGTGTGGCCCTGTTGGGTTAATGATCTTTGGGTCTGCAGGGCTGCAAACGGTTCCCTGGGAGCTCTACATCAAGTCGTTCCGTGATCATTTGGGTGTTGAGCAGTTTGACAAGCTTCAGACCTACTCTGAGAAGTTTTTTGATTTCGTCCAGCACAACGACAAACTGTTTTCGAAAGAGAGCAAGAAAGAAGCGCTTCTTCGGTTACTCGGAGGGGCGTCGTATCGGTTGCAGCACATCATCGCTGTGCACGCTGGGCAGAGTGAAGTCGGTGAGTTAGCGTCAATGACGCCTCAGGAAATTGAGGCAGCGCTTGCGTTGGCGGAAATCGATGTCGAGAACCTTCCACTCCCAGAGCTCCTAACTGAGGCCGATATTGCTAACGCCGTATCTGACACTGCTGCAGAGCTGGAGGGGGTGTCGGCGCAAAGCATACCGGTATTCATTCAGGATCCAGACAGCAGGGGGTACCTCGTCCCTCGATTTGTTGCCGCTCTGATCAAGCTCGCTGTGAAGCAGTTCCTCAGTTATGCCCCGCTTACCGGCGTTGTCATCGCGGGCTATGGAAAGGAGGAGTACTTCCCAGTGCTTGAGGTGTATGACTGCTACAGGTTTTTGGGGGATCGTCTGATCGTTCAGAAAAACGAGAACGATTCCAAAACTATGGACGCATCGACACCTGCGGTCATACAGCCTTTCGCTACCACCCACATGATCGATACTTTCCGAATGGGTGTATCCCCCGATGTGTTTGATGCTGTGTACGCGTCTACAAGGATGGCATTGGGAGAAATGGGATCGCGGGTGATGGCTGAGTGCGGTGCCCAAAATCCCCTTTCGCAGCAGCGGATAACGGAGATCATCGAGGAAACGAAGATCTCTCATGCCGACCGATGGTATGAGCAGATCAGAAACCAGCATGTCTTTCCGCTATCAAATATTATAAATTCTCTTCCCCTGCCGGACATGGCAGGCTTGGCAAGAAGCTTGATTGAGCTAGAGTCACTGAAGGAACGCGTAACCCGCCCCAGTGAGTCGGTCTCAGGCCCCATCGACGTAGCTGTGATTAGCAAGCATGATGGGTTCGTCTGGATTGATAGAAAACACTATTTCAAGCCTGAGCTAAACCCTAGGTTTTTTAAACGAGCAGAATGATGGAGTCAGATATGAGCTTCTCAGCCTCCCGCCCAGCGGAGCCCAGTGCGTCGGTAACGGCAAGAGATGCGCTGCGCTTTGAGAACCAGCAGATTAGCCCAGCTCGTCAGGAAAAGGACGCCACCCAGTACGACTTGATGATTCGTCGGCTGGACAAAAAGCCAAGCACTCGAGAGACCCTATTGTCATTCTCCAGCTGCTGAAAAAAACCCGCGCCTGGCGCGGGTTTTTTTTATGGGTGAATGCCCCATCAACAGTGCTGTTTGGCTTTCCGTAACCGCAACAGGATTACGGCCAGCACTAACAACACGGGTGGTGACATCCCTAGTAATGCGTCACGAGCTGTGAGCTCCGCTCCCAGCACGTTCAGCCCGCCGTAGAGCAGCTTGAATAGGTTCAGAAGGTAGTAGGTGATCGCAATGATCGAAAGGCCTTCCACGGCGCGTTGAATCTTCACCTGGGCATCGGCCCGAGCGTTCAGGCCTCGAAGTATTTCTGCGTTCTGTTCCTCCATTTCCACTTGCACGCGTGCCTGGAGCAAGTCTCCGAGGTTCGCAACGTTTTCTGCCAACTGCTCAAGTCTTTGCTCCGTAGCAGCGCAGTACCGCACTGTCGGCTTGAACCGCCGTTCGATGAACACACCGACGCGCTGGCAGTCGCCAACATGGCTTTCTCGAAGCTCGCCGAGCCGCTCAAACACCAATTGGGCATAGGCCTGTGTGGCTCCAAAGCGATGGCGTGTGGTCACAGTTCGGCTCACCACTTGGCGTGACAGGCGGGCAATTGCTTCAAGCAACCCTTTTGAGTCCAGGCCATCACTTCGTGCGCTTCGTTCTGAGAGGTTGACCAAGGTCTTGTCAAACGCATCCAGATCTTGGCTCAGTTCCTTCGCCGTTCCGAGAGTCAAGGAGGCCATCATTCGATACGTTTCAATCTCCAGCAGACGCCTAATCATGCGGCCCTGGCGGTAAGCGTTGAGGCGGCGGTTGATGAACAAAAAACGATTTGTACCATCGGGTGTGAGATGAAAATCACTCCACACCACAGCATCACCACCCCCCACACAAGAGCCACATGGATCTCTGAAGCCGTACTTAGCTAGGTCTAGTTGCTGCTCATCGCGCACCAATACCTGTACTGCGTTGATGATCTTTGCCGTGTATGGCTCGATTGCCTCGGCTAATGCCGGTGGGATCGCTTTCCAATCTGATTCCCCGATCGTGCACGGCACTGCCAGGGTCAGGGTAAAAAATTCAGTGTGTTGTTCCCACTTGAAGGAGTGGCCATCTAAGCAGGTAATACCTTGAGGCATGTCCGAGTTCAAGGCTTCAAGTTGGCATCTCCGTAGGACCGTTGCACAGTCAGCCTTGTCTCCGAGGATCGCCAAATGAAAGACATGGGCCGGCCCGCTGAAATAGAGAGATGGGCGGGCATGGAGTTCGTTGTGTAAGGCGGATCGCAGAGGGTGCATTTGAAGCCCAACCTGAATTGTGGGAGTGAAACTTCAATCAGGGCCGTCTCCGCTGAAGTCCTCGACTACAGCGGAGACGGATACCAATCAGATTGCCAACGCTCGCTCACGAAGCTCCATGTTCAGGATGCGGTCGTTCTCGCTGTAGTCCACCGGGCAGTCGATGACATGCACTCCAGGATTGGAAATGCAGTGGTCGAGTAGGGGGAGCAAGGCATCCGCGCTCTCCACACGGTGGCCGTAGGCACCATAGGACTCGGCATATTTGACGAAGTCCGGGTTGCCATAGTCCAGGCCGAAATCGGTGAAGCCCATGTTCGCCTGCTTCCAGCGGATCATGCCGTAGCCGTCGTCACGCAGGATCACCACGGTGACGTGCATGTTCAGGCGCACCGCCGTTTCCAGCTCCTGGCTGTTCATCATGAAGCCACCGTCACCGCACACTGCGATTACCGGGCGGTCCGGGTACACCAGGTGCGAGGCCATGGCCGACGGCAGGCCTGCGCCCATGGTCGCCAGGGCGTTGTCCAGCAGCACAGTGTTGGGCTTGTGCGCCTTGTAGTTACGGGCGAACCAGATCTTGTAGATGCCGTTATCCAGGGCCAAGATGCCTTCGGACGGCAGAACGCGGCGGATGTCGGCGACCAGGCGCTGCGGATAGACCGGGTAACGGTCGTCGTCGGCGCCTTCGGCAATCTGTTCCTCGTTGGCTTCGCGGATCGTCAGCAGGCGGGAAAAGTCCCAGTGTGTGGTGTCGCCCAGACCTTCAGCGATCTGCCAAACGGCATTGGCGATGTCGCCGATCACTTCGATCTGCGGGAAGTACACGGCATCGACTTCAGCGGAACGGAAGTTGATGTGGATGACCTCGGTACCACCACGCACCATGAAGAACGGCGGCTTCTCGATCACGTCGTGGCCAATGTTGACGATCAGGTCGGCCGCCTCAATAGCACGGTGGACGAAGTCGCCGGAGGACAGCGCGGCGTTGCCCAGGAAGCGCGGGTGGCGCTCGTCGACCACGCCCTTGCCCAGCTGGGTGGTGACGAACGGGATGCCGGTCTTGTCGATCAGTTGCTTGAGGACCTTGGCGGTCATCTTGCGGTTGGCGCCGGCGCCGATCACCAGGATCGGGCTGCGGGCGTTCTTCAGCTTCTCGACCGCGGCGTCGATGGCCACGTACTCGGCCAGCGGGCGACGGTGCAGGCTTGGCGGGATCGGCATGGCGTCGGTCTGCTCGGCGGCGATGTCTTCCGGCAGCTCCAGGTGCACGGCGCCCGGCTTTTCCTCTTCCGCCAGGCGGAAGGCTTCACGCATACGCGAAGGAATGTTGTCGGCTGAGGCGAACTGGTGGGTGTACTTGGTGATGGGGTCCATCATGCCGCACACGTCGATGATCTGGAACCGGCCCTGCTTGGACTTCTTGATCGGCTTTTGCCCTGTGATCATCAGCATCGGCATGCCGCCTAGGTACGCGTAGGCACCGGCGGTGACCAGGTTGGTCGCGCCCGGGCCAAGGGTGGACAGGCTGACGCCGGTCTTGCCGGTGAGGCGGCCATAAGTGGCGGCCATGAAGCCGGCGGACTGCTCATGACGGGTCAGGACCAGCTTGATCTGCGATTTGCGCAGGGATTCCAGCAGGTCGAGGTTCTCCTCGCCGGGAATGCCGAACACATACTCGACACCTTCGTTTTCCAGGCATTGCACAACGACATCGGCGGCCTTGGCCATTTGAGCTTTTACCTTCGTTATTTCCATTGGGTGCAGGCGACGGATGCCTGCGGTTTTCACGGCTTGCGTGTAGGTCGGGCAAATCAATCCACTAGTTCGTCGCGCCGTTTGGCCTTTCTAGCAATGGTCATGGCGATAGCTCGCGGGTGGCACACGAAATGGAAAGCTCTGCGCTTAGGCGGCCTCGATGTTCATCGTCGCAATAATCCCGTAGGCAAAGCGTTTCAACACCGGGCTCTGTTGGCTGCCGTTGACCTCGGCGTTCAGCCACTGTGCCTGGTTGAAAAGCATGCCTATGACCGCGTCTGCCGCCATGGAGAGTGTGAGCGGCGGTAAGCGATTGGTCCTGATCAGATCTTTGATGATGTCCGAGAGAATCTGGATGTATTCGTTCTTAAGGCCGTTGAATTCGTTTGCTTGCTCGCTGGTCAAATTGATCTGTTCGCGAGACAGCAGGTTGGCCCGGCTTGCCGAGCTGTGTTTAAAGCTCAGGAACGTATCGATAAAGCAGTTCAGCCGATCGTGAGCTTGCGCTTTGCGACGCAGGTTCAGGCGAGTGCAATAGAGCAGCTCGCTGATTGCGTCCTCCATAAGCTCGAACAATAGAGACTGCTTGCTATCAATGTGGTGATAAAGGGAGCCAGGCTTAATTCCGACGTGATCCGCTAGATCTCGCAATCCGATTGCCTGGTAGCCGTAAAGTGCAAAGAGTTCGCATGCGCCTTCCAGGATGCGATCGCGGGCGTTTTTCACGTCGGGAGCAGTCATGACCGAGGCCCTTCGATTCAGTGGTTCAGTGTGAGCGGTTGGTTGACTAAATGTAAGACAACAGGCATCTTACAGTAAAGCTTTATCGGAGGAGCTTGGCATGAACGATCAAACCGTAGTGATAGTTGGTGGTGCATCCGGTCTGGGCCTGGAAACGGCTCGATTGATGGTGAAGCGTGGAGCGAGCAAAATCGGTCTTATCGATCGAAATGAGCAGCTTTTGGTGCAGGCAGCGGAAGAGCTGCGTGGGCTAGGAGCAGAGGTGGCTACTGCAGTTGGCGACATCGCTCGTCAGCAGACCGCGCATGCTGCGTTCCAGCAGATTGTCGATGCCCTGGGCCGAGTTCACTGTCTGGTCAACAGTGCGGCGATCTACCCGCGCAAAGACATTCTCGATATCACTGACGATGAGTGGGATCTGGAGAATGCCGTGAACATCAAGGGCACGTATCACATGATGGTCGCCGCCGTGCGCCACATGCAGCAGTACGTTGCTGCTCCTGCAGTAACTGGCCGTATCGTCAATGTCACTTCGGTTGACGCATTCAAAGCTCACCCTCAAAACGCGCACTACGCTGCAACGAAAGCTGCGGTGGTGAGCCTGACCAAGTCGTTCGCCCAGGCCTGTGCCAAGGACCAAATTCTGGTCAACTCGGTAGCCCCGGCTGGCTTCGCTACTGAGCGTGCCAAGCAGCTTGGTTTCCTTGGTGAACTGGCTGCGGCCAACCCGCTGGGTCGCGCTGCCGAGCCGGCAGAGATTGCTGAGTGGATCGTCATGATGGGTAGCAGCCGAAACAGCTACGCCACCGGCGAAAACGTCATCGTCAGCGGAGGCTACATTTATGCCTGAAGCATCCTTCCCCGCAGGCTACCAGCGCGCGCTCGTCACCGGTGCAACCAGTGGCATTGGCAAAGCGATCGTGTTGGCGCTGCGTGATGCAGGCCTGGAGGTCATTGCGGTGGGTCGTAGTCGCGACGCACTGGCGGAGTTGGCCAGCGAACCTGGTGTAACGACGCTGGAAGCTGACGTGCGTGACACCAAAGCATTTAGCGCCGCTTTGGAAGGGCAATCGGTCGACGTACTGGTCAACAACGCTGGCGTTCTCTCCACTCGTGCATCGTTCCAGGAGGTGGATGAGGCTGAGATCGACAATATGATCGACATCAACCTCAAGGCGCCTCTGCATCTGGCTCGCCAAGTGCTGCCTGGCATGGTTGAACGTGCGCGTGGTCACGTGTTCTTCATCGGTTCCAGTGCTGGGCGCGCGCCTCATCCAGGGGCGGCCATCTACGGTGCTTCTAAGGCAGGCGTTAGCCTTTTCTGCGATGCGTTGCGTTGTGATCTGCTGGGTTCTGGTGTCCGTGTGACCGAAATTGCTCCTGGTCGAGTGCAAACGCAGTTATATCGCACCGCTATGGGAATGCAGGCCGCCGGCACTGAACTCTATGACGGTTACGAGTCCATCCAGCCTCAAGACATTGCCCAGTTGCTGCTCGCGGCGCTGCGTATGCCGGCTGCGGTCGATGTGTCGCGACTCGAGGTATTCCCCACTGCACAAGCAGTAGGTGGTTCGCGGATGGTCAAAACTCTCGGCTGAGGGTGTGGGTTGTTAAACCCGGGGTAAAGCGAAGGCCGCTCCCACACGGACGTATTTCAGGGCTTGAGCCAGACTGAACGCTCCTGTGGGGCGGCCTTTATCACAAGGTCATATCACTTTTTCTATCCAATTGACCTTGTTTCATAGCGCACAACCTCTTGACCACATGTAAGACAACATATAACTTACAGATCAGCCGGCCATTTTGTGGGCGGAGACAACTACAAAGCAGGGGATATGACGATGACTGCGACATCATGCCGGGTCGGCGTGGACATTGGCGGGACCTTCACTGATATCGCGCTGGACGTGGACGGCGTGCTTCATTCCACCAAGATCCTTACCGACTATGAGCTTCCTGAGCGGGCAATTCTCACCGGTGTCAAGCAGGTTGTTGAAGCCGCTGGCCTGGCCCTCTCGGACATCCACCAGCTGATCCACGGCACCACGCTTGCCACTAACGCACTGATTGAGCGCCGTGGCGCCCGCACCGCCTTCATCACCACTGAAGGTTTCCGGGATACCCTGGAAATGCGCACCGAAAACCGTTTCGAGCAGTACGACATCAACATCGTTCTGCCACCGCCACTGATCGCTCGCGAAGACCGTTTCACCCTTCGCGAACGTCTGGACGTAAAGGGTAAGGTTCTGATCGCGCCTGATAAGGCTGAGATCGACGCCCTGATCGAGCATATTGCCCAGGGCAACTACGAGAGCGTGGCGATCGGCTTCCTGCACAGCTACGTGAATGGCGCACACGAGCGCCAACTGCGTGATGCTCTGCAGGCGCGTCTGCCAAAGCTGTCGATCTCTATCTCCAGCGAAGTTTCGCCGCAGATGCGCGAGTTCGAACGCTTCAACACCGTTTGTGCTAACGCTTACGTCAAGCCGCTGATCAAGTCCTACCTGGATCGTCTGGTGGTCACCCTTAAGGAGCACGGTGCTGACTGCCCGGTGTTCATGATCCACTCCGGCGGCGGCATCATCTCGGTAGAGAGCGCTGCTGAGTTCCCAGTGCGCCTGGTGGAGTCTGGCCCTGCTGGTGGGGCAATCTTCGCGGCCGATATTGCACGCCGCTACCAGCTGGACTCGGTCGTGTCCTTCGATATGGGTGGTACCACTGCCAAGATCTGTTTGATCGAGCATCAGGTACCGAAAACTGCCAAAACCTTCGAAGTAGCGCGTACCTACCGCTTCAAGAAAGGCAGCGGTATGCCTATCTCTATCCCCGTGGTGGAAATGGTCGAAATTGGTGCCGGCGGTGGTTCGATTGCCAGTATCGACAGCATGCGCCAAATCCGCGTCGGTCCGCACAGTGCTGCTTCCGAGCCTGGTCCAGCTTGCTACAACCGTGGTGGTTTGGAGCCGACCATTACCGACGCCAACCTCCTGCTGGGCCGTCTCGACGCCGACAACTTCGCTGGTGGCGCGCTGCGCCTTTCCACCGATAAAGCTGCTGATGCAATGGGTCGTGTAATCGGCAACCCGCTAGGCATGGATCCCAACACCGCAGCCTTCGGTGTCTGCGAGGTGGTCGATGAAAACATGGCGAACGCTGGTCGTGTGCACGCAGTAGAGAGCGGTAAAGATATTGCCGATTACACCATGATCACCTTCGGTGGTGGCGGTCCGCTGCACGCCGCACGCCTGTGCGAGAAGATGGGTGTTTCGCGTTTCGTCGTGCCTGCCGGTGCTGGTGTGGGTTCGGCCATTGGCTTCCTGCGCGCTCCATTCGGTTACGAGGCAGTCCGCAGCTCCTTCGTTCGACTGTCCGAGTTCGATGAGAAAGCTATCAATGGCCTGATCGAAGAGATGAAGGCCGAGTCCATGGGCTTCCTACGTCAGGGTATGCCTGAGGGCGAGCCAGAGATGGATTGCACCGCCTTCATGCGCTACGTCGGTCAAGGTTGGGAGATCCCTGTCGCCCTGCCGTTCAAGGCGTTCACCGCCGCAGACACCGTTCAGTTCAAGGCTCTGTTCGAAGAAGCCTACACCCGCTTCTTCGGCCGCCCGATCGAAGGTCCGGATATCGAGATCGTTAGCTGGTCGGTCAAGGCAAGCTCCCCGCTGCCGCCTGTGGCTCATATCGCCGAAGTTGGCGCTGCTTATCTCGCCCATGAAGTATCGCGCCGCAAAGTCTTTGACGTTGCCGCCGGCGGCTTCGTGGAGGCTGGCATCTATCCGCGTGAGGAACTGCAGGTCGGTGCACGGGTTGATGGCCCCGCCATCATTGTCGAGCGTGAGACCTCGACCTTCGTCACTTCGAACTTCACCGCCACGGTCCAGCCCGACGGCTGCCTGCTGGTTGTCCGTCGCTAACGCCCTACATCGGAAGCAAGAACCATGAGCGAAACAATGATCGACATTCATATGCAGGTGATGTGGAACCGGCTGGTCTCGGTGGTCGAAGAACAAGCCCTGACCCTGATTCGCACTGCCTTCTCCACCAGTGTGCGCGAGGCCGGCGACTTGTCGGCCGGTGTATTCGATCGCGCTGGCAACATGCTTGCCCAGGCGGTTACCGGTACTCCCGGCCACGTCAATACCATGGCTGAGGCGGTGGTGCATTTCATCAACGACATCGGCGAAGACAACATCTTCGAAGGTGATGTGTACGTGACCAATGACCCGTGGAAGGGTACAGGCCACCTGCACGACATCACCATCGTTTCGCCATCGTTCTACAAGGGCAAACTGATCGGCTACTTCGCCAGTACCGCCCACGTCGTAGATATCGGTGGCCGCGGCTTTGGCCCGGATGCTCGTGAGGTTTACGAGGAAGGTTTGTTCATTCCTGTGCTGAAGCTGTTCGAGCGTGGCCAGGTGAACCGCGACTTCATCAACATCCTGCGCAACAACGTGCGTGAGAATGACCGCGTTGTCGGTGACTTCTACGCGCTGTCGGCATGTAACGAGACCGGCCACAAGCGCCTCCTCGACATGCTTGAAGAGTTCAAGCTGGACGACCTGGAGCACATTGGTGGCTTCATTCTGGAGCACAGCCGTCGCGCTACCCTGGAATGCTTCAAGTCGCTGCCACATGGCACCTACAGCAACAGCATGACCCTGGACGGCTATGACGTGCCGGTTACCCTGGCCGTGACCCTGACTGTCGGCCCGGATGGCATCAAGAGCGACTTCACCGGTACTTCTGGAATGAGTCAGTTCGGCATCAACGTGCCGCTGGGCTACGCCAAGGCTTACGCCTGCTACGGCCTCAAATGCATCGTCGCCCCAGAGATCCCGAACAACTCGGCCTCCCTGCTGCCGTTCGAAGTAACCGCACCAGAGGGCTGCATCCTGAATGCAAAGCACCCTGCGCCGGTCTCGGTACGTCACGTGCTTGGTCACTTCGTTCCAGACCTGGTTCTGGGGGCGCTTCACAAGTGTCTGCCAGGCAAAGTGCCGGCAGAGGGCGCCAGTGCCCTGTGGAACCTGCACCTGAGCGTGCGCCCACTGGAAAGCAACCCGAGCGGTCGCAACGCCGAGATGCTGATGTTCAACAGCGGTGGTATGGGTGCTCGTTCCGCCATGGACGGTTTGAGCGCTACCGCTTTCCCAAGCGGCGTCCACACCATGCCGGTAGAAGCCACCGAGCACGCCGGTCCAGTTGTGGTTTGGCGCAAAGAGCTGCGTGAAGGCTCCGGTGGTGCCGGCGAACTGCGCGGCGGTCTGGGCCAGGAGATCGAGGTTTCTGCAGCCGAAGGCTACAGCTTCCGCTTCAGCGCTATGTTCGACCGCATCCAGTATGCCGCTCGTGGCCTGGACGGTGGTAAGCAAGGCGCCCAAGGTTTCGTCGGCTTGGATGACGGTACCGTACTGCGCGGTAAAGGCCAGCAGTTTGTGCCGGCGGACCGTCGCCTGGTACTGAGCCTGCCGGGTGGTGGCGGTTATGGCGACCCACGTAAGCGTGACCGTGACCAAGTCGCGCGTGACCTGCGCTTCGGTTACATCAGCGCTGAGCAGGCGCGTGAAGACTACGGCTTCGAAGCCGCCCAGGAGCGCTGAGCGATGGAAATCCAAAGCAGCCGTGTTCGCGCGGTAAAGAGCTCACCGAGTATGGCCGTTTCGGTGCTGGCCAAACAAATGCTCGCCAAGGGTGAGTCGGTGATCAACCTCAGTCTGGGGGAGCCGGACTTCAACGTTCCGGCTCACGTGATCGAGGCTGCCCACCAGGCGATGTTGGCGGGCAACAATCACTACACCGCTCCCAATGGCCTTGAGGAGTTGCGTCAGGCCATCGTAGATAAGTTTGAGCGGGAAAATGGTCTGAAATACGGGCTGGACGAGATTTGTGTTGGCAACGGCGCCAAGCAGCTGCTGTTCAATGCATTCCTCGCCACCTTGGAGCCTGGTGATGAGGTAATCACTCCAGCGCCGTATTGGGTGTCGTACACCGACATGGCCATGCTTAATGGTGGTGTGCCGAAGGTCATTCCGTGCGGGGCCGAGTACGGCTTCAAGCTGGATCCGGATCGCCTGGAGGCAGCCATCACACCGCGTACCCGCTGGTTGATGCTTAACTCCCCGAACAACCCGTGTGGTGCGATTTACACCCGCGAAGAGTTTGCGGCTCTGGGGGCCGTGTTGGATCGCCATCCGCACGTGTTGGTGATCTCGGATGAGATCTACGAGCACATCGTGCTCGGTGACCAGCCGTTTGTCTCGTTTGTCACCGCCTGCCCGCAGCTGCGGGACCGCACCTTGCTGATCAACGGTGTGTCCAAGGCCTATGCGATGACGGGCTACCGCCTCGGCTACGCGGCCGGGTCAAAAGACCTGATCGTGGCAATGAACAAGACCCAATCGCAGACCACTACCTGCCCTTCAGTGATCTCGCAGCTGGCCGCTGCAGCTGCACTGAACGGTCCGCAGGACTTCGTTCGGGACGCTAATCGCGAGTACCAAGCTCGTGGTGCGCTGGTAGTGCGTGGCCTTGCTGAGATCGAGGGGTTGTCCCTGCAGATGCCAGAAGGTGCGTTCTACGCTTTCCCGAATGTTGCGGCCTTCATCGGTAAGCGCACGCCAGATGGTCAAGTCATCGCGAACGATGCAGACCTTTCGTCCTACCTGCTTCGCGTGGGCAAGGTCGCCACGGTACCGGGTTCGGCGTTCGGCCTGGAACCCTACGTTCGCCTGTCTTTCGCGACTTCGCGGCAGGAACTCGAACAGGCCCTGGGTCAGCTGCGCGAAGCCTTCGCGGCGCTGGTCTGAACAACTGATTGATTTGAGGTAAACCATGAGCAAGCCGTTCAAACGTCTGCTGATCACCGGCGCCGCCGGGCGCCTGGGCAGCGTGCTGCGCAAACATCTGGCGGCCTTCGCCGACGAGCTGCGCCTGACCGACATCGCCGACATGGGCCAGGCGGCCCCACATGAACAGTTGATCCGCTGCGACCTGGGCAATTTCAACGACGTGTTGCCGCTGACCGAAGGTGTTGATGTCATCGTTCACGCCGGTGGGGTGCCAGTGGAAGATACCTTCCAGAACATCCTCAACGGCAACATCGTCGGTACTTACAACATTTACGAGGCGGCTCGGCGCAATGGCGTTAAGCGCGTGGTGTACACCAGCTCCAACCACGCGATTGGTTTCTACGACCGCACCGAAACAATTGATGCCAATGCGGCTCACCGCCCAGACAGCCTCTACGGTGTGAGCAAATGCTTTGCCGAAGATCTGGGTCGCTACTACTGGGACAAGTTCGGCATTGAGTCGGTGAACCTGCGCATCGGCTCCTCGTTCCCTGAGCCATTGGATCGTCGCATGCTCGCCACGTGGCTGTCGTTCAACGACTTCGCTCAGTTGACCGAACGCTCGCTGCTGGCTCCGCGTGTCGGGCACATGGTTGTCTACGGAATGTCCAACAATCGCGAAAATCTGTGGGACAACCGCTTGGCCTCTTCCATCGGCTACGCGCCCCAAGACAGCGCTGACGACTACCGCGAGAAGGTTCTGGCCGAGCATCCGCCTCTGGATCCGAATGAGCCGGCGGCGCGCTACCACGGTGGCAATTTCGCCGGTGCCGGGCACTTCGAAGACCCGAAATGACCTCCACATCACAAGAGCGCTAAATCATGGCTTCCACTGCAAAACAACAGAATTACGATGTGGTGATCGTTGGCGGCGCTGTCAACGGTAGCTCCACCGCCTATTTCCTGGCCAACAACCCGGACTTCAAGGGTTCGGTACTGGTCATCGAACGTGACTGGACCTACAACAAATCCGCCACTGCATTGTCGAGTAGCTCGATTCGTCAGCAGTTCTCGAATCCGATCAACATCGAGATCTCGAAGTTCGGCGCTGAGTTCGTGCGCAACTTCCCGGACCTGATGGAAGTCGAGGGCGATCGTCCAGACCTGGCCTTCCACGAGAACGGCTACCTGTTCCTGGGGGACGACAAGGGCTTCGAGGTACTGCGCCGCCTGCACGATACTCAGGTCTCTCATGGCGCCGACGTTCATCTGCTCGACCCTGAGCAACTGGCGCGCAAATTCCCTTGGGTCAACACCGACAGCCTGGCAGGCGCGAGCTATGGCCAGACTGGTGAGGGGTGGTTCGACAGTGTCGGCATGCTCAACGGCTTCCGCCGCAAAGCACGTTCGATGGGTATCGAGTATATCGAGAACGAAGTAGTTGGCATCCAGCGTGAGGGTGATCGTATTACCGGCGTGCAGCTGGCCAGTGGCGAGCGCATTGGTTGCGGTCTGCTGGTCAACTGCGCGGGCACTCGTGGTACCAAGGTTGCGCGTTTGGCCGGTCTGGACATCCCGGTCGAGCCGCGCCGCCGCTCGCTGTTTGTTTTCGATTGCCGTACGCCGCTGGAAGGCACCGTGCCGCTGACCATCGATCCAACAGGTGTGTTCTTCCGCCCGGAAGGCAAGTTCTACCTGGGTGGTACCTATCCGAAACACGATCCGGAAGTGGACTTCGAAGACTTCGACGTGATGCACGACGAGTTCGACGAAGAGGTCTGGCCGATCCTTGCCGAACGCGTACCGGCATTCGAAGGCATCAAGGTGGTGAACTTCTGGGCTGGGCATTACGACTTCTGTGTGCTGGACCACAACGCCATCGTTGGCCCGCACAACGAAGTGAGCAACTTCCTGTTCTGCAACGGCTTCAGCGGCCACGGGTTGCAGCAAGCACCGGCGATTGGTCGTGGCCTTTCCGAACTGATTACCTACGGCGGCTACCGGTCGCTGGACCTGAGCGCGCTGTCGTACCAGCGAGTGATCGATAACAAGCCATTCCTGGAAGATTCGGTCATTTGACCCCAGGCCTGAGGAGAACACCACAATGAATAATCCATCCAAAGGCAAGCGCAGCGGTGGCGAAGTACTGGTCGACGCGCTGCGGGTCAATGGCGTTGATCGCGCCTTCTGCGTACCTGGCGAAAGCTACCTGGCGGTGCTCGATGCCCTGCACGACGTTAAAGACGAGATCGAGCTGGTCGTCTGCCGTCAGGAAGGTGGCGCAGCCTATATGGCTGAAGCCTACGGCAAACTGACCGGCAAACCAGGGATCTGCATGGTCACTCGTGGGCCTGGTGCAACCAACGCCTCGGTGGGCGTACACACCGCGTTCCAGGACTCCACGCCGATGATCCTGTTCATCGGTCAAGTGGCCCGTGATCAGATCGAGCGTGAGGCCTTCCAGGAAGTCGACTACCGCCGCATGTTTGGCCAAATGGCCAAATGGGTTGTCCAGATTGATGACGCCGAGCGCATTCCTGAGCTGGTCAACCAAGCGTTCCAGCGGGCGATCAGCGGTCGTCCAGGTCCTGTTGTCGTGGCGCTGCCAGAGGACATGCTGACCGATATCGTCCATGTCCCGAACGCTCGTCCAGCACAACGTGTTGAAGCAGCTCCTTCCCCTGCCGCGCTTGAGGAGCTGAAGGCGCTGATTGCCAAGGCCAACAAGCCACTGGTGATTGCTGGCGGTGGTGGTTGGAATGCTGACGCGGTCGCAGACCTCAAGAAGTTCGTCCAGGTGCAGAACCTGCCGGTAGCCGCTTCCTTCCGCTGCCAGGACCTGTTCGACAATACGGACCCACACTACGCTGGCGACATGGGCCTTGCGGCAGGTCCGGTGTTAGTCGAAGCAGTGAAACAATCCGACCTGCTGATCGTGGTCGGTGCTCGCCTCGGCGAAATGACCACTGGCGGCTACGCTCTGGTCGACATCCCGACGCCGAAGCAGACGTTGGTGCATGTTCATGCCAGCGCAGAAGAAATTGGTCGGGTCTACCAGCCAACGCTGGGGATCAATGCTGGCCCAGCGAGCTTCCTGCGTCAGGCCGCCTCGTTGCCGGCGGTACTGCCGACTGCCTTCGAGGACTGGGTCGCTACTCTTAATCGCGGCTACCGTGGCAACTTCGAAACTCCGCGTTCGCCTGGCGATGTGCAGATGAGCGAAGTAATTGCCTGGCTGAACAAGACGCTGCCAGAAGACAGCATCCTCACCTGCGGCGCTGGTAACTACACCGGCTGGGTACACCGTGGTTATCAACACCGCACCTTCCGCACCCTGCTCGGGCCAACCAACGGCTCCATGGGTTATGGCGTGCCAGCAGCTGTGGCGGCGAAGTTGACCTACCCGCAACGCACCGTGGTTGCATTCGCTGGTGACGGTTGCTTCCTGATGAATGGGCAGGAACTGGCTACCGCCGCGCATTACGACGCTCGCCTGATCGTCGTGGTGGTGAACAACGGTATGTACGGCACCATCCGTATGCACCAGGAGCGTAGCTACCCTGGCCGTGTGTCCGGTACCGAACTGCACAACCCGGACTTCGCAGCTCTGGCTCGTGCCTTTGGTCTGCACGGTGAAACTGTGACCCGCACGGAAGACTTCGCTGGTGCATTTGAGCGTTGCCAAGCTTCTGGCAAGCCTTCGCTTATTGAAGTGCAAGTGGACCCAGAAGCTTTGACCCCGCGCATGACCCTCAGCCAGATCCGAGACAAGGCTTTGGCCTCTCAGTGAGGTTCCCTCAGTGGGGCGCAGTCTGGCCCCACTTTTTTTTCTTCGAACGAGCTAATCGACATGAAACTTGCCGATTCTAATCTGCTGCGTGAAGTTTGCTACATCGACGGAAAATGGGTGCCGGCAGATGGTGGCCAACATATCAATGTCACCAATCCGGCTACTGGCGAACTGCTGGGCACGGTTCCGCGTATGGGCGCGGCAGAAACCCGCCGTGCCATCGAGGCTGCTGAACGGGCTCTGCCTGCATGGCGGGCTTTGACCGCAAAAGAACGTGCGGCACGCTTGCAAGCCTGGTTCCGCGAGATACATGCTCACCAGGAAGACCTGGCGCAAATCATGACCGCCGAACAGGGCAAGCCGCTGGCTGAGTCCCGTGGCGAGATCGCTTTCGCTGCGGCTTATGTGGAGTTCTACGCTGAGGAAGGGAAGCGCATTTATGGCGATGTTATCCCGTCGCCTGCAGCCGACCGCAGGCTGATTGTCACCAAGGAACCAATCGGCGTTTGTGCCGCGATCACCCCGTGGAACTTCCCGGCGGCAATGATCACGCGGAAAGCGGCTCCCGCCCTGGCCGCAGGCTGCACGCTGGTACTCAAGCCTGCCTCGCAGACACCGTACAGCGCTCTCGCGCTCTGTGTACTGGCTGAGCGAGCCGGTATCCCGGCGGGTGTGCTCAGCGTGGTCACCGGGGATTCAGCGGCTATCGGCGGTGAGCTGACCGCTAGCCCAATCGTGCGCAAGTTGTCGTTCACGGGCTCCACTCCAATCGGTATTCAGCTGTTGCAGCAGTCAGCTGCGACGGTCAAGAAAGTCACCATGGAGCTCGGCGGGAATGCGCCCTTCATCGTGTTTGATGATGCAGACCTGGAGAAGGCGGTCGAAGGTGCGCTTATCGCCAAGTTCCGGAACAGCGGACAAACTTGTGTTTGCGCCAACCGGTTCTATATCCAGGCAGGCATTTACGATCGCTTTGTCGAACGCTTTGCTGAGCGTGTGCGCGAGTTGGTTGTTGGGCGAGGTGATGAGCCTGGCACTCAGGTAGGGCCGATGATTGACGGTCGTGCTGCCACCGGAGTGGAGCGGATGGTGGGCGAGGCTGTGGAGGCTGGTGCTCGGGTAGTTGCAGGGGGGCGTCGCCATATTCTCGGTGAGGCATTCTTCGAGCCCACCCTGTTGGCTGATGTAACACCTGAGATGCGTGTCGCCCGGGAAGAGATTTTTGGGCCTGTAGCGCCATTGTTTCGCTTCACCAGTGAAGAGGAAGTCATTGCCGAAGCCAACAACACCGAGTTCGGCTTGGCATGCTACCTCTATGCTCGTGACGTTGGGCGCATCTGGCGGGTTTCGGAAGCGCTGGAGTACGGCATGGTTGGTGTAAACGTCGGAGTGGTCGCAACCGAAGTCGCACCATTTGGTGGCGTTAAAGCATCAGGGCTGGGTCGCGAAGGTTCGCGCTACGGGATCGAGGATTACCTCGAAATCAAGTACGTCTGCTTGGGGCTTTGATCCACACCCTTACTCGCTTCAGGTTCAAACCGATCGCATCGCCAGTATTGGGTGTGCATCGGTTTGTGCTGAAGCATTTCAATTTGGCGAAGGCCGCTATTCAGTTGCTCTCTGTAAGCAGTCGCTGATAGCGTGAAAGGCTTTCCTCCAAGTGCTTGCGCAGTGCGCTGCGAGCACCTGACACATCTCCCATCGTGATTGCAGAGAGAATTGCACCGTGCTCTCGACCGATCTTCTTGATGTGGGTCAGACGGTTCTTCCCGCTGACCTGGCTGTGCTTCAGGTTCAGGTCAAGGATGATGTCTGGGCCAAGCGCTTCCAATAACTGGGCAAAGTGCGGATTGTTCGTGGCTCGCGCAATGGCAAGATGGAACTCAAAGTCGGCTTTGGCTTCTTCTTCGAGATTGGAGCCGTCCAGGGCATTGAAGCGATCAAAGGCTTCGGTGATCATGGCTAGGCTGGCAGGCGTTCGGCGTTCCGCAGCTCGTGCCACGGACTCAATTTCGATTCCAAGGCGCAACTCCAGAACATGGGCCGCCGCTCGGACATCGTCGACAATGCTGCCAATGGCGAAGCCGATGCGCTTGACGTCCTGTTCCACGACAAAAACGCCTACACCTTGGCGCGCGATCAAGCGACCACCCAGGCGAAGGGATGCTACGGCTTCACGGATGACAGGTCGGCTTACGTTGAATTCTTTGCACAGGGCTTGTTCAGACGGCAGCTTTTCGCCTGGACCGTAAATGCCTGAGTCGATGCGGTTGGACAACTCGCGAATTACAGTTTCTGCGAGGTTAGCCCTCCGCGTGTTGAGTGCTGCTTCCATCGTCAAACTCCCAAGTTACTAGATCATCCCGGCTATAAGGCCGACAGATAATTTTGCTTGTATGTTATCAAATAACTTACCTATCTGCTTGGATTTTGGGATGTTCGTGCTACATCTCCGGAGGCAGTCTACGGCGCACCATACGCTCGGATTGTAGGGTGAAGCGGAGCATGCGCGCTGCTCGCAGGCGATTTCGCATGGGTGAGCGCTCAAGGGTTTTGGAGCATTTGAACAAACGATTTAGCTGTTTCAGTAGCGGGCGGTCGGGATTTTTGGAAAGCGTTAGATCGCTCAGCGGACTGGCAGAGGGCTGTTTTGCAGCCCAGCCAAGTCATCACGCGCAAGCAGCGTTCTGTGATGGAAAGTGCACTATGCCTTGCTGTCTAACAGTCTCTGATAGCGCGAAAGGCTTTCCTCCAAGTGTTTTCGTAATGCTGTTCGCGCACCTGTTACGTCACCCATTGTGATGGCTGACAAAATCGCACCATGCTCGCGGGCAATTTTTTTGATGTGGGCCTGCCGATTTTTTCCATGAACCTGGCTGTGCTTAAGGTTCAGGTCGAGAATGATATCTGGTCCTAAGGCTTCAAGAAGCTGCGTAAAGTGAGGGTTGTTGGTCGCGCGCGCAATCGCCAAATGGAACTCAAAGTCGGCCCTGGCTTCCTCCTCAAGTGAGGCGTCACTCAAGGCGCTAAATCGATCAAACGCCTCCGTGATTTGCGCCATGCTGGTAGGGCTGCGACGTTCAGCGGCGCGAGCAACAGACTCAACTTCGACGCCCAACCGCAGCTCCAGAATCTGAGCTGCGGCACGAACATCGTCGACAACAGTGTCGATGGCAAAACCGATTCGTTTGACGTCCTGCTCCACTACGAACACGCCTACGCCCTGGCGTGCCACCAAGCGCCCTCCTAGACGCAAGGATGCTACGGCCTCTCGAACGACGGGGCGGCTGACACCGAACTCCTTACACAGCTCCTGCTCGGATGGCAGCTTTTGACCGGGTCCCCAAATGCCATTGTCGATCCGTGCTGATAGCTCCTGAATTACGGTTTCAGCCAAATTGGCGCGGCGTATGCCTAGCGACGCATTCATAGCAAATTGCTCCTCAAGCGGATTCGCTCCTCACGGTTTTTATCCGCTGGGTTGAGCAGGCCTGAAGCCCTTTCGAGCGAGATCCGTATCCAACCAGCGGTGATTTTGTAGACAGATCTTATCAAGCATTCATTCGGATATTGGGTACGAACGCAGGCTTCAAGGCCTTCCACCGGTCCAAATGTCCTTTTGATCGATCCCGACCATAGCATAGTCCTCTTGACAGTTACCTGCTGACTGTTATCTTACAAGTGCGGAGGCTTTCTGGCCAATGCGTGTGGCAAGCGATGGCGAGGGCTCGTATTGCTTTCTGGTCCTCGTCCGCTTGCTTTGTGTCCCGATGCTCGTTCGACCACTACTGGGAGCACTAGAATGCAAAACAACAAAAAATGCGGGCTGAACGTGCTCGCAACCGCGGTTACTTTGCTGATGACTATGGGAGGGGCAAACGCAGCGGAGACTGAGGTAGTCAAGATTGGCTTTGCGGGGCCCTTGACCGGTCCATCAGCACACCAAGGCCAGGATGTTGAACATGGCATCCAGATCGCAGTCGAGGAGGCAAATCAACAGCAACTGAAAATCGGCGACAAGGTTGCCGAATTCAAGCTGGTTTCTGAAGATGATGTTGCGGATCCTCGCACCGGTACTGCGGTAGCCCAGCGCCTGGTGGATTCGAAAGTGGCAGTCGTAATTGGCCACTACAACTCCGGTACCAGTATCCCCGCCTCAAAAATTTACGCAGCCGCCGGCATCCCCCAAATCTCACCATCCGCTACCAACCCAGCGCTCACACGCCAAGGAATCCCTTCGGTGTTCCGTGTTGTCAACGATGACGCCACTCTTGGCCGCTACGCAGGCAACTATCTGGTCACCAAGATGGAAGCCAAGCGTATCGCTATCTTTGACGACCGTACTGCATACGGCCAGGGTCTGGCAGACGAAGTGACAAAGGCTGTTAAAGCAGCAGGCGGCAACGTGGTGGTGCGCGAATACACCAACGACAAGTCCACTGATTTCAACGCCATCCTCACTACCGCCAAGGCACAAAAAGCCGATGCGGTGTTCTTTGCCGCCTTGGACTACCAAGCCGCCCCAATGGCCAAGCAGATGAAAAACCTGGGCCTGAAGGCGCGCTTCATGAACATTGGCAACCTGCCTAACGACTCCTTCAAGCAGATGGCTGGTAGCGCTGCCGAAGGTGTGTATGCCTGGAACTACGGCACCCCGTTGTTGGAGATGCCCAAGGGCGCTGCTTTCGAGCAGAAGCTGAAAGACAAGTTCGGCGTTGGCGTAGTGCAGTCCTCACCAGCTGCCTATGACGCGACCTGGGCGGCAATCAACGCCATGGTTAAGGCCGGCTCTCCTGATCCGAAGGTGTACCTGCCTGTCCTCAAGCGTGAGAGCTATGAAGGTGTAACGGGCACCATCGCCTTTGACGACGAAGGCAATTTGAAAAGCCCGGCTGCAACGGTGTTCCAGTTCGAAGGTGGCGCATGGAAGACCTTGGCCGTTCAGCGGGATTAAGTAACGGCAAACCCTCGAATAATTAGCGGGCTGAAGCCTGCAAAAAACAATAAGACTTCACCCATCTGCCAGGTCCGTCGATGCATGACAACCCATTGTCATGCGTCGTCGTCAATGCAGTTTCGAGGATTCAGCTCGTGGACGGAAATTTCGATATTTTGTTACAACAGGTGCTCAACGGGTTGGTGTTGGGCAGCATTTACGCGCTAGTAGCTCTGGGCTACACCATGGTCTACGGCATCATCGGCTTGATCAATTTTGCCCACGGCGAAGTGGTGATGGTTGGTGCGATGGTGACCATCTCCGTTCTTACGATGCTCGCTGGCGCGGGATTCGCCCCCGGCATCGTCACCTTGCTTCTGGCGATCATGGCGGCGGCCGTAGTGTGCATGTTGCTGGCTCAAGGCATGGAGAAGTATGCGTACCGGCCGCTGCGTAAAGCGCCGCGACTGACTCCATTGATTCTTGCCATTGGCATCTCGATTGCCCTGCAGAACTTGGCGATGATGATCTGGGGGCGTGGCTACAAAACCTTCCCTGAAGTGGTCGAGACCCAGCCTGTGGACGTCTTTGGCGCCACCATGACCAACGTGCAGTTGTCGATCATGCTGATCGCTGTGGTGATCATGCTCGGCCTCTGGTTGTTGGTCGACAAGACTCGTCTGGGCAAAGCCATGCGCGCCACTGCGCAAAACCAGGAAGTTGCCGGACTGATGGGCATCAACATTAACCGGGTAATTTCCGCGACCTTCCTGATTGGCGCGAGTTTGGGCGCCATCGCCGGAGTGATGCGTGCGATCAACTACGGCCAGGCAGATGCCTATATGGGGCTGCTGCTGGGTTTGAAGGCTTTCTCTGCGGCGGTGCTTGGTGGCATCGGTAACCTGTTCGGCGCCATGGCAGGCGGGCTATTGCTGGGTCTGATCGAGTCGCTTGCGGCTGGTTACACCGGCCAAATCACCGGGGGCTTCCTCGGCGCCAACTACCAGGACATCTTCGCCTTTGCTGTGCTGATCCTGGTGCTGCTGTTCCGGCCCAATGGCCTGCTTGGCGAACGCCAGGCCGACCGAGCCTGAGGACGGGATCATGAAAAACCTCAAGACACAGTACCTTTTGTTGATCCTTGGCTTTATCGCCTTGCCGTTTTTGGTCGAGGCGATTCCCATGCTGGGCCCGACCTGGGTGCGCATCCTCGGCTTCGCCATGCTCTATGTGCTTCTGGCCCTGGGGCTGAACATCGTCATCGGTTACGCCGGTCTACTCGACATGGGGTATATCGGTTTCTATGCGATCGGTGCCTACCTCTATGCCTTGCTCGCGTCGCCACACTTGAACTTGGCTGGCCTTGCCAGTGGCGTGATGGATTGGCCATTGTGGGTGATCATCCCTGTGGCAGCGGTCGCTGCTGCCATCTGCGGGGTGCTGATCGGTGCGCCTGTGCTTAAGCTCCGGGGTGACTACTTGGCAATCGTCACCCTCGGTTTCGGCGAGATCATCCGAATCTTCATGAACAACCTGGACCAGCCGGTGAATCTCACCAATGGCCCCCAGGGCATCAGCAATATTGCGCCTCTGCATGTCGACTTTGGGCCATGGACGCATGCTGCAGGCAGTGAAGTGGTTCCAGTGTTGTCCCTTCAGCAGAACTGGAGCCTGTTCGGACTAAACGTGTCACCGGTAATCAGCTACTACCTGTTCTTCCTGTTCATCGTCATCCTCTGCATCATTCTGTCCAAGCGCCTTGAGGTCTCGCGTATCGGTCGCGCTTGGATGGCACTGCGCGAGGATGAAGTCGCCGCAGAGGCCATGGGTCTAAACAAGCGCAACCTTAAATTGCTTGCCTTTGCCATGGGCGCAACCTTCGGCGGTGTGTCCGGCGTCCTGTTCTCCAGCTACCAAGGCTTCGTGAGTCCCGAATCCTTCACCCTGATGGAATCCATCATGGTCCTGGCCATGGTCGTGCTTGGGGGTATGGGGTCCATCCGTGGCGTGGTTCTTGGTGCGTTGATCCTCTCGGTAATGCCCGAATTGTTCCGAGACCTGGTCAACTGGATTCAGCCGTGGGTGATGGACAATGTCACCTTCATCAGCCGCGACATCCTACGCAACGTTCTGGACGCATCGACTCTGCGCATGCTGGTGTTCGGACTGGCGTTGATTCTGGTAATGCGCTTCCGTCCTGAAGGCCTGTGGCCATCCGACAGGCGTCGCAATGAACTGCATGATACCGATCCTGAATTGGCCCCTGTGGCCGCCGCGCTGAGTACAACCGTGCAGGCTCCTGCGACCGAAGCATCCTTCGACTACCCGGCCAAAGAGGCGGACAAGGCATGAGCGACGTACTTCTCGAACTGCATCAGGTCAGCAAGTTTTTTGGCGGCTTGCAGGCTCTACACGGAATCGATCTGAGCATCCGCCGTGGCGAGATTCGCGGTCTGCTAGGGCCTAATGGTGCCGGTAAGACCACTCTGTTCAACGTCCTCACCGGTTTGTATCAGGCCGAGCAGGGACGCGTGGTGTTCGATGGCAAACCCCTTCGTATCAGTAAGCCTGACAAGGTGGTAGAAGCCGGCATTTCACGTACCTTCCAGAACATCCGCTTGTTCCACAACATGACGGCTCTGGAGAACGTAATGATTGGGCGGCATGTGCGCACCCGCAGCGGTGTGTTCGGCGCGATCTTGCGCACCAAGGCCTGTGTTCAAGAGGAGCGGGAGATCCGCCAAGCCGCCCGGCATTGGCTCGACTACGTTGGCATTGCCCACCTAGGGGGCGAACTAGCGCGCAATCTGTCTTACGGCGACCAGCGCCGCTTGGAAATCGCCCGCGCCCTGGCGACCGAGCCAAAACTGATCGCTCTAGATGAACCGGCCGCCGGTATGAACGCTTCGGAAACTGAGGGTCTGCGCAAACTGATGTGCAAGATGCAGGCAGATGGAAAGACTGTTCTGTTGATCGAGCATGACGTGAAGCTGGTAATGGGGCTGTGCGATCACGTCACGGTGCTCGAATTCGGCCGCAAGATCGCTGATGGCCTACCGGCCGACGTGCAGAAGGACCCCAAAGTCATCGAAGCCTATCTCGGTGCGGAGGCTGTGGCATGAAAAACATCCTGGAAGTAAATGATCTAAAGGTCGCCTATGGTGCGATCCAGGCTATCAAGGGAATCGACCTCAAAGTCGGAGAGGGCGAAATGGTTGCCCTGATCGGCGCAAACGGTGCAGGCAAGACCACCACCCTCAAGACACTGGCCGGTCTGCTGACTCCTAGTGCCGGGCAAATTACCTTCGACGGCAAGGCTCATGCTGCGATCAAGGGTTACGATCTGATCCGCGAAGGCCTGGCATTGGTGCCGGAGGGACGTGGCATCTTCCCCAAGCTAACGGTGCACGAAAACCTTGAAATGGGCGCTTTTTCCCGGCGTGACGGCAAGGATGCTATCGGTGCAGATATCGAGCGTATGTACGGAGTCTTCCCTCGCTTGAAGGAGCGTGCGTTTCAGCTGGCCGGAACCATGTCCGGAGGGGAGCAGCAGATGCTGGCGATTTCCCGCGCGCTAATGGGACGTCCGAAATTGCTGCTTCTAGACGAGCCATCCATGGGCCTTGCACCAATCATCGTACAGAAGATCTTCGAGACGATTCGCGATGTAGTGAAGGGCGGTGTGACGCTGCTTCTGGTAGAGCAGAACGCCCGCTTGGCCTTGCAGACTTGCGATCGTGCTTACGTCATCGATTCGGGCCGTATCGCTCTGACGGGCGATTGTCATGACTTGCTGCACGACAAGCAGGTCCAGAAAGCCTATTTGGGCGAATGAGGCAGTCGGAAGGGCTAGCTCATATCGCCAGTTGATCGTGAGTTTTCAATTTTAACTAGGGGTATTTTGCTGTGACTGATATTGAGCGGTACGCGTTTGATACGCGAATCCACCATGCCGTAAAGCACAATGGTGTGGTGTATTTGACAGGCCAGGTTGGCACACCGGGAGAATCTGCTGCAGCGCAGACCCAAGAGGTTCTTGAGAAAATCGATCGGCTTCTGGCACTGGCAGGCAGCGATAAAACCAAAATTTTGAACGCGATCCTTTGGCTGGACGATCTCCGGGATTTTGAAGAAGTGAATCGTGTGTGGGATGCCTGGTTGGTCAAGGAGCATGCACCTGCGCGGTCAACCGGTCAGGCCCGGTTAGCAAAATCCGGCATGCTGGTTGAGATCATCATTACGGCAGCTGCTTGAGGCGCTCACTTAGCCTGGTGCGCTCACGATTAACGCGGTCCGAAGGGTCGTGCAGAAAATAACGACAAGAAAACTCGCCGTCGCTCTTGTGGCGGCGACGTTGATCGAAGGTTTCAAATGACGTCGCTCCAACCGAATCAACAAGGTTCTCTGCAACATGGCTTGACATCCCGTCAGGTATCCATGATTTCCATCGCCGGCATCATCGGTGCTGGATTGTTCATCGGCTCCTCAATAGCGATTGCCTCAGCCGGCCCGGTGATTCTCGTGTCTTACGCGATGACCGGCCTTTTGGTGTTACTGGTAATGCGTATGTTGGGTGAAATGGCTGTGGCCAACCCCAACAGCGGTTCATTTTCCACCTATGCCGGCGAAGCTATCGGGCCTTGGGCGGGCTTTACCATCGGCTGGATGTACTGGTGGTACTGGGTGCTGATCATCCCGGTAGAGGCCATCGCTGGAGGTGACATTCTCCATGGCTATTTCCCTGCCATACCGTCCTGGGCATTTGCCTTCGCCATTATGGTACTGCTGGCCTGCACCAATTTGGTCAGCGTGAAAAACTTCGGTGAATTTGAATTTTGGTTTGCCCTCGTAAAAGTCATCGCGATCATTGCTTTCATCGTGGTCGGTGGCATGGCAGTCCTGGGGGTTTGGCCGTTAGCTGAGGTTGCGGGCGTTGAGAAGCTTTGGTCGGCCGGTGGTTTCGTGCCTAATGGTTGGGATGCGGTTCTCGGAGGGATACTGATCACGATCTTCTCCTTCTTTGGTGCCGAAGTAGTCACCATTGCAGCGGCAGAAACAGCCAATCCCCAAGAAAAAATTCGTCGTGCTACCAACCTGGTTGTCTACCGAATTGCAATTTTCTACCTGCTTTCGATCTTCCTAGTGGTTTCGCTAGTGGCCTGGAATGATCCGCGTCTTGTGGAGGTAGGTTCTTTCCAGCGCGTATTGGAAGTGCTAAACATCCCTGCGGCGAAGCTCATTGTAGATCTGGTAGTCCTGGTGGCCGTCACCAGTTGCATGAACTCTGGACTGTACACCGCTTCACGTATGCTCTATTCGCTTGGCGTGAGAGGCGAGGCGTTGGCTGTGACCAAGAGTGTTTCGCGCAATGGCGTTCCGGTGGTGGCAGTCATCCTGTCGACTCTCGCGGGCTTCGCCGGTTGTCTGCTGAATTATCTTTTCCCCGGCAAGGTGTTCGTATTTCTCTTGTCGACTACAGGCGCCCTTGCGCTGCTGGTGTACCTGGTTATCGCCATCTCGCAGCTGCGGATGCGTGCACGTGCAGAGCGGGCCGGGATCGAGTTGTCGTTCAAGATGTGGATGTTCCCTTGGCTGACCTGGATGGTGATTGGCACGATTCTCATGGTCTTGGGATACATGCTGCTGACAGACACGTATCGATATCAAACGTTGATGACGGTGGTCCTGACACTGCTCATCATGCTGATATACGCAGTCCGTCAAAGGCTGCGTGATAGACGTCAGCAGCGCGTCGCGGTGGTCCTTGGTAGGGTCGGTGGATAGGGATCAACATAAACGCGGGGGCTCATCAGCGGTGAGCTTTCAACGAGAGTTATGAGCGCCTGCAGGAATAGCGAACCCAAACTCTCATCATCTGAAGGAGGCGGCCAATGAAAACTAGGTGGCATCTGGTGTGGGGCTCAGTGTCTCAGATGGTAAAAACGGCCATGTCTAACCTCCTGTCTGATGGAAAGCGTGGCCGCCACCAGAAAGTAAGGGCTATAAAGAACTTTCTCATCGTTCACTGAGGAGCAGGCTGTTCGTGATGGGGCTGCTGCGATATCCCCTCTGCCGGAAACTGCACTCGACTGTAATGCAGGCTTAGAAAGCTGGGACCCCTGGGGTCTCCAGCGCCATTCGACGACGGTGGTTACGAATGACCAGCATGACGTGCAGCACAGCTACTGCCGGCTCGGGGCTCGCAGTGCGGACACTGGACGTTGAAGGGAGGGGTGAGCAAAAAATGATCAATTATTGTTTGCGAGATAATTAGAGATAATTCTGCCAATGGCCATCCCTAAGCCATGTCCCCAGCACCGCGGCTTTGCTGTTCTATGGATCGTTGAGGTCTCAGGGGCCCGAGGCCTGGCCCTACAGATTTACGTCTCTGCAGCGGCCAGCGCCTCACTCAGGCCTCCTTGAATGAATCAGCTAACGGCAGAAAATTGGTTGAGTTGCTGGATTTTGTGTCGCTGAATTAGTAAACGGAGAGAATCTCGGTTCGAAATCCGGAGGATATCTCCATTCGGAAAAGACTCCCTTCATCCACAGCACCGTCAATCATATGTTCAGAGGTGGAAGAGGCTCGGTTGACTTGAAAATCAAGCGCCCCATCTCCTGTCTCCAGGCCTATGTTGTCTTGCATGGTGGTGCAGCCACCACCGACCCGAAGAAGTTGGATGTGGTCCAAAACCGCCAGATCATCCGGTAAATCTTCAGCAACCCGCTGGGAAAACTGAAGCAGTGATGGCTCCGCAAGGACATAGAGCCAAGCTTCGCTATCATCGTTTCCGGTGCGTCTCAGCACGCGCCCGAGCACCTGACGATAATGTAGTTCCGTTCGAATTCGGCTGAGATAACAGCACACCTGTAAGCGAGGGATATCCGTACCTTCGCTTATCATTCCAACGGCAACAATCCACTTCCCCACCCCACCACGAAAGTCCTCGATGAGCTGTTGCGCGCCTGGGGTCCGGGTGGTTACCACCAAGCACTCTTCGCCTCGCGATCTGAGGACCGCAGCGACCTGGTTGGCATGCCTGATGTTCGCAGCAACGACCAAGCCGCCGGCATCCGGTATCTCGTAGCGCAATGCATCCAGTTTGCTGCGTCCAAGATCGATGACCTTCTCGATCAAGTCATGATGAGTGAGTAGATCTTCAAACGTCACGGGAGACTCGCTCAGCAACTGAGCGATGCTCGGATAGACAGTGACAATCGGTAACTCATCGACAAGCTCTGTGAGCTTTACGGCGCTGTTATCGATGACCACTATCCTTGGAGAACGGCAAACCTTGTCGGCTACCGCCTCCTTGAGGCCGTACCGATAATCACAAACGAGTCGGCCTTCCGGATCAGAATACCTCGCCAAAGCGATCGCTTTTTCATCGGAGCGCCATGGAGTACCGGATAAGGCTAATGTGAAGGCAGCTTGGTCTTGCAATCGTTGGAGGATGATTTGTCCCCAGGCGTTGCTCAAAAGTGGATCGTGTCCTGCGCAGTGATGAATTTCGTCGAAGACCGTCAACACTCGATAGTCTTTGAGCAACTGCCAAAATGATGCAGAGCGATGCTCCATCGCTTGATAGGTGGTAGCGACCCCAATTGACCCTAGACGGCCGTCAAACGAGCGGCCCAACACATCGGCGAATGTCTTCTCCAGTCCCCCAACCACTTGGCAGGAGGGCGCGAAGCACAGGACAAGATCAATGAGTCCGGCGTGCAATAAGCTTTTCGCGAGCTCAGCAGCCATCCGGCTTTTGCCGGCACCAGGTGTTGCTTGGCAAAAGAAATGGGATGAAGACTGATAATGCCCAAGCGCCGCGGCAACACAGGCGTTCTGCCATATACGCATACCCGTCATGCAGCTACCAACAGCTTCAGCGTATTTTCGATAGCGCGAAGGTGCCCCAAAAGCCTTGAACTGCGGTCACGCGCTTCAATGTAGTCATCCTCAACCCGAGCCTTGAGGACCGGCATCTCGGTGAATAGCTGCTTGTAGCGCTCTGCTTCACCCAGAGCGGTGAGCATGTCCAGACGTATTTCTTTCGCAAGGGACTCGAGTCGCCGGGTTGGACAACCATGGGATAGTTTTTGGGATGACGCCATGGGGGCAATCAGGCTTGGCGTCTCAATCTGGGGAGTCGAAAAGCGATGGTCCACAAGGAGTGGAGTAATAGCTTCAGGCATGTCCATGACGTGAAAGACTTGGTCACGCTTCCGTCGTATCGGGTCTTGTGTGATCCAGCCGACGCGCTTCAGGCGTTGAATCTGGTCATAAATGTAGCGCCATAACTCAACGTCGTGGGCCTGGCCATTCAAGCGAAGGGCATAGCCATCCCTCAGCGAACGGGTCGTAAATTGCTGAAAATGTCCATCCTTGAGAAGCTCGAAGACATGCCTGTCTAGCTTAAATGTTGCGGGTTTCATACAGGCACCCAAAGCAGCCGGAACGGGCAAAATGCGGATTATAATCCGTCGCTAGCTGTCAGGTAAACGACCGATAGTGCCGCCTTAGTCAATCGAGGCGGTTATGCAAGCGCTGGCAAAGGATCTCGGGCAGAAAATCCGCGAGAGGAGGATAGCGGTCGGGTTGTCCCAAGACGCCCTAGCGTTTGCCTGCGGGATGGATCGCAGCTACATGGGCAGGGTTGAGAGGGGTGAAGTCAACCTCACGGTAGAGAAACTTTACAGAATTGCGATTCAACTGAAGTGCCAGCCCCACACGCTTCTGCCGCGCGTGCCCCGGTGAGAATGAAATAGCTGATGGCAGATTTTTCTTGAAGACCGACAAGGTCAACCTAACCTATTTCTACCTGGTTAAATTCATTTTTTTGCCAAAGTTGTAGTAGGTCACAAAGCCGATTTTAAAATTTCATTCTGATAAAGTCGGGCGCGGTTGATAGTTTAATGAGAACTTCTAGAGGGTTATTAGTTCAATTATCTTGTTGGGCGCGGCGCGTGAACCTCTAAGAGTATTGAGTTCGACTCTGAGAGCATGGTTCTCGTGCTCCAGTGAAACAATTTTTGCGAGAGCTATCTCATAAGATTTTTTGATTTTATCCCGCTCTTGCCGGGCCACGTTTTTTAAGTGCTTCTGTTGTTCGGGTTTTTTTGCTTGGCTTTGGATGCTGGGGGTTTGAGAGGCTGGAATGGCAGCGATAATTTCCAATATAAGTTGAGCGTGTTCTGGTCTGCTCTTTTTTATTGATCCTCTTTTCCGTCCCGCTTCTAACGCCACAGTATCTTTATTGATGGCGGAGCCTTTTTGGATGTTTATAGGTTTGTTAGATATCAGTCTCTGAAGTGCTTCGCGGTATTCGTTGACAGCGCTCATTCAATTTCCTCCATTTTTTTTCGCAAGCCTCGTCTTTCTAGTTTTTCATATAATGACGAGATTTCAGATTCCAGTTGGCTGAATTGAGGTGCGTTGGAAGGGTAAAGCTCTTTTGCTCTTACCAAGTTATTAATTCCTTTTTTGATCTTCTTCAAGCTGCGATCATCATCTAAGATTGATTTTTCACAGTCAACGCATCCAAAGATGCTAGTAAAAGAAATTTTATCGCAGTGGTCTAAATTAGTACATCCCCCGATTGGTCCATTTTTGTAGACCATTTCCCCTTTAATGAATTTATGTTCAGTTAACTGCCGGTCTGTAGTGATAATTAATGGGCGACCTTTGTCGCGCGCTTGTTGGATTCGATTTCCCTCTCCTCCCCACAGTCGATTTGAGGTTTTGATAATGTCGTTGTCATAGTTAAAAAATTGAGCTGCTCTGCGCTCATGCTCCAATTCGCCCATCCAATTCTGAGCTTCATCGGACTGTAAAAAATTCACTGAAAATATACTATCCTTTCGATAGTATGAGGCCATTGCCTCTGTTAACTGTTTGAACTGGAGGGCACTAGATCCCAGTGATAACATCCCTGAGCGAGCCCCATAAACCGCTAGTGATCTTCGACATTGATGTGTTGCTAGTGGCCAAGGCGCACCAAGTGCTAAGTCAGGATCGCTTCGCCAATCACGGAACCCATCAAACAGTTCAAGCTCACGTATGTCTGATTCACAAATGCACAGAGTGGGAATTTTTTTGAGGAGTCTGCTAAGTGCTGTTTGGCAGATGCTCCCTGCTACTGGTGCTCCTTCGAAATGCCATGTATTTTTATTCGAGGAGCCAGCGTTGTGCTTCCTAGCTACCCTGCCAGCGAATAGAGGATACTGTAATTTATTTCGGTCGTCCCATCCGCACATAAAAGCAGATATTGTTCCGATTATCTTCGCGGCATTAATGCCTTTTTCAATAATTTCATGAGTTACCCAGAAGGTTGGTGTGTGGTTTTGTGCTGCTATCTTTGAAGTATAGCCTTTCAAAATTTTGAACGAGGCAGTTCCAGAATCAATCGACGCGTAAGTATCAGATGGTAGAAAATTTGCCTCATTGTCACGCATTCCCGAGAACAAATGAATCCAGTACTTGGCTGCCGCTTGGACTTCGCCAATGTACATTGCTAGTTCTTTCCAGTTTCTTATTGATAAGCCTTCAAAAAGCCTCGCGAGTCCATTATGGCTCACGGCCTGGTTCCAAGATATAATATTTTGGCTTCTATTGCTGTGGGCTTCTGGTACGGCATAACCATAAGTGGTTAATCTTGTTTTATGAAATTCTTCTATTTGTGCTGAGTGGAGGTTAAATTCATCAAGTATTTTACTTAGGCCATTAATGAGCTCGCCGTAAATCCTTGAGGGCATTAGCTTTGTTTGCAGAGGGGTGTTTTGTTTGGCTTTCGGATATTTGTTGTAAATTAGCTCAAGCTTGTCAAGTAGGTGGCTAGGTGGGGCAATGGTGAATTCGTTATGTCTGGTGCGTATTGCGAAAAGCTCCTTAAATACTGTAATCAGAGATTTCATCGAGTCTGGCGTGAGCGCGGCGAAGCTAGTAATAATTGATGTGTGGTAGTTTGAATCATTTAGTAAGTTCGTCAGGGTTGTACTGTTACTAAGCGCGAGCCTCGCCAGTTTTCGCAGCAAAATCAACCGTACCGAGGCTACTCGCCTTGGTGCGCCGGAAAGATAAAGTCTAGCGAGTTGCGCAATTTTCATTTCTCTGATGATTATGGTTTTGAGCGGGCTGTCAGTTTTAGACCATGAGGAAAAACTGTAGACGCACTTATTTTTAGCATCATATACACGCATGTCCCACACGTCATCGATGAAGTAGGAGATTACCTGACCCTCAAAATCTCGCGATATTACGAGACTGTCCTTCGGTGAAAGATAGAATGAAAGACTCCCTCCTTCCTCAGGAAAATATGCTAGTTCTTCTAGCCGGTCATGAACTCTAATTTTGTTCACACAACTGCTCCTATGTGTACCAGCGTGTCGAAGTGGATAGCCCAGAATTCATCTAAATGCCCTAACTCTACTTCGTTACGAATCTGGGAAATCAAAAATGGAATATTGGATCCTGTATGGCTAATTGCACTCAGGACTTCGTCGATTCTGTGAACGGTTGGGGCAATCTTCTGGATCCAATGTTCATGATCTATATTTGGTTTAGTTGCCATAATTACAAATCTTAGTGAAAGCAGTCGACGGATGTCGTCTTCGTCGGCATGCACTGAATAGAAATCACAAAACAAACACGTCTCGGGATCCCGGCAAGAGGGTTTTGGCGCCTGTTCGGTGAAGCCGGCGGTCCGTTGCGGATCTATATCTGATTTTTTTACGCAGCCTCCAACACCTATAGTTGCTTCCTGCCTCTTGTCCGTGGCGATACGGACCGGAATGTGCTCAGTAGTGCGCGTCTTAGCGATTGCTGTTGAATGGATAGCATCAAGCAAATTAGTTATTTGACTGGCGAACTCTTCCAATGCAGGTCTAGCATAGTTTTTTGCTACTGTACTCTCGGTGTTGCTGAGCTTTTCAGCGGTCAGGACAGTGTCCCCACCACTTTTGCTAATATACTGGTAGCTTACATTTTTTCGCCATTGTATGGCAGGAACCCAAGAGATTAAGGGGTAAATTTTTCGCATTAATTTTTTTAAGGTTTGAAGTGCGCTAGTGCCAACATAACCGATTGTGTTCGTTCCTTTGGGTAAAATGACAAACACATAATTAGATTCTCGGCCATCAAGTAGCCAGTTACGTATTTCAAGAATTTTATGAAATGTGGGTGTGAAACGGGCTCCGAATTCTGGCGCGACAGTCTTGCCATTAGCTCTAGGCTTCACGCCAAAGAAACGATAACCTTGGGTGCTGGGTAATACTTCAGAGCTTTCGATGTCAAGTTTTTGAGCGATACTTAGGTTGCATCCGGTCGCCCCTATGAATGCTAGCATGCCCGCGGTCATTGCGTGATTTGCAATTTGGAGTCGAATGCTAGAGCGCTTATCGATATTGTTTTTGATGTATGCTTTTTTGTAGTTGGTATAGTTTAAGTTGTATAGTAGATTGTTTTTAGGGATGCTGAAGTGTTCTGCTGTCGTTTCCCAGCTGGGAAATTCTGAGCATGTTGACAGAAAGTTGGCCATACTTAAGTTGGCTTTTTGGGTCTTAGCGGTATTTTGATGAAGACTGTAGACGAAATAGGGATCACTTCCTGGGGAAATTAGGTGTATAGGAAAATCACCGCCCTCAACCAAAAGGCGATGCGCTTCATCAATGAACTTGATTAACGTCGCAAATGTCCGGGATTGGGCGTCACTGCTTAGCTGTTTTAAATTGATATGAGCTTGACGGTCTGTCTGGATTATTGAAGTAGTAAGCAGTGCTATTTCTCTATCATGCATCCCCGTAGCATAACTTAAAACTTGTCGAGCGGAGACTTGCAGTATTGCCGCACTGTTAGCTGCAAGAGAGTTGCCCCTTATTGAAGAGGAGTCAACCCTGTCCAGCAAGTATTTAGTGTAACCAATGTACGCCAGACTACCTGATTCTCTGCTAGAGAGCTTGAATTCTTCTGTTTGCCCATCAACCCAATCAAAGAAGCACTTGATTGTAGTGTGAAAGCCTACTGTTGTGAGAAAACTAGTCTGCGCTCGAGCTACTTCAATAATTTTACTGATCAGAGAAAGTCGATCAATATCAAGCGATGATGGATTAATGTACATTCCCTCGTACTTTCCATACCTGTTAATCGACCGTTTCTTTCTTTGTCGATAGCAAAGCGCACCGAAATCTAAGTAACGTTTTCCGTTCGTAACTTTGTTGTCGCCTGCGATGACAGTATTTTGTGGGTGTAAAGCTTCAACATCAGGATTTTTATAATCGATGATGGAGATCGGGCGTACTGCTAGACTAGTTGTCATAATGTCACGTAAGCCTTACATATTTGAATAGGGCTTGTTCGAACTCGCTCTCTACCTGTGACTTCCATTCTAGTCTTGATTTATAGTTTAGATATTGCATTGTTGTTGACTTGTCACGATGGCCCATGCGCTGTTGAACATAGTCTATGGCAGCTGTGATTGCCCTGTTACCAAGATGTTTTAGCTGACTTTCAAGAAGGTTCATCCCGAAAGTCGCCCTGAGATCATGAAATGTGAAATTCTGAAACTCAGGTTCCTCCTTGCGTATACGGGGAATTAGTATTTCGATGATATGTTGCCGAATTGATCCGCCGTCCTGAATCGAAACCTCGCTTGCTCGATCGGTTAATAGCGTATTGCGGCTTACCAATGAGTTCTGCCTGTCGTAAAGTTCTCTTTTGCTAGTGTAGTATGGAATTCCATTCTTACTTAAGAAAAGGTAGTTGTCATCAGTGTCCCCATAGAACGAGCGCTTGCGACGCTTTACTGCTTCCGGACTGCGGCTGTAAATTATCATGTCTCTAACTAGCCAGCCGGGTACGAGTAACGTCAATGGCGTGCCTCGTTTGGTGTCAATGCAGGTTCCTGATCCAACACTGAGCCGCAAGTTTCCGTCTCCATCTAAATTTCCATACAAATGCCTGGTCCTAATCGTTCCAGCCGTCTGCATCCGTGCACCTGTAAACAAGGCGAAATAAAATATAAGTTGGTACTCGCGAGAAGAAGATAGTAATGCTTTCAAAATCAATATTTGATGACTTAACACCAGCGGGCGAAGAGAGCCACCATCCCGTATATATTCTGCGGGAAGATTGTTCCTAGGCGTCTTGATAGCTAGGTTGTGAGATTTTACATTTATAGCGTTTTGAGTTCCGAATCCAGAGGTTACGATAATTTTCTTGACTACATCTTCGAAGGGCAGGTGTGGGATCTCCTCTTTATGAATTATATTCCAGTCTATTATTGATCTATAAAATATGGCAATTGCGTTTATCCTCGCACCTGCAGTGCTGGTTGATATTTCTCCTAGGTCTCGCAATTCAATAAGATGCTTGTGATAGCGGAAGGTTGCCTTGAGTCTGTTGTTTTTCGGAAGGTATAGATAGTCTAGACCTTCGTCTTCTAGAAATCGTAAGTAATTAAGTAGGTGGTCGGCGATTCCACGAAAGGTTCTAGATTCGTATCCGCTCTCTCGTTGAAGTTTAGTTGTTAAGTATAAGTTTGCGATTCGCCAAGGCTCTCCGTTCCCCTGAATAATAACCGGGAAGTTTGGATAGTAACCATCCTCACCACCTAACGTTACGTATTCAGTTGGACCACTAAAGACAGCCTCATTTTCAGCGGCAGAATAGCTGACTTGTAATAACTGAAATTCGGGTATGAGAACCCGATGAGCCTGGGAGCTGTAGCGGTCCCTGCTGCGAGATTTGGATTGCTTGGAACGCATCATGCACTCATCCTTTTGGTCGCTTGTCCACATGCTTCTACATGTGGATATAGGTGTCAAAGGGTCTACATGTAGACTGTCATCGGTGATCCTGTTACCAAAAAGGCCATCGTCGTCGACCCGGGCGGCAACCCCGACCTGATCATGGCGCGGCTCGACGCGCTGGGGCTGAAGGTGGTGAGCATCATTCATACCCATGCCCACCTGGATCACTTCCTGGCCTCCGGGCAGATGAAGGAGAAAACCGGCGCGACCCTGCACCTGCACAAGGAGGATCAGTTCCTCTGGGACAACCTGGAGATGCAGTGCGGCATGTTCGGCGTGCCTTACACGCCGGTACCGGCGCCGGATCGCTGGCTGGCGGACGACGAAGAGCTGGCCTGCGGCTGCGGCGTGGCCCTGCATACGCCGGGACATACCCCAGGTTCCATGAGCTTCTGGTTCGCAGAGGCTAAGCTACTGATTGCCGGCGACACCTTGTTCAAGCGCGGGGTAGGGCGCACGGACCTGTGGGGTGGCGACCAGGCCACCATCGTGCGTTCGATCAAGCAGCGTCTGTACACCCTCGATGAAGACGCGATGGTGGTGGCCGGGCATGGTCCGGACACCCGCCTGGGCGATGAAATGCGTGAGAATCCCTTTGTCAGGGCCTGACATTTGCTGTCAAAAGTTTCACGGAATTTTTGTCATTGGCCGTGTTCAAACGCCTGCAAAGGTCTGTTGCCAACGTCCGCTGCATCACAGAATGAAAAAAGTAGGAGCTTCTCCATGTTCACCTCGCGTCGTTTGATCGTTGTTGCTACTGCTGTGGCCTTGTTGTCCGGCTGTGCTTCGCCTAACCCCTATGACAATCAGGGGCAGGCCGACGGCTCCACGGGCATGAGCAAAACTGCAAAATACGGTGGCTTGGGTGCCTTGGCCGGTGCGCTGGCCGGTGCCGCCATCGACCACAACAACCGTGGCAAGGGCGCGCTGATTGGCGCCGCGGTAGTCGGTGCTTCCGCCGCCGGCTACGGCTACTACGCCGACCAGCAGGAAAAGAAACTGCGCGCCAGCATGGCCAATACCGGGGTCGAAGTGCAGCGCCAGGGCGATCAGATCAAGCTGATCATGCCGGGTAACATCACGTTCGCCACCGATTCGGCGAACATCGCTCCAAG
The DNA here is from genome assembly GCF_028640915.1 of Pseudomonas sp. B3G-3. Classification (NCBI taxonomy): domain Bacteria; kingdom Pseudomonadati; phylum Pseudomonadota; class Gammaproteobacteria; order Pseudomonadales; family Pseudomonadaceae; genus Pseudomonas; species Pseudomonas sp. B3G-3. The sequence goes on along the minus strand of NZ_JAQZAB010000110.1, from coordinate 832 downwards.
CTTCTATCAGCCGCTGAACAACCTGGCCAACTCCCTCAAGGAGTTCAACCAGAACCAGATCGAAATCGTCGGCTACACCGACAGCACCGGCAGCCGCCAGCACAACATGGACCTGTCCCAGCGTCGCGCCCAGAGCGTGGCGACCTACCTGACCTCGCAAGGTGTCAGCGGTGCCAACCTGTCGGCCCGTGGCGCTGGCCCGGATAACCCGATCGCCAGCAACAGCGACGTCAATGGCCGTGCGCAGAACCGTCGGGTGGAAGTGAACCTCAAGGCGATTCCTGGCCAGCAGTATGGTGGTCAGCAGCAACAGCCGGGTACGGTTCAGCAGTATCCGTAACTGATCGCTTGAATGAAGAAATGCCCGATCCTGTGATCGGGCATTTTTGTGTGTGGCCTTTGCCGGCCTCTTCGCGGGCTTGCCCGCGAAGAGGTCCGATCAGTCGCTATCCAATCACCAGATACAAAAAAGCCCCCGGACAACCGAGTTGTCCGGGGGCTTTTTATTGGTTCTTCACGGAATACCGGGAAAGACGCTCTTGATCTTCATGAAAAAGAATTCGCTATCCCGGTAACCGTA